>JAZQAY010000047.1:0-23442 GCA_045545455.1 Anaerovoracaceae bacterium | reverse complement strand
ATCTCCGATGATCAGGGAAGGTCCGTCGTAAGCTCCAGCTTCCTTGATGGCCCTTACTGTGTGTTCGGGGTTAGCACCCATAGCGATCTGAGCTACATATACGTAACCGTAAGCCATAGCGATCTGAGCAAGGTCTTTTTTCTTTACTTCCTTACCGGCTGCTGCGAACTTGGCAACTGCACCGATAGGAGTAGCTTTGGAGGACTGTCCGCCTGTATTGGAGTAAACCTCGGTATCGAATACCATGACGTTTACGTTTTCGCCGGAAGCGAGTACGTGGTCTACGCCGCCGTAGCCGATATCATATGCCCAGCCGTCTCCGCCGAAGATCCACATTGAAGGCTTGATCAGCATATCCTGATTGTCAACGATGTACTTGGCGTCAGCATCGTCGAGTCCTTCGCATGCCTTAACGAGGTTGTCGCCTGTGAGCCTGCACTTGTCTGCATCGTTCATTGTGGCGAGCCATGCCTTAGCTTCCCACTTGTCGGGGTGAGCTTCAGCAAATCTCTCGACTGCGGACTTCATTTCGTTTCTTCTGGCCTTCATGGATGTAGCCATACCGAAACCGAATTCAGCGTTATCCTCGAAGAGGGAGTTAGCCCATGCAGGACCTCTGCCTTCCTTATTTACTGTATAAGGAGTTGCAGGAGCGGAAGCACCCCAGATGGAGGAGCATCCTGTAGCGTTTGCGATGAACATTCTGTCTCCGAAGAGCTGAGTGATAAGTTTAGCGTAAGGGGATTCTCCGCATCCAGGGCAAGCGCCTGAGAATTCCATGAGAGGAGTCTTGAACTGAGATCCCTTGACGGTGTCTTCCTTGAAAGGAACTTCCTTTTCGTCGATGTTCTTATACAGATAATCGAACTTCTTTTGTGAGTTGTGCATGAAGTCGTCCTCTGTAGGAGCCATCTCGATGGCCTTGTTCCTTGCAGGACATACTTCTGCGCAGGATCCGCAGCCTGTGCAGTCCATAAGTGACCAGCCGAGTGTAAACTGTTTGTCCTTAACACCCTTCATAGGCTGGATGCCCTTGCAGTTGTCGTCACATCCCATGTAGTTCTTAACGTCTGCTGCTTCTTCAGCTGTAAGAACGAAAGGACGAACTACGCCGTGAGGACATACGATGGAGCACCAGTTGCACTGCATGCAGTTCTTGGGATTCCAGTGAGGAAGATCAGCTGCGATGCCGCGCTTCTCATATGCTGCTGTACCTGCAGGCATCATGCCGTTTGCAGTTGATACGAACTTGGAAACGGGTACGTTGTCTGCGGTAAGGTTTCCTGTAGGGATGAGGATGTCGTTCAGGAAGTCTGTGTGTACCTGATCGCGTCCTACGAGCTTCTCGGGAGCGGGATCATCAGGAAGATCCTTCCATGCTTCCGGAACCTCTACCTTATGGATGTGGTTGAGACCTGCATCAACTGCCTTGCAGTTCATGTCTACGATGTCCTGACCCTTACGTCCATAGGTCTTCTTGATAGCGTCCTTCATGTACTGCTCAGCCTTGTCGATAGGAATGATATCGGCCAGCTTGAAGAATGCAGCCTGAAGGATGGAGTTGGTACGTCTGGCACCGAGGCCGATCTCCTTGGCGAGAGTTACAGCGTCGCAGGTGTAGAACTTAACGTCATTCTGTGCGATGTACTTCTTAACTCTGTTAGGAAGGTGTTCTTCCAGCTCTTCGTCGTTCCATACGCAGTTGAGAAGGAAGTATCCGCCGGGCTTAACGTCCTGTACCATTTCATACTTGTAAAGGTAGGATGAGTTGTGGCATGCAACGAAGTCAGCCTGCTTTACGTAGTATGTTGACTTGATGGGTTCATCACCGAATCTTAAGTGGGAAATGGTAACGCCGCCGGACTTCTTGGAGTCATACTGGAAGTAAGCCTGAGCCTTCATATCAGTATGGTCACCGATGATCTTGACGGAGTTCTTGTTGGCACCGACTGTACCGTCAGCACCGAGTCCCCAGAACTTGCAGGCCTTGGTTCCCTTAGGAGCAACGTCAGGATTGCAGGATCCGTGGATGGAAAGATTGGTAACGTCATCAAAGATTGAAAGAGTGAATTCCTTCTTGGGTTCGTCACTCCAAAGGTTTTCATAAACTGCAAGCACGTCACCGGGCTGTACGTCCTTGGAACCGAGGCCGTAACGTCCGCCGCAGATGGAGCACTTCTCGAATTCTGTTCCTCTGAGAGCGGCAACGATATCAAGGAAAAGAGGTTCGCCGAGTCCGCCGGGTTCCTTGGTTCTGTCAAGAACAGCGATCTTCTTCACTGTCTTGGGAAGAACGTTGAGGAGATACTTGGTGGACCAGGGTCTGTAAAGGTGAACTTCTACGATACCTACCTTCTTGCCCTGAGCGTTGAGCCAGTCAATAACTTCCTCTGCGCATTCGCAGATGGAACCCATGGCAACCATTACTTCTGTAGCATCTTCTGCTCCATAGTAATTGAAAGGCTTGTAGTTGGTGCCGATCTTAGCGTTTACTTTCTCCATGTACTCGTTTACGAGATCAGGAGTGTCGAGGTATACCTGGTTGCAGGCTTCTCTGTGCTGGAAGAATGTTTCCGGCTGCTCTGCGGAACCCATGGTATGAGGATGATTGGGATGAAGGGCGTTGTCCTTGAATGCCTTGAGAGCATCCCAGTCAACCATTTCCTTCAGATCGTCGTAGTCCCATACTTCGATCTTCTGCTGTTCGTGGGATGTTCTGAATCCGTCGAAGAAGTGGAGCATAGGTACGTGACCTGCGATCGCTGAAAGGTGAGCAACTGCTGCTAAGTCCATAGCCTGCTGTACAGAGTTGGATGCGATCATGCCGAATCCTGTCTGACGGCAGCCCATAACGTCGGAGTGATCTCCGAAGATGTTAAGAGCGTGGGTAGCAACGCAGCGGGCAGCTACGTGGAATACGGTAGGTGTCTGCTCACCGGCAAGTTTGTACATGTTAGGGATCATGAGGAGCAGACCCTGTGAAGCTGTGAAGGTGGAGGTAAGAGCTCCGGCAGCGATAGCGCCGTGAACAGCACCTGCAGCACCTGCTTCGGACTGCATCTCTACGATCTTAACTTTTTCACCAAAGATGTTTACTCTGTCCTGGGCAGCCCAGTCGTCCATGTTTTCGGCCATAGGTGAGGATGGAGTGATGGGATAGATCGCTGCAACCTCAGAGAACGCATATGCAACATGAGCGGCAGCGGCGTTTCCGTCCATAGTCTTTAATTTTCTCATGTTTATTCTCCTTCCCTGATGCCAAGAGCTTCACGCTGAGCAAAGATGTATTCAGGAACTACCTGTTCTTTGATTACGTTTCTCGGGCATACATATTGACATACATGGCAGTCTTCACAAAGCTCGGGATCGATAACTGTGTGAGTACCGTCGGCATAGATTGCCAGGTTAGGGCAGTTGGCCTTGCAGTCTTCGCAGCCAAGGCAGCCTGTTCCGCAGACCTGAGCCTTGGTAGCGCAGTCATCTTCAGATGAACATGCAACCATTTTCTGTCCCTTGTAAGGTACGATAGTGATGAGGTGCTGAGGGCAGGCGAATGTGCAGTCCTTGCAGCCTACGCACTTATCGGGATCGACCTTGGCGATTCCGTTTTCAACGTGGATAGCGTCGTAACGGCAAACCTCTGTGCACTTACCGCAGCCGAAGCATCCGGTGTGGCAAAGGTTGAGAGCTTTGAGGTCAAGCTTGGCAGCTTCGTCACAGGAAGTGATTCCCATCTGCTGAAGCTTATAGTTTGTTCTTCCGTCTCCGGAGCACTTAACGAATGCCACGGTGGACTTGAGAGCTGTAAGATCGTGGAGAGTATCTACGACGATCTTCTTTTTGCACTTAACGGTACATGCTACGCAGCCAACACACTTGTCGTAGTCGATAACGGCGTGGTTGTTTACGATATGTACAGCGTTTTCAGGGCAGTTCTGTTCGCAGGCTCCGCAGGAGATGCATCCATATCCGCAGGTAGCTCTTACGACCTGTTCGTCCTCTTCTGTGGATGAACAAGGGATGAAGTTCGTTGCATCAGCAGGGATCATCTTGATCAGATGCTGAGGGCAAACATCCTCTTTGGCACAATCGCCGCAGCCGTTGCATTTCTCACGGTCGATGACGATCTTACCGTCGACAAGCTTCATAGCCCCTTCCTTACAGGACTCGATACAGGAACCGACGCCTACGCATCCGCTCTTGCATTCGCCCCTCTGGAAACCGGACTCACAAGCTTCCTTGCAGGATGCACAGTTTGCGAAACGTGCTTTTCCTGCAGCGCTTCCGGCACATGCGACAAAAGCGATGAGCTTCTCTTCAGTTGCCGGAGTCATTTCGGTTTTCATAACAATTTGCCTCCTTAAAAATTTGCTATTACATATAATTCGGTATTTCGGACATGCCGGATGCTGTCACCCGACACGCTTGAAAAATAACATAATCATACATTTAAAATTTTACTATTTCTTGTATACAAAGTCAACAAATTGGCCTTATGTTTCACCAAAAAAACACGATGCCCAATAGGGTTTCGGGCATTATCCCCACCTGACCCGCTCGCGCTTTGTCCTCGTGCAGCGGTGCTAAACTCAGGCTGCGTTTTCACTTGCCTTCGTTAAGTACCGGCACTGCGGAAGGTCAGCTGGGGATATGCCGCGAAACCCTCCGAGAAGAATCGGCGTTATAGAAAAATCACGAAATGCTTTAAACGCCCGAAACTGCGAGAGAGTTTTACGCGCATATTTTGCGAAATCAAGGGAAGTACGCGTAATAGCAAAAAAATTACGCGCATCATTTGACTTTTGTAAATAACACGCGTAAATGATATTTCCGGGGTGATGATCCGTCTTATTCCCGTAAGAATCAGCGCACATCATCTCCTGTTCAGTATCCTCTCCAGAAGCTGGTCGTATACGGGTTCGCCGCCGAGAGCTTCGGCTGTCAGGTAGCTGACCAGAGCCACTAAAGACAGTGGCAGCAGACTGGACAAAGTTCCTGTCATCTCCGAGATCAGTATGATTCCTGTAAGGGGTGCACGGACTATGGCTGCGAAGAGGCCTGCCATGCCAAGAACCACGTAGAAGGCTTCGTTGCCAACGGGAAGTCCCACCAGCGGGCTTACCACCGATGTGAAAGCCCCGCCTGCCAGAGCGCCCAGTACCAGAAGTGGCAGGAAGATGCCGCCGGGGGCGCCTGTACCGAAGCTGTAGACCGAATAGATGAACCTCACGGCCAAAAGAAGTACGATCGCTTCAGCAGAATACAGACCGAAGCCGGTATCCTCCACCAAGCTGTGGCCGGAACCCAGGCATACGGGATAAAGCTTAGCCATGATGACTACCATGATGCAGGCGATCAGGGCTTTGAGCCATGCGGGTCTTATCTTTCCCTGAAGGTCCTGGGAGAGGGCGATGGCTTTGTTGTAGAGCACACCTATCGCTCCCAGTAAAACGCCCAGGATGAGGATCATCCAGTAATCGTTCAGAGTGGGTTTGCTGAGGGCGAATACCGTGAACACGGGGTCGAGCCCGAAGACGAAGGAGGCCACATATTCGGAAGTGACCGATGCGGCCATAGTGGACAGAAGTACTTTGGGGTCGAAATCTTTTCTCAGCTCCTCCAGGACGAAGACCACTCCCGCCAGGGGTGCTCCGAAGGCTGCGGCGAGTCCTGCGCCTGATCCCGCGGAGATAAGCATCCGTTCCTCGGATTTCAGACGGCCTGAAAGCCTTGAAAAGCCTTTTCCCACCATGCCGCCAAGCTGGATGCTGGGGCCTTCGCGTCCCAGAGCCAGACCTGAGCTTATGGCCATGATCCCTCCGAAGAATTTGAGCAAAAGCACTCTGAGCCAGTCCGTATGGATCCTGCCCATGAGTTCACCCTTTACCTGGGGGATGCCGGAGCCTGAGATGTAGGGCTCTTTATATACGAAGTACGACACCAGAAAAGCAAAGACACCCAGTATCACAAGACCGATCCACCGGTGTTCTGCGAACCATGAGAGGCCGGTACCCTCTTCCGCATCTGCCAGGCCCACTATGATATTTCTGATAACATCCATCTGTGAGAGGGAGTATCTGAAAAGGGAAATGACGATCCCTACCAGAAGCCCGACCAGTATGCCCTCCAGGATTATCCGGTATTTTAAATTGCCGAGAGCCCTTATGGCCCCCGGCATGTTGTTAGTATTTATTCTTTTGAGTTTACTTGATTTATAGCTCATCTATATATTCTGTTCGATCCGGAGAGTTCCTGAGCGGACCGCGCCGGTCAAACCTTAGAACTCTCAGATTATCTTACGTACACCTTGGGAAGTCTCTGACCGAAGGCACAGGTGATCTCGTAGTTGATTGTTCCGGTCATCTCTGCAATATAATCAGCGGAAACGGTGTTCACTCCGTCGGAACCCATAACGATAACTTCATCTCCGACGTGTACTTCGGGAACGTCAGTTACGTCTACCATGCACTGGTCCATGCAGATGTTTCCTGCGATGGGGCATACGACGCCGTTAACGATGACCTTGCCGTACTTGGAATAAGGACGGGGATATCCGTCTGCATATCCGAGAGCAAGGGTAGCGATCTTGGAAGGACGCTCTGAGATGAACTTGCGTCCATATCCTACGGAGAAGCCAACTCCAACTTCCTTGAGGTGAACGATGTTTGCCTTGACGGACATGACGGGCTTCAGGTCGAGCTGCTTCCTGTCTACCTCGTTTGAAGGATAGAGTCCGTAAAGGATGATGCCTGCACGGCATGCATCGAAGTGTACGGAAGGGATCTCCATGATGGATGCTGAGTTTGCAAGGGTCTTGATGGGAAGTCTGATGCCTGCGGCGAGGATAGCGTCGCAGAGCTTGTTGAACTTCTCTTCCTGACCGTGTGAATAGGTCTTGTCATATGCGTCTGCAGTGGACATGTGTGAGAAGATACCCATGATCTTGGTGTTGGGAAGTTCGTTGATCTTCCTGATGTCAGCGAGAGCTGTGGGAATATCGTCAGCCTGATATCCGATCCTGCCCATTCCGGTATCTGCCACGATGATGACCTTGCACACCTTGCCCTGACGATGGGCTTCGTCGTCGAAGGCCTTGACGTTATTGGAGTCGCAGACTGCAGGGATGATGTCGTATTTAACAACGGTATCCGCATACATGTCCGGAACCAGACCCAGCATGATGATGTCTTCCTTGAATCCCGCTTCTCTCAGGGTTATGGCCTCCTGAAGGGTAGCGATGGCGAAGATCTCGCAGCCTTTCTTCTGAAGGATCTGCGCATACTTAATGGCGCCATGGCCGTAAGCATCGGCCTTGATGACTCCGATGAGTTTGGAGTCGCCGATCTTTTCCTTGATGCGGTCGATATTGTATTCAAGGTCGGTAAGGTTTATTTCTGCCCAAACGGGTCTTAAAGCTTCTTTGAACATGGATGCGTCTCCTTTAGTTTCATAATAAAAAATCCTTAAATATTATATTCTCTTGCTACCCTAAATTCAAGGGCTTATGCAAAAAACATAAGCCCCGTGAAGTATATATTATAGTTATTATCTCAAAGGTATGTCAGCCTTGAAGGTGACCTTGCCATCGCTGCATTCCACGCCGATCTTGCCGCCGTGGGCCTGTGTTATGGCCTTGGCTATGGCAAGGCCGAGGCCGTAGTGGTTTCCGCCGTCTTCAGTCCTGGCTTCATCCACCCGATAGAACCTCTCGAATATGAGAGCCTGCTTGTCGGAAGGGATCTCCTTTCCTGAGTTGGTGACTTTGAGATGGGCGGTCTTGCTGTCCGAAGTGAGGCTCAGCTCCACCTTGTCACCGCCTTCCGAATGGGAGATTGCGTTATCGATAAGGATCGCTGTGAGCTGCCTGAGCTGTGTGGGATTTCCCTTGGTGGTGATGCCGTCCCTGACGTCTGACTCCAGCATCAGACCCTGCTCGAAGGCTATGCTTTCGAAAGGAAGGGATTCGCCGATAACCAGGTTGGAAAGATCCACAGTCTCCTCCTGAAGAGCCCCATTCTCAGCGCGGGACAGGTCCAGAAGATCCTTGACCAGGGTGTTCATTCGCTGGTTCTCGTACTGGATATTGTCCAGCCACTGATTAGGTCCCACTTCCTTGGAGAGAAGTTCGCAGTTGGCGCTCATTACAGCAAGAGGAGTCTTAAGCTCATGGCCTGCATCAGATACGAACTGTTTCTGACGCTTATCGTTTTCTTCCAAAGGTTCGATTATCTTCTTCGAGAGGATGAGAGCCAGAAGGAAGACCACCACCACGGAGATACCGAAGGATATGAAGGTATTCTTGAGAAGGGTGGTCATGTTGTTCCTTGCAACGGAATTATCCATGAAGGAGACCAGGGTATAGTCATCCTTGTCATCCACCAGATAGATCAGACCGTCTTCCGTTCCCTCTTCGGAACCGTCCTCCAGTATGTCCAGAGCCATTTCCGTAAGCTCCTCGTTATCGAAGAGGTCGCCGTTACCGGAATCCACTGCCAGGATCTCACCGGAATCCGCTACCGCTACGAAGTAGAAAGTGGACAGCTCAAAGGCGTGTTTGTCCCTTCTGTCGAATTCTCCGGGACCCATTCCGGGATCCGGCATTTCGGCATCGTCCTGATCATAATCATCAGTATCATCATAGTCGTCATCGTTGTTCAAAAGGACGTAGTAGCCGTATTCTCCGGGAGGACCGCCGAACTGCACGTCTTCTTCAGGCGACATGGTGTTTTCCATAAGTTCGAACCTTTCGCTGAACTGCTCCAGGAGTTCTTTGTTCTGGGTCTGGATCTCGTGGAAACTGGAAGCGTAGATGACTCCGATGGCGATCAGAAGGAACATCAGGAGCGCTGCCATTATCGCTCCTATTATCCTGATACGCGTACGTTTAAACATCATCGCACCTCAGCTCGTAACCTATGCCGCGGACGGCTTTTATCTGTGTCTTCGCATGTATGAAGGCCAGCTTTTTTCTGGTGAAGGACATGTACACCTCAACGTTGTTGTACTCGGCTTCGTTATCATAGCCCCAGATCTTTAAGGCGAGCTGCTCCCTGGTGAGGATGCTGCCTTTGTTGGCTATCATGTATTCAAGTATGCGGAATTCTTTATCGCTCAGTCTTATGCTCTGACCGTTCTCTGAAGAGGTCAGGGTGGCGGAGTTGGTGTTCAGGGTTATGTCTCCGAAGGAAAGGATACCGTCCTGGGAATCGTAATTCCTCCTGAGAAGAGCCCTGATCCTGGCCAGGAGTTCCTTTGCCATAAAGGGCTTGGTGAGATAGTCG
Organism: Anaerovoracaceae bacterium; assembly: GCA_045545455.1. Taxonomy (GTDB): domain Bacteria; phylum Bacillota; class Clostridia; order Peptostreptococcales; family Anaerovoracaceae; genus RUG754. The sequence continues at coordinate 14,161 of JAZQAY010000047.1, read as the reverse complement.
TCTGCTCCGGAATCGAGGCCCGTGACCTTGTCGTCAACTTCACCCTTGGCGGTGAGCATGAGTATTGGGGCCTTGATGCCCTTTGCACGGGCATTCTTTGCGACCTGGAAGCCGTTCATCCCGGGCATCATAACGTCCAGGATTATCATGTCGTAAACGTCGCCTTCGATGGCATCCAGCGCTGACAGCCCGTCCTCAAAGTGATCCACCTCATAGTTTTCCTGCTTCAGAAGCTCCTTAAGAGCCTGAGCCATTCTTTTTTCGTCTTCTGCAAGTAAAATCTTCATATTTATTACCTCTTGAAAGGAATTATACCATAAAAGATTGAAGCAAGGTTGAAAAAAGTTATATATATTGAGATTATCGCGTTTTGGTGGTAAAATAGTCGAAAATATGTGAAATTCAGGCATCTTTCGGGAGGACAATATGTATAGGGAAATATCAAAGCTGGTAATGTTCCGTAATTTCGGAGAAAACAGCATACTGAATAACGTTTGTGAGATAGTAAGAGAAACAGAGGCGCTTCAGAATACTTCCGGAAGCTATAAGGGGACGAAGCTGGACGGGCTGGTCCTGAGATCTTACGGAGAAGTGAGAAGGCTGCTGGATCTCGGCACAGACTATGGATTTGACAAAAACCTGTGGAGAGATTATCTTACATTCCTGCTGATCACCAACGAGAATCCCTTCACCCTTACCTGCGAGAAGGTGGGAGCCAGCGAAGGATCCGTAAACGGTTTCGCGAAATCGGATTTCGGCATCTTTCTGAAGCTTATGCATTATGACTTCGGGCCGCTGGAAGAGTATCTGGAGATCGATTGTTTTTCAGTTATCACGAATTACCATTCCATCCCCAAGAAAAAGCAGATGTATAACCTTAACGTCAGCGAAAAGGTGAGGGACATAAGTGACAGACTGGCTGCGCTTGACCCGGAAGATGAAGACGGAGCATTTGAAATCCTCACGGGTTTTTACAAGCAGTACGGCGTGGGAATGTTCGGCCTGAACAGGGCTTTCAGAATAAAGCATGAAGAAGGGGAGGACCTGGAATTCATACCCATAAACAACACCGATAACGTGATGCTGGACGACCTTGTGGGGTATGAGATACAGAAGAAACGCTTAAGAGATAATACCGAAGCCTTCGTAAGCGGCCGTCGGGCAAATAACTGTCTTCTCTTCGGAGATGCCGGCACCGGCAAGTCCACATCCATCAAGGCTCTGATAAATGAGTATTACGATGAGGGACTCAGGATGATCGAGATCTACAAGCATGAGTTCAAAGACCTTGCAGCCGTGATCTCCGGAATCAAGAACAGGAACTACAGGTTCATCATTTACATGGACGATCTGTCATTCGAGGATTTCGAGATAGAATACAAGTATCTTAAGGCCGTGATAGAGGGCGGACTTGAAACAAGACCGGACAATGTGCTTATCTACGCCACCTCCAACCGCCGTCACCTGATCAAGGAGACCTGGAACGATCAGCACGATCTGGATCTGGAGAAACATCACTCGGATACTGTGGAAGAGAAGTTGTCGCTGGTGGCCAGATTCGGAGTCACCATCAATTTTTCCACGCCTGCCCAGAAGGAGTACTTCCGCATCGTGAAGGAACTGGCTTCAAGGTATCCTGAGATAAAGCTTTCTGAAGAGGAACTTTTGGATCAGGCCAACAAGTGGGAGATGACCCACGGAGGCATGTCCGGAAGGACCGCCCAGCAGTTCATCGACTACCTGTCGGGAATGAGCAAATAAAAAAGCTGCCGAAAGGCAGCTTTTCTGTTAGGTTATTTTACCGCTTCACCTATTCCTTCAGAGAATGTCGGGTGAGGGTAGATGATCCTGCTCATATCGTCCAGAGTCAGGCCGTTTACGACAGCCTGAGCGAACTGGCTTATCATGTCGGTGGCCCTGGCGCACATCATCTGGGCACCCAGGACTTTTCCGGTCTCCCTGTCTGCGATAACTTTGATGAAGCCACGCTCCTGAAGCGAAAGCACGGTCTTGCCGTTTGCGGACATGGGATATTTTTTAGAGATTACATCAAGCCCCTGCTCCTTGGCTTCGTCAGCGGTGAGGCCGACGGATGCGATCTCGGGGCTCGTGTAGATGCAGGAAGGGATACATTTAACATCCACAGGCGCAGAGTCTCCGTTCATATATGCCACGGCGCATCTCCCTTCCGCAGTAGCCACGTGGGCAAGCTGGATACCGCCGATAACATCGCCGATGGCATAGATACCGGGGATATTCGTCTCATATCGTTCATTTACGATTATCTTTCCGCGGTCTGTTTCCATGGTCTTTACCGCATCTGAAGACTCTTCAGAGAAGAGACCTTCCGTATAGGCTCTTCTTCCCACGGACATCAGGATGAGGTCTCCGGGTATCTCGCACTCGTTATCCTTTTCAGTATAGCAGCAGACTACCTTATCGCCTTCTTCTCTGATGGAGGTGACCATAGCGCCCGTGTGGATGTCGATCCCGCGGCTCTTCTTAAAAATCATGCTGAGACTGCGTCCCAGTTCCTTATCCAGATTGGCGATAATTGACGGAAGAGCCTCAATGATCGTGACCTTGGTTCCGAGAGCACTGAAGACGGATGCGAATTCACAGCCTATGACGCCGCCTCCGATTATGATCAGTTCACCAACGGGGTGATCCAGGTCCAGAAGTTCATCGCTGGTGATGACCTTAGAAGAATCCGCTCCCGGGATGGGAGGGATCGCCGGCACAGAACCCGTGGCGATCATAATGTTATCAGCTTCCAGTTCTTCATTAGCGCCGTCCTCAAGAGAAACGTTTACGCGGCCCCTGTCAACGATCGTGCCGGTCCCTCTGTAAACGGCGATCTTGCCCGCTTTCATCAGGGAGCCTATCCCTGATACCAGCTGGGATACGACGTCGTTCTTTCTTTTGTTGAGAGCGGCCATGTCGCAGGATACAGCTCTGAAGTCCTTAAGACCTATGGTCTCGCCCTGGGCCTTCAGTTCATAAAGCATCTCTGCAGAATGAAGGAGGGTCTTGGTTGGGATGCAGCCGCGGTTTAAGCAGGTACCGCCCAGTTCGCGGTTCTCCACGAGAGCCACCTTCATGCTGTATTTTTTGGATGCCTCAAGAGCAGCTTCGTAGCCGCCGGGGCCTCCGCCTATTATAATAAGATCAAATTTTTCCATTTTTAATACCTATATACAGACAGAAAAGAATACGATGCAGGGACAGCCATATACCAGAGGCGAGCATTCACAGCGCCGGTACTTAGCGAGTGGCAAGCTTTAAGCGCAGCCAGAGCTTAGCACCGTTGCGCGAGGACGCAGCGCAAGCGGTCACCGGAGGTATATGGCAATGCCCCTGCATTTTATCTTTTATCTGTCTGTTTCTTTAGTCTTCAAAGGTGTATCTTACCACAGGGTTCCTTGCGGCTCCCAGCTCATCGGGACGTCCGATGACAGCCTTGTGTGGAGCTCCGTGGAGATACTCAGGATCCTTCTCTGCTGTATCGTAGAGTTCAAGAAGGGCGTTCACCGCCTCGTCCATGACTTCTCTCGGTTCCGTTTCGCAGGGCTCTACCATGAGAGCTTCATGGACGATGAGAGGGAAGTACATTGTAGGCGGATGGATGCCGTAGTCCAGAAGACCCTTTGCGATATCCAGTGCGGACACTCCGGTTCTGTGCTTCAGTTCGCTTAAGTCCATAACGAATTCATGCATGCAGGTGGTGTCGTACGCCATCTGGTATTTCTTCGAGAGCTTGACTCTCATGTAGTTCGCGTTGAGGACAGCGTTGGCGGAAGCTTCGGGAATGCCTTCTCTTCCCAGTGTAAGGATGTAGGCCAGAGCCTTGACCACTACCAGGAAGTTGCCGTAGAATTCCTTGACGAGTCCCATGGACTTGGGTGCACCCTCGTATCTGAGTCCTTCTTCCGGAGTTCCCTTGACCCTTGCACCGGGTAGGAAGTCGGCCAGGAAGGATTTGCAGCCTACAGGGCCTGAACCGGGACCGCCGCCGCCGTGAGGCGTTGAGAAGGTCTTATGGAGATTTACGTGTACGCAGTCGAAGCCCATGTCTCCGGGTCTTGCCTGACCCATTACGGCGTTGAGGTTGGCACCGTCATAGTAGCAGAGACCGCCCGCTTCGTGAACGATCTTAGTTATCTCCAGGATGTTCCTGTCGAAGAGGCCCACGGTGTTGGGATTGGTCAGCATCAGACCTGCCGTATCTTCACCGACGGCGTTTCTCAGAGCCTCCAGATCCACGCAGCCGTCTTCTGCTGAAGGGATGCTTACCACTTCATATCCGCACATAGCAGCTGAAGCGGGATTGGTGCCGTGAGCTGAGTCGGGAACGATGATCTTGGTACGCTTGGTGTCGCCCCTGTCGGTATGGTAACTCTTTATGAGGAGAAGTCCGGTGAACTCTCCGTGAGCACCTGCTGCGGGCTGGAGCGTAAAGGCATCCATGCCCAGGATCTCCGACAGGCTGTTCTCTGTCATCTGTATGACTTCAAGGGCACCCTGAGCATGCTTTTCTTCCTGAAGAGGATGGAGTCTGGTGAAACCCTTTAAGGATGCTGCATATTCATTGACCTTGGGATTGTACTTCATGGTACAGGATCCGAGGGGATAGAAGCCGTTGTTCACACCGTGAGTGCGCTGAGCCAGCTTCGTGTAATGCCTGGATATCTCGTTTTCAGAGAGTTCCGGAAGGTGGAGGGGAGTTTCCCGCTTCATGCTTTCGGGAAGGTCGGTTTCCGGCACGTCACACTTCGGAAGAAGGGACAGGCCGCGGCCTTCTTTTCCTGTCTCAAATATTAGATTCATAGCTCAGACCTCCTTTCCCCAGAATTTCTTTGGCAATGGAAATCAGTTTATCCATGTCTTCTTTGGTATTCTTTTCCGTCACGCACCAGAGGATGCTTCCGTCGGCGATAGGGAGGCCTCCAAGGATGCCGGCATCAGCCAGGGCGTCCATTAACTTCTCATCGTCAACAGGGCACTTGGTCACGAACTCGTTGAAGAAGTCTTTATGGAATACAGGGTAGTAACCCGCTTGTTTCAAACCTTCTCTCAGATAATGTGCCTTTGACATGGACTGACGTGCAGCCTCAGCCATTCCTTTTGCTCCCATGGAAGCCATGTAGACGGATGCTGTCAGGGCACAGAGATCCTGGTTGGAGCAGATGTTGGAACTTGCCTTTTCACGGCGGATATGCTGCTCCCTTGCCTGAAGGGTCAGGACGTAGGCGCGGTTTCCGTCGTCATCCTTTGTCTCTCCCACGATCCTTCCGGGAAGCTTACGCATCATAGCGGAAGTGGTCGCCATGAAGCCCACGTAAGGTCCGCCGTATGAGATGGGCATGCCAAGAGGCTGGCCGTCTCCGACTGCGATATCAGCACCGCACTCTCTCGGCGTTTTCATGATGGCGAGGGCTATGGGATTTACTCCCATGACGAACTTGGCCCCATGAGCATGAACCAGTTCACCGATAGCCTCAGCGTCTTCAAAGTTTCCGTAGAAGTTGGGCTGCTGAAGATAGAAGCAGGCAGCTTCAGGATCCTTTTCGAGAGCATCCCTGAGTACGTCCATGTCGGTCACTCCGTCCTTTGAGGGGATGACCACGAGTCTGGTGCCTGAACCGAAGCAGTAGGTCTGCATGACCTTAACTACTCCGGGATGCGCGGCTGCGGAAACGTAAGCTGTCTTATGCTTCCTGTCCACGCACATGGGAATGGTCTCGGCCGCTGCTGTCGCCCCGTCGTAGTGGGATGCATTCGCGACGTCCATTCCGGTGAGTTCACAGATCATGGTCTGGAACTCGAATATTGACTGGAGTATTCCCTGGCTTATCTCCGCCTGGTAGGGGGTATAGGCCGTAAGGAATTCCTCCTTTGATATTACGCTGTTAACGATTGAGGGGATGAAATGATCGTATGCGCCGGCGCCGCGGAAAATGCTTTTGAACACCACGTTCTTGTCAGCAAGTTCTTCCATCTTACGGGCGACTTCCATCTCGCTCAAGCCATGCGGAAGATCGAGAGGCTCTTTGAGTCGGACCTCTTCGGGAATGCAGCTGAACATATCATCAAATGAAGAATATCCCGCTTCCCTGAGCATCTCCTCCCGCTCTTTCAATGTATTGGGTACGTAAGAGCCCATTTATCTCACCTCGATTCTGTCTGTGATCAGGAATGCTTAAGCCTGCTCTGCCTCGCAGAACGCCTTGTATTCTTCCTCAGTCATGAGGTCTTCCTTGTCTGTGATGTCCTCCACCTTTACGAACCACGCATCGTAGGGCGCATCGTTGATCATTTCGGGAGCATCCAGAAGTTCCTCGTTGATCTCAGCAACTGTCCCTGTCACAGGGGAATAGATGTCGGATACTGCCTTGACGGACTCAACGTCTGCGAAAGGCTCTCCCATGATAACGTCATCTCCCTGTTCGGGAAGGTTTACGAATACCAGTCCGCCCAGCTCGTTCTGAGCATAATCTGAAATACCGATGGTTGCTGTAGTGTCATCGATCATGTTTACCCATTCATGTGTCTTTGAAAATAAAAGTGCCATTGTTTCATCCTCCTGAAATAATTCTTTTTATCCGCGTTTATAGAAAACCGAACCTGTCATGACGGCAGGAACTCTTCTGCCTCTTACGTCTACTTCCACTTCATCGCCGAGGACTCTCTCGTCTGCGTCCACAAGGGCACAGGCGACAGCCTTCTTGATATATGGACACATAGTTCCGGAGGTGGTGACTCCGATCTTCTTGCCGTTCTTGTATACGTCCATGTGCTCACGGATTATGCCGCGGCCGGTGACTTCCAGTCCCACCTTCTTCCTTGCGGGAGGGGTCTTTCTCTCGAGAGCTTCCTTGCCGATGAAGTCGGCCTTATCCATCTTGACGAACATGGAGAGAAGGGCTTCCTTCGGCGTGATGGTATCGTCCATCTCGTGTCCGTAAAGCGGCATTCCGGCTTCGAGTCTTAAGGTGTCTCTTGCGCCAAGTCCGCAGGGAATAAGGCCGAAGTCCTTGCCTGCTTCCATAAGAGCTTCCCAGATAACGGGAGCCTGTTCCTTAGGCATATAGATCTCAACGCCTTCCTCACCGGTGTAGCCGGTGGTGGAGATCATGACGCTGGTACCGCACATGGGAACGTCATATTTGGCTGCATAGTATTCCTCGGGAATGCCTTCGGGACTGACAAGTCTGGAAAGGATCTCCATGGCCTTAGGACCCTGAAGGGCGATCTGACCAACTGTGTCCGAGATATCCTCGATGATAACGTCTCCAAAAGCGTGCGACTTGATCCAGTTGAGATCCTTATCCTTATTCGCTGCGTTCACCACAAGAAGAAATTCATCCTCATCCTTTCTGTATGCGATAAGGTCATCGACCACTCCGCCTTCATCGTTGCACATGGGGGAGTATCTGGCCTGCCCGTCGTTCATGCCTGAAAAATCATTGGTCAGCAGGTAGTTGAGGTTTGCCACGGCATCCGGGCCTTCCACAGTGATCTCACCCATATGGGATACGTCGAACATGCCGCAGGCCGTCCTTACGGCGTTATGCTCGGCTATGACTCCTGCGGTATACTGTACCGGCATTTCCCAGCCTGCGAAAGGCACCATCTTGCCGCCATACTTCAGATGGGTGGCGTACAGTGTCGTTCTTTTTAAGTTTTCATCTGCCATAATGAGTCACCTCCGTTTCTTTACAGCAGGTATCCTTGTATGCCCCTGCAAAAAATCAAAGAGCACACAAAAACAATTTGTGTGCCCTGTCCTTTTACCTGAAAGATTGATCCTCGTCGGTGCGCATGCGCTCTCCAGGGAACTGTCCGATGATCAGTCCTTCTGCCTGAGAGTTTCTCACTTCGCCCCTTCGGCGCCGCATGTGGCACACGGCCGTGCGGTCTCTCCCGATCTCGTCATACAGTTAAAATGCTATTCTTATTTTTAATCAGTATATCATGCTAAAGTAAAAAATTCAAGGAGCGAGCCATAGTGTTCATAATAACTTCACATAAAAGTATGGTATAGAAAGATCCATTTTGATTTAATTAAAGGTATTATTCGGGATATTTTTTGATGAAATTGTCCAATAATCTACAAACGCACTTGTTTTCTTCATTATTTCTTCATAAACTTCGTGCATAATAAAGGTGTCGAAGGGATGAGAAGATCCCGGAGACGACCTTTCCAAAACTGATAATTAAGAATTTCTTTCCTTTCAAATCCTAAACGAATAAATAATAAGCGAACTTGAAGAAAGCTCCGGAGTGATGACCCGGAGCTTTTGATTTACGATGAAAAAAGAGATCCTCGCACTGAGGACCTCTTTTGTTTCTGAATAATTCCGTCTTGAGGCAGCTGCCGGAAGAACGGATCAGTAGCCGATGAGTACTGCGACCTCTACCAGAATGATCTGTGCTACGAAGATGCACAGGAAACACTTGGTAAATGCCTTATAGTACTTGTCGAGCTTGATTCCTGCAAGACCGGCCATGATAACGATATCTGCTGTCGGCCAGTAGGAGTTCGAAAGACCATCACCGAACTGGTATGCCAGAACTGCAGTCTGTCTTGATACGCCCAGAAGGTCAGCAAGAGGAGCCATGATAGGCATGGATACCGCAGCCTGACCGGAACCGGAAGGTACGAAGAAGTTTAAGATGGTCTGGAAGAACAGCATTGCGATAGCTGTGACTCCGACAGGAAGTACCTGAAGAGGGATGGTGAGTCCGTTTACAACGGAGTCGATGATGCATCCTTCTCTCAGCACCATTACGATACCTCTGGAAAGTCCGACCATTGCGCCTGCTACAGCAGCATCGGTGAATCCGGCTGCAAACATCTCGCCGACTTTGGATACGTTCCACTTCATGATGATGGCAGCGATGAATGCCATCAGAAGGAAGATCGCGCAGATCTCTGACAGGTACCATCCAAACTTGAATACGCCGAATACGATAACCGCAACAGCAACTACCAGGTCGAGGAGAACCAGCTTCTGCCTTGTGGTGAACTGGAGGTGCTCGATGTCGATCTCCGACGTATCAACAGGTGCCAGATCCGTGCCGTACAGCACTGATTGTGTGGGATCGTTCTTTACCTTGGATGCATATCTCATAAGGAAGAAGGATGCGATCACGATAAAGATAGCGTGGCAGATGATCCTGTAAAGTGCACCTGACATGTAAGGCAGTTCTGCTATACCCTGGGCAACACCTACGGTGAAGGGGTTCATGAAGGCACCGGCATATCCGCAGCATGCAGCCAGAGCTACAACTCCGAGACCTACCATTGCGTCATAACCCATACCCATGTACAGCGTTACGAAGACAGGTACGAAGGGGTACCATTCCTCGCACATACCGACTGTTGATGATCCTGCACCGAGAGCGATGAGGAATACAGGGATGGTGATAACTGAACTGTTTCCTTTGAATATCCTGAGAAGGAAGCCTACCAGACCGTCGAATGCGCCGGACTTGATGATGAACGTGGTGGAAGCATAGGTGATAAAGATCAGGAATACTATATCCGCCGCGTCGATCATGCCTTCATAGACGAGACCGAGCATTCTGAAAGGTCCTACGGGATCAACGTCGTCTACGGGATGCCATGTTCCGGCAACTGCGATGTTTCTTCCGTCTTCATTCTCGACATAGTCGAAGGAGCCTGCAGGGATTATCCATGTGAGGATAGTGCAGATGATGATGATTGCGAATAAGATAGCAAAAATGTGCGGGAGCTCGAATTTCTTCTTCTGTCCCACTTTAGGGCCATTGCTACTCATAACTTTCTCCTTTCTTTAAGAATGAATAAATATAAAGATTTGTTAAGAATGTGTTAATTGTAGCACACTATCGCGGCAAAGTAAAACATTTATTTTGCCAAAGCGTGAAAAAAGGGGCGGACCTATGATATAATACCCATATAAGGATATCTGACGAAGCCATTACCCAGGAGAACAGCATCATGGACAGAATAATGACAGCATTTATAGATAATCATTTTGATGAAATCAAAACCGACCTGGCCGAACTCATAGCCATACCCAGTGAATCCGATGACAAGGAGAAGGTGAAGGAAGCTCTTCGGCTCGCTTTGAAACAGGCGGAGCGCCTTGGATTCAGGGCCTATCCGGTCCTGGATGAGCAGGTGGGTATAGTTGAGATGGGAGAAGGCCCTGAGACCCTTGGCATTTTGGCACACGTGGACGTGGTGCCGGCAGGAGACCCGGCCCAGTGGGATTCAGACCCGTATAAGGTCGAGGAAAGAGACGGCAGGATCTACGGAAGAGGAACGCTTGACGATAAGGGCCTGGTGGTATCCAGCCTTTATGCCATGAAGGCGGTACAGGAACTGGGGCTCCCTCTCCATAAGAAGGTGCAGCTCATCATCGGGACCCAGGAAGAGGTGGAATGGACTGACATGGACGAGTACGTCAGGGAGTACCCTCTTCCGGACTACGGTTTCACGCCGGATGGGAGCTATCCCATATGTAATATAGAGAAGGGCTACATAGATCAGATAATGGAATATGATCTGTCCGGGGAGGAGCCTGAAGGCCTGTATCTTAAGGAACTGGAGATCGGGACAGCTGTGAACGTGGTTCCGGGAGAAGCAAAGGCAGTACTTTCCGACGGACGTGAGATCATAGTCACAGGAAAAGCCTGCCATTCCAGTCAGCCTGAGATGGGGGTGAATTCCATCTTCCTTCTGGGCGAAGAACTGAAAAAGGAAGGCCTGGCAGAAAACAGGCTCCTGAAACTGCTCCGCGCCATCTGCGATGATTTTGAAGGATACTATGGCGACAAGCTGGGCCTCAGATCGGAAAGCGACTGGTATCAGGGAGAGTTTGTCCACAGGAACGTGCTTTCGCCTACGATCCTCAATGCAAAGGACGGCAGGGCGGAGATGGCAGTGAACGTCAGATTCCCCTATGGAGAGGACAGACAGAGGATCATAGACAGGCTTAGCCTTTGGGCTGAGGAGCACGGAGGTAAGACCATATCTGTGGACAGCCAGCACGCGGTATTCGTTCCTAAGACGAGCCCCTTCCTCAAGGTGTTTGCCGATGCATATGAAGAGGTATCGGGTCTTAAGAACGAGTTCGTCCTCGAATACGGCGGGACCTACGCTAAAGCTATGCCTAACATCGTATCCTGGGGACCGCTTTTCCCGGGAGAAGAGGATATGTGCCATCAGGCAAACGAGTACATAAGCTCGGACAGCCTGCTTATATCTACCAAGATATTTGCGAAAGCTATTGCGGGAATAGTTCTGTCCGAGGAGAGTTTTAAATAAGGAGAAGATATGCAGGAAATCAAATGTCCCCATTGCGGGAAGGTTTTTCAGGTGGATGAATCCGGCTATGCCGGCATAGTCCGGCAGGTAAGAGACAGTGAATTTCATAAGGAGCTTGAAAGACGCGAAGCAGAGCTGAGGGAAAAGACCGATGCAAGCGTGAGGATCGCCCGTATGGAGCAGGAAAAGATAAGCGCTGAGGAGATCCAGAGGAAGGATACCAGGATCGCTGAGATGGACAAGGAGATCGAAGCTCTAAAGGCGAAACTCAGGGGAGCTGAGACGGAGACCAGACTTGCTGTAACGGAAGCTATCAGCGAAAAGGAAAAAGAACTTGCTGAAAAGGCCCTTTCCATCACGGAACTGGAAGGAAAACTGGAGAGCAAGGCAGCCGAAAGCGAACTCAGAGAGAAATCCTTAAAGGATCAGTATGAGAGCGCCCTTAAAATGAAGGACGAACAGATCGAGTACTATAAGGATTTCAAGGCCCGCCAGTCAACCAAGATGGTGGGTGAGAGTCTGGAGCAGCACTGCCAGAACCAGTTCAACCAGATAAGGATGACAGCCTTCCCAAAGGCATACTTTGAGAAGGATAACGATGCGAGGACGGGATCCAAAGGTGATTTTATCTTCAGAGAATCCTCCGATGATGGTACGGAGTTCATATCCATCATGTTTGAAATGAAGAATGAGATGGACGAGACCGCTACCAAACATAAGAACGAGGACTTTTTCAAGGAACTGGACAAGGACAGAAGGGAAAAGAACTGCGAATACGCTGTGCTGGTATCACTTCTGGAGGCAGACAATGACCTCTATAACAACGGGATCGTGGACGTATCATATAAATATGATAAGATGTACGTCATAAGGCCTCAGTTCTTCATCCCCATGATCACTCTCCTCAGGAACGCTGCACTTAATTCTCTCAGGTATCAGAGGGAACTTCAGGTTGTGAAGAACCAGCAGCTGGATATTTTGCACTTTGAGGAGAATATGAACGCTTTTAAGGATGCATTCGGAAGAAACTACAGGATAGCGAGCGAGAAATTCGGAAAGGCTATCGAAGAGATAGATAAAACCATCCAGCATCTTCAGAAGACAAAGGAGGCTCTTCTTTCTTCAGAAAATAACCTGCGTCTTGCAAACAACAAGGCAGAAGATCTGTCCATAAAGAAACTGACGAAGAATGCACCGTCAGTGAAAGAGATGTTCGACGAACTTGAGAAATAAACATGACCCGGATGAAATACGGCGGCAATCATGCCGCCGTATTTTTGTGCAATAAAAGACCCGAAAATGATGAATGTCGGGTCTTCAGTACGAGGTTAGAATGGTATATCCTCTTCTATGGAAGTGAATTCATATTTTTTATGAATAAGGGAATTCAGTTCGGCTATATCGTCAGTCAGAGATTTAGCGGTCTCATAAGAAATCTGATGCGAGTTTATCAGTTTGGCAAGGACTTCGTTTTTTCCCTGCTGAATACCTTGCTGAATACCTTGTTTTACTCCCTGCTGAATACCCTGCTGAATACCTTGCTGAATACCTTGTTTTACTCCCTGCTTAATGCCTTGCTTAAGCCCTTTATCCATTCCCTTGTCTATGCCATCTTGCATGCCGCTTTTAAGGCCTTTTTCATAGCCTTCTTCATAGCCTTCCTCAAGTTTTTCTTCGAGCATTTCTTCCCAAGTCATCAGTGCATCCCTCCAATCTGAATCATTGTTAAGCTCCATCACATGCTCATGTATATCTGAGATCAAGTCGTCACAATCATCTATATCATCTTTGTTGATATACAGGAAGAGCTGCCGGAGATTATCCGGCACCTTCTTCTTAGGAGCTGTGGTGTTCAATATTATTGTATATGATTCATCCCCAAGAGACAAGCCTGATTTCTCGTCCTTCATGCTGAACTTATATATTGGCAGGCCTTTATCAAAGGGGTCATAAGCACAGATAAATATTACGTATTGAGGATTCAGCTGATTATATTTCTGACCTTTTCTCAGGAATGCACTGTCCATTATTGAATGGTAATAACGTGTTCTTTTTGGCAAATCAGGGCGAGAGCGGACTTGCATCTCAATATCATACCAGGCGGTATCATCCTCAAACAGGACGTCGAATCTGACACCATGCCCCTTTACATTAGGAAACAGTGTTTTTTCCTGTGTGACCCTGGTGAGGTTCGGCAGCTCTTCATGCAGCTTGAGTTCAGAGACCACTCTTTCGGGGAAAAGCTTCGAAAGAAACTTTTTACACACTTCAGGATCCTGCATTACGATAGGAAAGACTCTTTCATCCGTAAACGGATACACAACATTTTCAAATCCAATTCTTTTCATTTTTTCCTCCTTTTGTTCAATGCAATAAAAAACCCGACCGGGAGAATTCCTGATCGGGTCTATTCTTTTACAATAGCATTATAGCACTTTGAAACTTGACTTTCAGTACAAATTTATTTTTTCTTTGAAAATTTTTTTGCCGTCAGTCGCTCATTACAGCGCCCTTGGAAGCTGAGGTAACGAGTTTCGCATATCTTGCAAGCCAGCCTGACTTGACCTTGGGTTCCGGCTTCACATATGCTGCTTTGCGTGCTGCAAGTTCCTCGTCAGATACCAGGACGTTAAGCTTGCCGGAAGGGATGTCGATGGAGATGGTATCGCCTTCCTTGATAAGGCCGATGGGACCGTCAGATGCAGCTTCGGGGCTCACGTGTCCTATGGAGGCTCCGCGGCTTGCACCTGAGAAACGTCCGTCTGTGATGAGGGCTACCGTCTTATCCAGCTTCATGCCTGCAAGGGCTGAAGTGGGATTCAGCATCTCTCTCATTCCAGGGCC
>JAZQAY010000046.1:0-40045 GCA_045545455.1 Anaerovoracaceae bacterium | reverse complement strand
CCGGTTCACTTTATTGATCCGGTCTGTTTTGACTTTATAGTATCTTAAGGGAGACTTCTCCGCTGGAAAGATCGCTTACCTTTCCGTCGGAGAATTTTACTTTCAGTGAAAAATCATCGTTTATCATAAGGGCTTCAGCGGGGCTTGTCTTACCGCCCTGAATGACCATGATCTCTTTTCCGCAGGTGATATCTGCCTGCCTGTAGGCTTCAAGATAGGGAATCTTTTTATCCGGCCAGTCAGCCCTCATAACATCCAGCTCTCTGATAAGGGCAGCTGCAAGCTCTGAACGGTCCACAGCATGTCCTGCTTCGAGAGCTATTGAAGTTGCTATATCCTTTATCTCATCCGGGAAGTCTGAATTATCGTTATTGATGTTGATACCTATTCCGATGATTATATTGTCTATCCTTCCGGTCTCGCTCTCCACGGACATCTCGGTAAGGATCCCGCAGAGTTTCCGTCCGCCGGATACCAGGTCGTTTACCCACTTGATGCCGGGGGTGAAGCCTGAGACTTTGGATATAGCTCTCATGGCGGCTACGGCAGTCCATGCTGTCAGAGTCACCGCATCCTGAGGAGCCATGTCGGGCTTTATCAGATAGGAGAAATATATACCCTTATCCCTGGGAGAAAAGAAATTTCTTCCTCTGCGGCCTCTTCCGGAAGTCTGTGCATTCGCGATCACCACTTGGCCGTCAGGAGCCCCGTCGAAGGCCATTTCTCTTAAGCGCTTGTTCGTGGAGTCCACGCTGTCAAGCACCAGGACGCTTTCCATCCTTTGCTGATCCAGATGTGCGCCCACTGATCCATTGGAAAGATTATCGGGCCCGCTCTTAAGGAGGTAGCCCTTGTTTGTCACGGAGTCTATCTCGTAGCCGTCGGACCTTAAAGCCTTAACTGCAGCATTTACTGCCGCACGGCTCACGCCGATGGCCCTGCTCATCTCTTCTCCTGAGACATAGTTTTTTTCTCTGGCCAGGATGGCCAGCACGCTGTCTTTAGTCATGTGTTCTACCACGCCGAAAGCCGCAAAATACACTTTCGCGGCAATTGTAAAGTTATTAAGGATTGTTATTGACAATAGATATTATAGATGATAACATACGAATTGTAAAGCGCTTTTGGAAAAGCTTTACAATATTTCTGAAAGGGTATTTTAATGAAACATAATACAAGAACCATGACAGAGATCGCCCTGATGGCTGCGGTGCTCTGCATACTGGGGCCGCTGGCCCTTCCCATAGGACCTGTTCCGATCTCCCTTGCGACCCTGGGAGTGCTCCTTGCAGCATACATACTGGGACCGCTTAAGGCCACAGCTGCCTGCCTGATATATCTGGCTCTGGGAGCGGTGGGGCTTCCGGTGTTCTCGGGATTCCAGGGAGGTCTGGCTAAACTTGCAGGTCCTACCGGCGGATATCTTCTGGGATACGTATTCCTTGCCCTTATCGCTGGCTGGTTCATATACCGTTTCTACGATAAGATATGGCTGCAGTTCATAGGCATGTGTATCGGGACAGCGGTGCTCTATGCTTTCGGGACTCTGTGGCTCGCCCACGTGGCAGGACTTACCTTCATGGAAGCTCTGGCTGCCGGTGTGCTTCCCTTCATAGCAGGTGACGTTGTCAAGATGGTGATTTCTATCCTTCTGGGAAGGGCAGTGAATACCAGGCTCAAAGCTGATCCTGCCCTGTAAGGGCTGCAAAGTAGGAGACAAGTTTTTCAGGTGAAGTCTCAAGGCTCGTTCTGAACCACCATTTGACCGCTTCTAAAGAGGCCCGCGTGGGCCTCTTTTTGGTTGTCCCTTAAATATGTTTGTGTTACAATAATCCCAAATGGGCATATTTTGATTCAGGAATACTGTAAGCAGATGGAAATAAGACCTATAGCACATATTCATAATGACTTCCCTGAGAAGTTCGGACTCCCCAGGCAGAGCGGCATGGCACCTCATCTCGTATCGGAGATCGTGATGGAGGAGGGCTACAGACAGCCGGATGCCTTCAGGGGGATCGAAAAGTTCAGCCATCTGTGGCTCATCTGGGAGTTTGAGCCCATGGGAGCAAATCAAGGTCAGGACGGCAGATGGTCAGCCACTGTAAGACCTCCGAAGCTCGGAGGAAACGAGAGGGTGGGCGTGTTTGCCACCAGGTCTCCCAACAGGCCGAACCGCCTGGGAATGACTGTGGTAAAGCTCATAACATGCGAGATGACAGAAGACAGGGGACCGGTGCTTAAGGTATCGGGAGCGGACCTCATGGACGGCACCGCCATATACGACATAAAGCCCTACGTGCCTTTTGCGGACAGGGTGGAGGATGCCTCAGAAGGCTTCACCTATTATCACAAGGAAGAAAGACTTGAAGTCATCTTTGAAGCGGAGCTACCTGAAGGCCTGGCGGGTGAAAGAGTGGACGCCCTTAAGGAGATACTGGCGCTTGACCCGAGGCCCGGCTATCAGGACGATCCCGGGAGAATATACGCCTTTTCATATGGAAGTTACACCGTGAGATTCAGGGTGTGCGAAGATAAACTCTATGTAACGGATTTCGAAGAGAGGTAAGACATGAAGACATTATACTTGGCAGGAGGTTGCTTCTGGGGAATGCAGAAGTTCATAGACCAGTTCGACGGAGTGATAAAGACGGAAGTGGGATACGCAAACGGCCCGGACAAGGCGCCTACATATGAGGAAGTCTGTAACGACAGCGGTCACGCTGAGACCCTTAAGATAGATTACGACGAGACTAAGATCTCAGGACAGGACCTCGTGAGATACTTTTTCATGGCGATCGATCCGCTTTCAGTGAACAAGCAGGGAGGGGACGTTGGCATCCAGTACAGGACAGGCGTATACTACACATCGGGCGACCAGCTGAGCGAAGTGAGACCCGCCTTCATAGAAAAGGAAAAGGAACTTGGATACCTGCCCCTTGCGGTGGAACTGAGACCTCTTGAGAACTTCTTCTCCGCAGAGGAATACCACCAGAAATATCTGGAAAAGAATCCGGGAGGCTATTGCCACATCCCGGCAAAATACTTTGATCTGAACAAATAATGGAAAACGAAAAAACCGTAACGACTGAACCAAAGAACAAGCTCTGGACCAAGAACTTTACCATCATAACCCTGGGCACTGCAGTATCACTTTTCGGAAACGTGATCTCCGGCTTCGCCACAGGGTTACTTGTGCTGGACTATACGGGTTCAGTCCTTTTGTTTGCGGTGTATATGATACTTTACGATCTTCCGAAGATCGTGATGCCTCAGCTGATCGGACCCGTGCTGGACAAGTTTTCCAGGAGGAAGATGATATACACCCTGGACTTCATGTCGGCTGCCATCTACGGACTGTTCGGCTTCATTCTCCTTCACGGAGATATAAACTTCGTGCTTCTCGTTATAGGCTGCTCCATGCTGGGCACCATCTCCAGCATATACACGGTGGCCTACGACAGCTTCTATCCGCTTCTTATCACGGAAGGGAACATGGGTAAGGCATATTCCATCTCCAGCACCATGGACTCGCTTCTCTTGATCGTGACACCTCTTTCGGCTTATCTCTATCACAAGATAGGGATCGCACCGCTCTTCTTCATAGACTGCGCCAGCTATTTCATCGCTGCAGTTTTCGAGACGCAGATCAGGGTGGAAGAAAAATACGTCATAAAGAAAGAAGAGAAGTTCGGCTTATCACAGTACAAAGATACCTTTAAGGAGGGTATAGCATATCTCAGAATGGAACCCGGCCTTATGGCCATAGCCCTCTACTTCATGTTCAACTCCCTGTCAGGAGGAGCCGGCATGATAGTCGGACTACCCTACTTCAGGGAAATGTACGGCACTACCGGGGAATACATCTTCATGCTGGTGGGAGCAAGCATGATGATAGGAAGGCTGCTCGCCGGAGTGTTCCATTACAGACATAAGCTTGATCCGGATAAAAAGTTCAATATAGCTTTCATAGTATATATTTCCATAGCCGTGATAGAGGGGTCATATCTGTTCACCCCGGTGCCATGCATGATGATAATGTGTTTTGCGACGGGCGTGCTGGGAATGACTTCATACAACATCAGGATCTCATCCACACAGAAGTACGTGCCCCACGAAAAGAAGGGCCGTTTCAACGGCACCTTCCAGATGATGGCGACCTTAGGCATGCTGACCGGAGAGTTCCTCTCGGGCCTCATGGCGGACTACATGGACAAGAGGATGGTGCTCGTGGTGTTCGCAGTGATCGAATTCACCGCAGCCTGGATATTCATGTACGGAAGGCGTAGGGACGTAGGTAAGATATATAACCGCGAGACATGATCTCAGCGTAAATATAAGGAGTAAAAAATTAAATGGACAACAAAGAAGAAAAGATCAGAATGATAAGGGAATTTTCTGAAGCCAAGGCACCTTCAGGCTTCGAGGATGAAGCTCTTGAAGTTTCAAGGAGATATGCAGAAGGCCTTGGAGAGATGGAAGAGGACCATATCAGAAATCTCTACATCAGAAGGAAAGGAAACTCCGGTAAGCCCATGATGATGATGGACGCCCACGGAGACGAGGTAGGTTTCATGGTGCATTCCATAAGGCCCAACGGCACCATCAGATTCCACAACATAGGAGGCTGGAATCCGGCATCGCTTCCCTCATCAAAGGTACTTGTGAGAAACGCTGAAGGAAAGTATATCCAGGGAATCATCGCATCCAAACCGGTTCATTTCATGAAAGATGGTGACAGGGGCAGGACCCTCGAGATCAGCGACCTTTCCATAGATATCGGATCTTCCTCAAAGGAAGAGACAGAGAAGTCATATAAGATCAGAGTAGGAGAGCCCATAGTACCGATGACGGATTTCTCGTATGACGAGGAACATGACGTGCTCATGGGAAAGGCCTTCGACGATCGTATAGGTGTAGCAGCCATGATCGAGACTCTGAAGAGGCTCGAGGGCGAGGAACTCGCGCTTGACGTTACGGCTGTCGTATCGTCCCAGGAGGAAGTCGGTTCCCGCGGAGCCAAGGTGGCTGTGAACAATGTGATTCCGGACGTTGCCATCTGTTTCGAAGGCTGCCCCGCTGACGATACTATAGCTGAACCCTACGCCGTGCAGGCTGCTCTTAAGAAGGGTCCCATGCTTCGCTTCATGGACAGATCCGCCATCTGCAATCCCAGGTTCATGAGATATGCCCTGGACCTCGCAGAGGAGAAGGGTATCCCCGTGCAGGCTGCAGTAAGGGAAGGAGGCGGCACCAACGCATCCATGATCTGCCTTTCCGACAAGGGAACACCCGTCATCGTTATCTCCATACCCGTGAGATACATCCATTCACATAACTGCATAGCTTCCATGAGCGACTTTGACGCTGCAGTCGAACTGGCAGTTGCTGTCATAAAGAGCCTGGATAAGGATACTGTCGACAGTTTCTGATATAATTACGGTAAATAATGAACAATAAAAAAACGGCTCAGGCCGTTTTTTGTTTATTAAGTTGTATTATAGAGTATATTTGTGCTAAAATGCTAACTGGTAAGTTATGGCCTTATTGATGACAGCTTTGTTTTAACAGGAGGTAGGCATGCCGCACCCAGGAGGACACGGCCCAGGCGGCCACTACATGACAGAGGAAGAGAAGGCTGCGCAGCCCAAGATAACCAAGGAACTGGTCAAGCGGGTCTTCAGTTATCTGAAACCTTACTGGAAACAGTTTGCGCTGGTTCTGGTTTGTATTGCGCTGTCTTCGGTATTCGGACTTCTTCCTTCCATACTTACGGGTAAGATAATCGACGAGGGACTTATAGGACAGAACTTAAGACTGCTCATTACGTACATAGTCGCGTCCCTTGCCGTAACGCTTCTCTCCAATCTAATAGGAGTCGGAGAGAGCTACATAAACACCTGGATCGCCCAGCATATCACCTTCGATATGCGGAATCAGATGTTCAGGCACCTTCAGAAGATGTCGCAGAGGTTCTTTACTTCGAACAACCAGGGCGATATAATAACCAGGATGACCTCGGATATAAGCGGAGTAGAATCCGTAATAACCAACACCTTCAAGAGCATCCTCTCGAATACGATAACCCTTGTATTCGCACTTGCTGCCATGTTCCAGAAGAATTGGATATTGGCGCTTCTGGGTATCGCGGTGATCCCTCTCTTCGTCTTCCCCACAAGGAGGGCAGGAAAGACCAGATGGACCATAACCCGTGAAGCCCAGGAAGCAAACGATGAGGTGAACGGAATACTTAACGAGACGCTTTCGGTGAGCGGTCAGCTTCTCGTTAAGCTCTTCGGAAAGGAAGACGAGGAGTACGAAAGGTACGAAAACGTCAACAGCCGCATGATCAAGCTTAACATCAAGGAAAGGATGGCGGGACGCTGGTTCTTCGTTGTGCTTAACACGGTAACCAGCATCGGCCCCATGCTCCTTTATCTGGTGGGCGGCATCCTGATCATGCAGTACCAAAGCGACCTGACCGTAGGTGACATCACCGTCATGGTAGCTCTCCTCGGCAAGACATACATGCCGGTGAACAGCCTTCTTAACATCCAGGTGGACTGGATGAGGTCCATGGCCATGTTCACCAGAGTATTCGAATATTTCGACATGCCCGTGGAGATTCAGAATCCTGAGAATCCTGTGATTCCAAAGTCATCCACCGGAGAGGTCGAATTCTCACACGTGGATTTCTCATATGACGGAGAAAGACAGATACTCAAGGATATCAGCTTCAAACTGAGCAGCGGTAAAAGCATCGCCATCGTGGGACCTTCAGGTTCCGGCAAGAGCACCATCATAAACCTCATCCCGAGGCTTTATGACGTAAATTCCGGTTCAGTCACCTTCGACGGGGTGGACGTGAGAGAGCTGGATCTCAACTTTCTGAGAAAGAACGTGGGAGTGGTATCACAGGAGACGTACCTCTTTAACGGTACCATAAGGCAGAACCTTCAGTACGCGGATCCTGAGGCTACTGAAGAGGACATGATAAACGCGCTGAAAAAAGCGAACATATATGATTTTGTCCAGAACCAGGAAAAGGGACTGGATACGGAAGTAGGAAACCGCGGACTGAAGCTTTCGGGCGGAGAAAAGCAAAGAATATCAATAGCCCGAGTGCTTCTTAAAGATCCCGCACTTCTTATCTTCGATGAGGCAACTTCAGCTCTCGATTCCATATCGGAAGCAAAGATCCAGGAGGCGATCGAGCCGATAATCAAAGAACGGACAAGCATACTGATCGCTCACAGGCTTTCTACCATCCTCGCCGCAGACGAGATACTCGTAGTCAAGGACGGAGAAGTGGTTGAACGCGGTCACCACAAGGAGCTTGTAAAGGCAGGCGGAGTTTATACAGAGCTGTATACCACCCAGTTCCAGAGAGCGGAGACTCCTGAAGACGAGGAGATGCGCTTAAGGGAAAAGGTGGCTTCAAGCGGATATACAGAAGGCGAAAGGAGATGGACGGATCCTGATGATCCCGAAGATCCCGGAGTTTACTGATAATATTTAACGATTTATAGGAGACAAAAAGTATGGAAAAGTTTAAGGCCTTTCTTAAGAGAAAGGACATTGAGATCTCTCTCAAGAGGTACGGTATCGACGCACTCGGCGCCATGGCGCAGGGACTGTTTTGTTCACTGCTCATAGGTACCATCATCAATACCATCGGAACCCAGTTCGGTATCGAATTCCTCACCACACCCGTTGCAACTGTTGCGGGAGTAGAGTACACGGTTGGCGGAATAGCGACAGCTATGAGCGGTCCTGCCATGGCGGTAGCCATCGGTTATGCGCTCAAGTGCCCTCCGCTGGTATTGTTCTCAATGATCGCGGTAGGTTTTGCATCCAATGCTCTCGGCGGAGCAGGCGGCCCCCTGGCAGTTCTCTTCGTTGCCATTATCGCAGCTGAGATCGGCAAGATGGTATCAAAGGAAACCAAGGTTGATATCCTCGTTACACCGCTTGTGACCATCGGAGTAGGTATCTTCTTCTCATGGCTCATCGCTCCTCCTCTGGGAAGGGCAGCCATGTGGGTCGGAAACCTCATCATGTGGGCTACGGAACTTCAGTCTTTCCTCATGGGTATCCTGGTATCCGTGGTGGTGGGCATGGCTCTTACTCTTCCCATTTCATCAGCGGCCATCTGTGCTGCGCTCCAGCTTACGGGCCTTGCAGGAGGCGCTGCCGTTGCAGGCTGCTGTGCACAGATGATCGGCTTTGCTGCCATCTCCTTTAAGGAAAACCGCTGGGGCGGACTGATCTCTCAGGGAATCGGAACCTCCATGCTCCAGATGGGAAATATAGTTAAGAACCCACGCATCTGGATCGCACCTACGCTGGCTTCTGCCATCACAGGACCCATCGCCACCTGCATCTTCAAACTGAAGATGAACGGAGCTGCGGTATCCTCCGGAATGGGTACCTGCGGACTGGTGGGACAGATCGGAGTGTACACCGGCTGGGTCAACGACGTTGCAGCCGGGACAAAGGAAGCCATCACTGCCTTCGACTGGACAGGACTGATCCTTATCTCATTCGTGCTTCCTGCCATCCTCGCCCTGATCATAAACTTCGGTCTTAAAAAGATGGGCTGGGTAAAGGACGGAGATATGAAGCTTTCATAAAGCTCGGATAAACTGACGATATACAGGACCTGGTATCAGGCAATGCCGGGTCCTGATTATTTTGGAAAGGTGAAATAAATGAAAAATTTAGAACAGTTACAGAAGGACTATGCAGACCTTATAATCAAGGCCGGACTGAACATCCAGAAAGGACAGAGGCTGGTTCTGGCCTGCCCTGTATCCGAGGCATACTTCGCAAGGCTCTGTGCAAAAGCCGCCTATGAAGCAGGCTGCAAGGAAGTGGTAATGCGCTGGGCTGACGATGACCTCACAAGATATAAATATTTATATGCAGCTGACGAAGTGTTCGACACCATGAATCAGTGGGAAGTTGACATGCTGGACACTCTTTCAGAAGAGGGAGCCGGGTTCCTTTCAATTTTCGCAGAAGATCCCGAAAACCTTAAGGACGTGGATCCCGACAGGATCAAGAGATCACAGATATCAAGAGGAAAGGCTCTTGAGACTTTCAGGCTGAGACAGATGAGAAACGAGTGCCCCTGGTGTGTGGTATCAGTTCCCACTAAAGCCTGGGCCAAGGCGGTATTCCCCGAACTCGGTGAAGAGGAGGCTGTGCTCAAGCTTTGGGCAGAGATCCTGACAGCATGCAGAGTTGACGGCGGAGACGCTGTGGCCAACTGGCAGGCACACTCTGAGGAACTCAGAAAGCACGTAGAGATCCTTAACAAATATAACTTCAAGTCTCTCAGATATCACAACGCTGCAGGCACGGACGTTACTCTGGAACTTCCCGAAGGACACTTCTGGGCAGGAGGAGAAGAGATGTGCAAGGCCGGTTACGGCTTCTCAGCTAACATCCCGACTGAAGAGGTATTCACTCTTCCCAAAAGAGATTCAGTTAACGGCAAACTGGTAGCCACGAGGCCGCTTTGTCTCAACGGAAACATAGTAGAGAACTTCTATTTTATTGTCAGGGACGGTAAGATAGTGGAAGTCCACGCTGAAAAGGGTGAGGACGTGCTTAAGGATGCCATCTCCGTCGACGAGGGAGCATCCTACTTCGGAGAGGTCGCGCTTGTTCCTTACGATTCACCGATACAGAATTCCGGAGTCCTTTTCCTGAACACCCTGTTCGATGAGAACGCATCCTGTCACTTCGCATTCGGCGAAGCCTATCCTGAGATCTACGGAGCAGAGGATATGACGGATGATGAGCTGAAGGCTCTGGGAGTGAACTTCTCCATGACCCATGAGGACTTCATGGTGGGATCAGCCGATCTTTCGATTATAGGCACCACTCACGACGGTGAAGAGGTGGAGATCTTCAGGGACGGAAACTTTACGTTTTAAAAAAGACAAAATAAAAGAGCTGCTGTGCAGCTCTTTTTCTTTTATTTAAAGTGCAGTTACGTCTTCTTCCTGGAGAAGGGGAATTCCCCTTGCTCTGAGAGCAGCTTCCACTGCGTCGGCATCCTCGACCCTGATGACCAGGTAAGCGCTGTCGCTCTTGGTTAGGAAGGCGTACATGTACTCCATGTTTACTCCTATGGCGCTGATGACTTTGACGATCCTGGCAAGTCCGCCTGGTTTGTCCTCAAGTTTGCAGCCTACGACGTCTGTGATCTTTACTATATGACCGTCCTCCTTAAGAGCGGAAACGGCCTTATCGATATCGTCCACGATCAGTCTGAAGATGCCGAAATCCTGAGTCTCGGCTACGGAAAGTGCGCGGATATCTATATTATTGGCACAAAGGCAGTCGGTGATCTCCTGTAATTTGCCTGCTTCGTTCTCTACGAATACTGATAATTGTCTGATGCTCATTTCATTCACCTCCTGTGTATATTTTAGTCGTGAAGTTTTCTCTTGTCAACGACTCTCACGGCCTTGCCTTCCGATCTCACTACTGACTTAGGCGGCAGCAGGTGTACCTTGGGTCCGATGCCCAGCATGGATCTCATGGCTGCTACCAGATCCTTTTCCATCTTTGCTATGTCGCTTACCTTGTCGGAGAACTGGTCCGGGGTGAGTTCCACGTTGATATCGAAGGTATCGGTGTTGTTCACGCGGTCCACGATTATCTGATAGTTCGGAGTGTAGCCTTCGTTGAGAAGTACTGTTTCGATCTGTGAAGGGAATACGTTGACACCTCTGATGATCATCATGTCGTCGGATCTTCCGAGAGGCTTTGACATCTTGACGTGAGTTCTTCCGCAGGAACATTTCTTTCTGGTGAGTCTGCAGAGGTCTCTGGTTCTGTATCTTAAGAGAGGGAAAGCTTCCTTATCAAGTGACGTGAATACCAGCTCGCCGATCTCGCCTTCAGGAAGGGGTTCACCCGTATCGGGATTGATGATCTCAGCGTAGAAGTGGTCCTCGTTTATATGCATACCGGTCTGCTCTTCGCATTCGAAGGATACTCCGGGGCCGCTCAGCTCAGTGAGTCCGTAGATGTCATATGCCTTGATACCGAGAGTCTTTTCGATGGAGCGTCTCATCTCCTCTGTCCAGGGCTCTGCACCGAAGATACCTGCTTTAAGAGGTATCTCTTCAGGGCTATAGCCTTTCTCTGCCAGGGATTCACCGAGGTAAGCCGCGTATGAAGGTGTGCAGCAAAGTATAGTAGCCCCAAGGTCCATGATGAACTGCATCTGTCTTTCGGTGTTTCCGGATGAAGTAGGGATGGTGAGGCAGCCGACCTTGTGGGAGCCGCCGTTCAGTCCGGGGCCTCCTGTGAAGAGTCCGTAGCCGTAGGATACCTGGCAAACGTCCTCGTCAGTACCGCCTGCAGCCACGATGGCTCTGGCGCAGCACTCTTCCCAGAGATCAATGTCGTTCTGGGTGTAGAATGCGACTACTCTTCTTCCTGTAGTGCCGGAAGTTGACTGGATCCTTACGCAGTCCTTGACGGGCCTGGCCATGAGGCCGTAGGGATAAGCTTCTCTGAGATCTGCTTTGGAGACGAAAGGAAGCTTATGGATATCTTCGATTCCCTTGATATCCTCAGGGCTGACGCCCTTAGCGTCCATGAGATCTCTGTAGTACTTGACGTTGTCGTAAACATATTTTACCTGTTTAACGATCTTTTCTGATTGGATTCGCTGGATCTCTTCCAGTGGCATGGTTTCGATTTCCTTCTGGTAATAACGTTTTTCTTCCATTTATTTCTCCTTTTAAAAAATTATAGACTCGGGAAGCTATCAAAAAACCCTCTTCCCACAGGGAAAAGAGGGCGTTCTAACGCGGTACCACCTCTTTTTCACTCATACCTCACGATATGAGCCTCACCGGGCACTATCATGCCCTGACGGGATAACGGTCGTCTGCCGGCGGCGCCTAATGGGAAAGATCCGTTCAGCGTGCATCTCACGGAATGAATTCGGTCGCTTAATCACTTACTGCCTCGCAGCACCCGGCAGCTCTCTTGAAGCTTTAGGCGGCTTACTGGTTTCCGGTCATCGATTTTGGGGTGTTATTCAAAATTTGAACCCATTATAACGCGACAAAAACTGTTTGTCAACAACAATTTTTAAAAATATTTTTTGTTATTTTAACACATTTTTCACAAAAGAAAAAAGCGGTATCTTAAAGCGGTATTTTGCGGTATAATAATGCATATGAATACAGGACAGGTATACTTATGAACGTTATTTTTGAATTTCTGAGCGGAGAACCAATAGAAAACCTCATAACCTCCATGCGCTTCAGGATTGATAAGGCCGTGTTTTTCGGCTATCATGACACCATAGAGGCCTGGAAGGAATGCACGGCGAATTTTTTGAAAAAGTACTGCGACGGGGAACAGGCAGTGTTCCACGCCATGTCGAAGACAGACGTGCAGTCCATGATGAAGACCTTGAGACAGGCCATAGAGTATGAGCTTGGCGCAGGAAATAAGATATACTTCGATATGACGGGCGGGGAGGAAGCCATCCTTACGGTCTTCGGACTAATGGCAGGCGAGTACGATACTCCCATGCATGCCTTTGATATAGTGAAGAATAAGCTGAGCAGGCTAGAGGAGGGCTCATCCAGATCCATCACGGATGTGGAGCCCAGGGAGTTCGAACTTGACCTGGATAAATACATCGAGATGCACGGAGGAAAGATCAACTATAACCTTCATAAGGCTTCAAAAAATATCGACGATCCGGAGTTTGCAGAAGACGTGGAGAAGCTTTGGTCGATAGAGAACGACTTCACAGAGGAGTGGAACCTCCTCTCCATATTCCTGAGGACCCATATGATGCCCGAATCATCCCTCGAAGTGAACTGCGAACTTGAAAAGACGGAATCCCTCTTAAGGAGCGCCAATAACAGGCTGAACTCCCTTGCGAAGTTCAACTGCATAATGGACAGGCTGGGAGAGGCAGGTCTCCTTCAGGATCTTAAACATTCGGACGGAGTATACAGCTTCAGATATAAGGACAGGGCGGTGAGAGACTGCTTAAGGGACGGAGGAAGCACCCTGGAACTCTACGTATATAAGAGGGAGCAGGCCATATCCGACGACTGCAAGGTCGGAGTCCACCTCGACTGGGACGGAGTGCTCCACTATTCTCCGGGGATCGACGTACTTAACGAGATAGACGTGCTGACCCTTAAGGGAAACGTGCCCACCTTCATCTCCTGCAAGACAGGTAAGATGGGACCCTCAAACACCCTTCACGCCCTGTATGAACTTCAGACCGTGGCCGAGAGGTTCGGCGGCAAATACGCAAAGAAAGTCCTTGTGACTTCCAGGATGCCTGCCGAGGTATATATAACCAGAGCGGAAGAGATGGGGATCAGAATAGAACAGATGAACGGAGCTGAAATGGATGAGTAAGAGCATGGAATGGCTTTCAAGAACTGAAAAATTAATAGGGAAAGAGGCTCTTGATATCCTGGCAGGCTCCAGAGTGGCTGTCTTCGGCGCAGGCGGAGTGGGAAGCTTCGTGATAGAAGCCCTGGCAAGGTCCGGGGTCGGCGCCATAGACGTAATAGATAACGACCGGGTGAGCGTGAGCAATATAAACAGACAGCTGATCGCGACCCTGGATACAGTGGGAAAGGATAAGACGCAGGTGGTAAGGGAGCGTATAGCCTCCATCAACCCGGAATGCTCAGTCACTGAGCACAGGATGTTCTTCCTCCCTGAGAACGCTGATGACTTCGACTTCGCGGCCTTCGACTACGTGGTGGATGCCATAGATACGGTGGCGGGCAAGCTCGCCATCATAGAGAAGTGCAGTGCGCTGGGAGTGCCTGTGATAAGTTCCATGGGTACCGGTAACAAGCTGGATCCATCGGAATTCCGGATCGCTGACATATATGATACCAGGATCTGCCCTCTGGCCAAGGCTATAAGGAAGGAGTGCAGGAAGAGAGGGATAGAGTCCCTTAAGGTGCTCTATTCTGAAGAGGAAGCCATCAAACCGGAACAGGAAGATGGGGAAGAACTTCCCCCCGGTAAGAGAAGCACGCCGGGATCCATATCCTTTGTTCCTTCTGTTGCGGGGCTCATGATAGCAGGCGAAGTTATAAGAGATCTGATCGGAAAGGCATGATGAGATGACTGATTTCAACCTGACAGAAAAAGAATACGAATACATAGTCGGGATCAGGAGAGACCTGCATATGCATCCGGAGCTCGCTCACCACGAGTTCAGGACCACTGAAAAGATAAAAGAGGCTTTGGAAGCAATTCCCGGCATAGAAATAATGGATCCGGGCTTTAAAACCGGGCTCCTGGCAGTAATAAACGGAAATGGCACAGGAAAGAAGATAATGCTGAGGGCCGACATAGATGCGATACCTCAGACCGAGGAGTATGAGAGCCCCTGGAGATCTGCGATTCCCGGAGTTATGCACGGCTGCGGCCACGACTTGCATACCTCGTCTCTCATAGGGGCAGCTATGATACTGAGCAGGATCAAAGCAGCCGGAGAACTGGCAAACGACGTATATCTGGTGTTCCAGCCTGCAGAGGAGGGAACTACGGGAGCCAACACTCTGGTAAGAGGTGGTCTGTTTGACATGATAAGCCCTGACATGTGCTTCGGCTATCACAACTGGCCCAAGGTGAGATCCGGCGTAATAGTATGCCACAGGGGAGGGATCATGTCAGGCAAGAGAAACTTCACTGTAAGGATAAAAGGCTCGGGCGGACACGGCGCCATGCCTCATCTGAACCATGATCCCATAGTCTGCACGGCTTCCGTGATCCAGAGCCTTCAGACCATAGTGAGCAGAAACACAGACCCGTTGGATTCGGTCGTGCTTTCCATCGGAGTTATAGAAGGAGGGAAGGCTCCCAATGTGGTGGCTGAAGAGGTCAGACTTATGGCTACCATAAGGTCGCTTTCGGATGAAGCCCTGGACAGGGCCATAGACAGGGTAAACAGCATCTGCCAAAACACTGCGGAAGCATATGAATGTGAAGCTGAGGTAAGCTGGGAAGACCGCATACCGGTGCTCTTTAACACGGACGAGATGTATGAGGTCGCATATAAGGCTGCTCTTGCTGTGGGAAATGAAGTCATAGATTTCGAGCCAAGTCTCGCGAGCGAGGATTTTGCGGTATACAGATCCCACGTGCCTTCATTCTTCTACTGGATAGGGAGCACGCCTGAAGGGGAAGAACCGGAGGATATCCATATGCCGAATTTCCACGGCGATGACAATATGATGAAAACGGCTGCAGAACTTCTGGCGAGAGCGGCCATGACTGAATAAAGGAGGACCAAATGTCATACGATATCAAGGAAGGAACGCTGAAGTTCGAAGGATATTCCATGGACTATGCCATCTTCGGCAAAGGCACCAGACCGCTTCTTCTGATCAGGGGCCTTAACATCACCCGGCTTCAGGGTACGGTGCCGAATCTGGTAAGAAGGTACAGGACCTACGCGGACAACTTCAGGATCTACGTCATAGACAGAAGGGAACCTCTTCCGGAAGTCATAACGGATGAATTCCTGGCGGAGGATGTGTACGAGGGCCTCAAAGCTCTCGGCCTTGAGAGCATCCCTGTGATAGGAAACTCCCAGGGCGGGATGATCGCGCAGTATCTTACACTGAACCATCCCGAAACAGTTGAGAAGCTGGTTCTTAACGTAACAACTTCGACTCCGAATCCGGTGCTTAGGAAAAACGTGGAGTTCTGGGAAAAGATGACCAGGGAGAAGGGACTGGGATTCGTATCCGATTCCTTCATGGCCATGACATATCCGCCCGGAAAGGAACCGGGCCCGCTTCCCGAAGGGGAGGTCTTCGCTGTGGGGACCAAGACCCATACGGAGGAGGAATTCATAGCTCTGGCTAAGGCCTGTCTCACCTGCAATACCCATGACAGGCTAGGAGAGATCAAATGTCCTGTCCTGGTCCTGGGAGGCGGTAAGGATGTCATCATGTCACCGGAGGCATCCATAGAACTTGCAGAGGGACTGGGCACCGAAGCCGTGATCTTCGAAGAGCTGGGTCACGGAGCATACGAGGATCCGGAGTATCAGAACCTTGTGCTGGACTTCCTGAATAAATAGAATGTATACACTCAAGACATAGTTATCTTTTTGGCTATGTCTTTTATTTTTTTTCAGCCTATGGTATAATACCAGCATAATAGTGGGAGAGTAGGGTCTTTTTCGGCTGAAACTGCAGGAAAAGGCCGGGTATTCTCAGAGGGAGAATGCGTCGACGCTGTTTATGTCAGGTAATACGAAGAGAAAATTCAAGGACAATTTTTGGTATCTGCTGTTCTGGCCGGTGTATCTTGCCGTGTTCACAGCGCTTGAAGTACTGGATGATGGGAAGACCTTCCACGTGGTCCACTGCTTCGTGGATGACATCATACCTTTCAACGAGCTCTTCGTGATTCCGTACCTCACGTGGCACGTACTCATACCGGTGACACTGGTGTACACGCTGGTGAGGGAGACGGACAACTTCAGGAAGCTGATGCGTTTCTTCATACTCACCTTCACGGTTGTGGTGGTGATATACGTGGTGTATCCAAGCTGCCTGGAACTGAGACCTGAGGTTTTCCCCAGGGAGAATATCCTCACCGACGCAGTGAGATTCATATACGCTGTGGATACCCCCACGAACGTCTGCCCTTCGCTTCATATAATCGGTTCTCTTGGACTGCTCTTCGTGTCCTGGGATACAAGAGGCAAGGACAGCGTTCCGAAGAAAGTTTTTATGGCGCTTGCCGTAGTGTTCATCTGCCTTTCCACCATGTTCATGAAACAGCATTCCTTTGTGGACATACTGGTTGCCATACCTGTATCCTTCGTCGGATGGGTGCTTTGCTTCAGGGATAAGGAAATAGAGAAGATAGAGGACGCTATCAATAAGAACTGACTAATCTTTTGATCAGGAGAGGTAAAATTGGAAAACAAAGAAATAAAAGGATATAAAGAGGCTCAGGAACTTTGTGAAAAGGTCCTTAAGTCCAGAAACAAGTATAATCTGTATAAGGAAGGTCTGAGACCCATAGCAAACCTCAAGCACATGCTTGAGACTTCGGTCGAACTCTTCGGAGACAACGTAGCCTTCTGGCAGATATTTAAAAAAGGAGAGGCATACACTCCGGTAACCTTCAGGGAGACACTGAGTGACGTCAACGCCCTCGGCACAGCCCTGGTAAGCAGAGGACTCAGCGGCAAGAAGATCGGAGTGATCGGTGAGAACAGCTACTACTGGGCGATAAGCTATCTTGCAGTGGCCTGCGGAACAGGTGTCGTGGTACCCCTTGATAAGGAACTAAGCCCGGGGGAACTGGAGCAGCTGGTGGAGCAGTCCGGAGTATCCTGCATACTCATGAGCAGCAAGTACAAGCTTACCTTCAAGAGCATGCTGGACAGAAACGTGGGCAATCTGGAATTCCTGGTGGATACGGGAGCTGAATCCTCGATGGACAGGGTATATGCCCTTAAGGAACTGATGGCAGAGGGAAGGAATCTCCTGGATCTGGGAGACAGATCGTATCTGGATGCTGAGATAGACCCTGAGGAACTGGGCGTCCTTCTCTTCACGTCAGGCACCACCGGAGTATCCAAGGGAGTAATGATCTCGCAGAGAAATCTCTGCGCTGAGATCATGCTGGCACCTTTGCTTATCAAGTATACCCAGGATGATATCTTCTTCAGCGTGCTTCCGCTTCATCATACGTATGAATGCACCTGCGGCTTCCTGGTATCCCTCTACAGAGGCTCATCCATAGGATACTGCGAGGGACTGAAATACATCCAGAAGAACCTTCAGGAACTTAAGCCTACGATCTTTTGCGGCGTTCCTCTCATCTTCGAGAACCTGTATAAGGCTATCATGAAGAACGTGAGGAAGCAGGGTAAGGAAGCGCTGGTGGAAAGGGTGATGAAGATAGGAAGATTCACCGGAAGATTCGGCATAGACATCCCCAAGGCTCTTCTCGGAAAGATCAGGGACGTTTTCGGAGGCAGGATGAGGCTACTGGTTTCAGGAGGAGCCCCCATAAGACCGGAACTCATGCAGTTCTTCAATGACCTGGGATTCATGATGATCCAGGGTTACGGTCTCACGGAGTGCGCACCCCTTGCGGCCGCCATACCCAGCGATAAGAGATACTTCAATTACGAGTCAGTGGGACACGTAATGGAGCAGGTCGAAGTAGAGATCATAGATAAAAACGACGAAGGCATAGGAGAGATATGCATCAAGGGACCCAACGTCATGATGGGTTACTATAATAATCCGGAAGAGACCGCCAAGAGCCTTGTGGACGGCTGGTTCCACACGGGAGACCTGGGCTACGTGGACAGAAAGGGATATATCTATATCACCGGAAGAAAGAAGAATGTCATAATCACCGCAAACGGCAAGAACGTATATCCCGAGGAACTGGAGAATTATCTCGATGAGAGCATCTTCGTATCGGAGTCAATGGTATGGGCCGGAGAAGACGGCGACGGACATGACAAGACCATCATCGCCACTATCAGGCCCGACATGGATGAAGTGAGAAACTATCTCGGGGATGACGCGGATGATCCCGCAAGCGTCAAGGATCTCATCCAGAGCGAAGTCGACAGGATAAACGAGCCTCAGCCGATCTTTAAGAAGATAGGCAAGGTCGTGATAAAGATGGACGACTTCGACAAGACCACAGCTCACAAGATAAAGAGATATACTGAGAGCAACAAGGGAGACAGCTCCGCACAGGAAC
The DNA here is from genome assembly GCA_045545455.1 of Anaerovoracaceae bacterium. GTDB lineage: Bacteria > Bacillota > Clostridia > Peptostreptococcales > Anaerovoracaceae > RUG754. The sequence goes on along the minus strand of JAZQAY010000046.1, from coordinate 21,268 downwards.
AGAAATGAACTTAAGGAGATTCTTTTTCAAAAGAAAATACCGGTGTCCGGTCTGTGAAAAGCACTATTTCGATGAAGTCGGAGCCTACGAGATCTGTCCTGTCTGCGGATGGGAGGACGACCCGCTTCAGAGAAGGGAACCGGACTTCGCAGGCGGAGCCAACAGACTGAGCCTGAATGAAGCCAGGGAAGCATACGCGGAGGGAAGAGAAGATGAAGAATAAACTCCCCTTCATGATAGGGCTGATCGCACTCATTGTGATCATCGCTTTTGCGCTTCCTGCTCTTTCGGGAGGAACGGATCCGGATGAGCCGGGGAACACTGAGGAGTACGTGCAGTACACCTTCAGGTCGGATAAGCTTCTTGAGGAGCATTTCCAGAAGCACGGCATAGAGATGGGCTTCTCATCAAAGGAAGAGTATCAGCAGGCCGCATCCGACGTGGCGAATGACCCGGAGGCCCTTCACAAACTTGAAAAGGAAGACGGCGATGATGTATACTATATTGAGGAGACCAATGAATTCGTCGTCGTATCGACGGATGGCTATATAAGAACGTATTTCTGCCCCGATTCGGGGAAAAAGTATTTTGATAAGCAGTAGATGATTCGAAAGTGAGGGCTTGAAGATGACAGAAAACAAGACGGAAGCTCTGAAAAAGAAACTGGATGAAGAAAAAGCCGAAAAAGAGGCGCAGAGACTGAAGGAAGAAAAACTTAAAGCCGAGCAGGAAGCCAAACAGCAGCCTAAGAAGCCGGTGCTTCCGGCATGGGTGCCTTATCTTGCCGCGGCTGCGGTAGCCTTTATCGTATCCCTGTTCCTTAAGAATACGGTCATCAACACTATCATATGCGTTGGACTGGGAGTGCTCGCATTCGTCCTTCTGGAGCAGTTCAGAAAGAAACAGCTCAGGGAAGCATATATCCCCGGAGCAGAGCAGTTCTCCAGCGAGATCGCTGCCAAGCTCTACGAGCTCCAGGATCTTCTAATAGACAGAGCCAAGGGAGTGAAGAAGGCTGAAGTCAGGGATACCCTGGGCTCCATCGCCGGCACTCTCAATAAGATAGCAGACGAGGTGGAGAACGACCCCAAGGACAGAAACAAGGTAAGAAAGCTTGCAAACTACTATGGAGACATGCTTCTGGGTCTGGTGGACAAGTACATCAAACTCCAGGATAACAAGGAACAGTCCATAGAGGGTGAGAACGTTGAAACTAGCATGAACAAGATCGAAGAGGCCATCAAGGGAGCTGAAGTTTCAGTCAAGAAGCTTCTGGACAGCCTTTTCTCAGAAGATGCTATGGAAATAAACGCGGAAATCAACACTTTGGATAAGCTCATGAAGCTTGAAATCGGTAAAGAAGAAGGAGAAGAGCAATGACAGACGAAATCAAGATCCCTGAAGAAATCAAGGAAGAAGCAGAAAACCTCCAGGAACTGGTTGAAGAAGAGCTCGGCGAGACGGCAGAGGAAGAGATCGAAGTAGTTGAAGCTGAGATCGTAGAAGAAGCAGAGCCCGCACAGGAAGAGCTTGAAAAGGTCCAGGAAGAGGCTGTGAAGATAGCAGAGGAGATCCCGGACAGCGAAGTTATGAAGATAGCTGACAAGGTGGAGTTCACCACAGAAGAGCTGGCTATCATCGACAAGTATGCTGCCGCTGTTGACCTCAAGGATACCAACTGCGTCCTTCAGTTCGGTGCTGACGCTCAGGAAAAACTTACTGAGTTCACAGACAGCGCCCTTACGAACGTAAAGACCAGCGACCTCGGAACAATAGGAGATTCACTGGCAGGACTGGTAACTGAACTCAAGGGATTCAGCGCTACAGAGGAGAGACACGGGCTTGCGAAACTTTTCCATAAGGCACTCGATCCCATCCAGGAGATGAAGACCAGATATGACAAGGCCAATGCAAACGTTGAGAAGGTCGTGAACATACTGGACGGACATCAGGTGACCCTTACCAAGGATATCGCAGTTCTCGATGAATTGTTCAAGGCTAATACCGATAACTTCAAGAACCTCTCCATGTACATCGCTGCAGGAAAGAAGGCTCTTAAGGAAGCAAGGGAAGTTACCCTTCCCGAAATGAAGGCCAAGGCTGAGAAGACACAGGATCAGGGCGACCTTCAGGCAGCTACTGACTACGCTCAGATGATCGACAGATTCGAGAAGAAGATCTACGATCTGGATCTCACCAGAACGGTATCTCTGCAGATGGCACCGCAGATCAGGATGATCCAGAACAACGATACCCTTATGGTTGAAAAGATCCAGACAGCTCTGGTGAACACCATTCCTCTCTGGAAGAGCCAGATGGTTCTCGCCCTGGGACTTGCAAACTCTGAAGAAGCCCTGAAGGCTCAGAGAGCTGTTTCCGAGACCACGAACGAACTTCTCAGAAAGAACGCTGAACTCCTCCACGATACTACAGTAGGAGTAGCTCAGGAATCCGAGAGAGGCATCATCGACATCGAGACTCTGACCGAGACCAACAACAAGCTCATTACGACTATCGATGAAGTTATGCAGATCCAGAAGGAAGGCCACGAGAAGAGAGTCGAGGCTGAGATCGAACTCAGAAGACTCGAAGGCGAGCTGAGAGACAAAGTACTGGAGACCATTTCATAATCAGGCCATCTGAAACTGATGATAATTTTCAGGCGCATGGTGATATAAGCCATGCGCCCTTTGTAAGGAGAAATATATGTTAGATGCCAAAGCATATTACCAGAGACTTCTGGGATATGAGAAGGAAATAAGAAAAGTTACGGACTTCGTTCCTGACGTTGCGATCGTGCTGGGCTCCGGCCTGGGAGACTTCGCAAAAAATCTTGAAGTGGAAGCCGTGATCGACTACGGTGACCTTGGAGGCTTCCCTGTATCCACTGCACCCGGACACGCCGGTCAGTACATCTTCGGCACCCTTAACGGAGTCAAGATGGTGTGCATGAAGGGAAGGATCCATTACTATGAAGGTTACGACATGAGCGAGGTGGTGCTTCCCTTAAGGCTCATGCGGGTACTCGGAGCGAAGACCGTTATAATCACCAACGCCGTGGGCTGTATGAATGAGAACTTCAGCGTTGGAAGCTTCATGGTTTCCCGTGACTGCATCGCGTCCTTCGTACCTTCGCCCCTCATCGGACCCAACATCGATGAATTCGGTCCCAGATTCCCGGATATGTCTGAGATCTACGACAGGGAGACTATCGGTAAGGTCCTGGAGATAGGAAAGAAAACAGGACTTGAAGTGAACGAAGGCGTGTTCATCCAGCTCACAGGTCCTCAGTATGAGACAGCATCTGAGATCAGGATGTACAAGGCTCTCGGAGCGGATTGCTGCGGCATGTCCTCAGCTGTGGAAGCCATCACAGCAGCCCATATGGGCATGAAGGTCTGCGGCATCAGCTGCATAACCAACATGTGCACGGGAATAAGCAAGACCAAGCTCAGCGGTGAAGAAGTAATAGAAGTGGGAAACAGGGTATCCGGAGATTTCGAGATACTGATCAAGGAACTTGTGAGGATCATATGACATCTAAGAATTATACCCTGAAACTCAATTCGGAGTACGCAGGCATCTTCGGATCGTACTGGATCTTTTACAGCATAGTATCCAGCTTTTGTTCCGCATATCTTCTGGACATAGGGTATTCCAACTCAGAGATAGGGATCATACTGGCAGTTGCCAGCGTGGTTTCTGTTTTCATGCAGCCGGCGCTTGCCAATATTTCAGACCGTTCAAAGAAACTTGATGCCATAGGAGTAGCGGAGATCAGCACGCTGTGTATGATGATCCTGGAGATAGGAATGTTCATCATAAACAGAAAGACACTGGCGCTTTGGATCATATACGTGCTTGTCATGGCCTGGGAACTTGCGCTCCAGCCGCTGTTCAACTCCCTGGCGAGAAGGCTCTCGGAGACGGGTCACAAGATCAATTTCGGTATCTGCAGATCCGGCGGAAGTCTGGCATATGCCATATTCACGTCCATACTCGGGACCTTTGTCGAGAAGTACGGCACAGGGATACTGCCGGGTACAGGCGTTGCCTTTCTGGCACTGCTTCTCGGGATATTGCTCCTCACCGGAAGGACTTTCAAACGGGCACTGAGGGACAGGGAGGCAGGATCATCAGCCGAGCCTTCAGAAGAGACCGGGATCCCCGCGGAGGAGATAGATCTCAGGACTTTCATCAGAAGAAACAAACTCTTCATAGTGCTCAACGTATTTATCATGATCCTCTTCTTCCAGAACACCATCACAAACAACTTCATGTTCCAGGTGGTGGACGGTGTGGGAGGAACGTCTGAAGACATGGGCAGGATCTTCGGAGTAATGGCGTTCGTGGAGATACCCGGGCTGTTCTTCTTTGATAAGATACACAAGCGCTTCAGCTGCAGCACGCTTCTGAAGTTTGCATCGGTCAATTTCACCCTGAAGCTGCTTACGATGTATCTGGCAAACAGCGTTTTCATGATATATGCGGCGCATTTCTTCCATATCTTCGCGTTCTCCATTTTCCTTGCGGGGATAGTGCAGTTCATAAACGAGATAATGGAAAAAGGAGAGGCTGTAAGAGGTCAGGCGGTATATACCACAGCCATCACCATAGGCGGAGTTTTTGCCAATATAATAGGCGGAATATTACTTGATGTTTCGGGACCCAAGCTGATGCTTCTCATTTCAGTTATACTTGCCGCGGTAGGAACATTTGGAGTTTTTTTATTAACAGACAAGATTGCCAAAAAACCCGCAAACCCTTGAAAAATCTAGACTTTTTGAGATTTGATAATTGACATCAGTCATTCGCTGTGATATTATCATATTGACTTTAATCTATACTTTATGGAGGGAGATATTAACAATGAATAAGACAGAATTGATCGCTAAGGTTGCAGAGTCAGCAGGACTTACTAAGAAAGATGCTACAGCAGCAGTAGGAGCTACATTCGCAGCTATCGAAGAAGCACTCGTAAAGGGTGACAAGGTTCAGCTTATCGGTTTCGGAACATTCGAGACAAGAAAGCAGGCTGCCAGAATGGGTAAGAACCCTCAGACAGGCAAGGCTGTTAAGATCGCTGCATGCACCAAGCCCGCTTTCAAGGCCGGCAAGGCTTTAAAGGAAGCTGTCAATAAGTAATCAATACTGATTTTACTTAACATTGATCCGTAAAACGGCAGGAGATCCTGCCGTTTTTTGCGCTGTAGTGCGGCCGTTTTTTTGCATAAAATAAACTTGAACAAAGATGTGATATAATCTACAATTGTATTATGGACAGGAATGCGGATAAAAAGGGAATAGGCAGGAGAGCCAGGCTGATCGTAGCAGGAAGAAAGGATTTCATCATCACGCTGATATCCTTTGTTTCTGTTACCATCATCTCGTTTTTTTTCCTGAATATGGCATCGGACCCTACCCTTAACATCGCTATGCTGTACACCATAGGCGCTTTCATCGCAGCCAGATATACAGAGGGCTATCTGTACGGCATCATATATGCCCTGGGAGCTGTGCTTGCGGTAAACTTCTTCTTTACCTATCCTTATGGGACTCTGAATTTCAGCATAGAAGGCTATCAGGTCACCTTCCTGGGGATGCTGGTAATAAGCCTGTTTACCTCCGTGTCCAGTTCGGCTCTTAAAGCTCAGCAGGATATGCTGGCCAAACAGGAAAAGGAACTGGCGGAAGCCGAAAAGGAGAAGATGAGAGCGAACCTTCTGAGAGCCGTATCCCACGATCTGAGGACTCCTCTTACGGGCATCATAGGGAACAGCGAGTCCATAATCGAGACCGGGGATACCATGACGGACGAGGAGAAACTTAAGATAGTTTCAACCATAGATTCTGACGCCAGATGGCTTCTTAACATGGTGGAAAACCTGCTTTCGGTAACCAGGATAGATGATAACAACGCCGGAGTGACCAAGACACCCGAGATAGTTGACGAGGTGGTGTCCGCAGCTGTCGGGCAGTTCAGGAAACGCTTTCCGGGAACGGAAGTTATCGTAAAGGTCCCGGAAGAGCCGGTAATGGTGGAGATGGATGCCATGCTGATACAGCAGGTGCTCATAAACATCATGCACAATTCCAAGGTGCATTCGGGGAGCGACCTGCCCATCGAACTGAACGTCAGCCTGGACGGAGGCGAGGTGAGGTTTTCCGTCAGAGATCACGGAGTGGGATTCCCCAAGGACAGGCTTGAGACCATCTTTGACGGAGAAGGCATGAACGAGGAACAGACGAGCCCTGACGGATATAAGGGAATGGGCATAGGCCTTTCGATTTGCAAGACTATAGTGAGGGCCCACGGCGGCCGCATAGAAGCAAAAAATCTTGACGAGGGAGCTGAGATCATTTTCTGGCTTCCCGCAGATATGGAGGAGATCGATGAATCAGAGGATATCGGTACTGATTATTGAAGACGAAAAGAGCATTTGTGATTTCATCTCAAGGACTCTTGAAGTAAACGGATACAAGGTAACAAGCGCCTTTAACGGTAAGGACGGAATGCAGTCCATCACTTCAGCTCCGCCTGACCTGGTGCTTCTGGATCTGGGACTTCCCGATATGGACGGAAATGATATCATCAGAAAGACCAGAGAATGGTCCAGCATGCCGATAATAGTCATATCTGCCAGGACCCAGGAGAAGGAAAAGGTGGAGGCGCTTGATGCAGGTGCCGATGACTATATCACCAAGCCCTTCGGTACCAGCGAACTTCTGGCCAGGATCAGGACAGCCATGAGGCACAGCAATAAGATATCCACCTTAGATCAGATCACCATCAGGCCGTATCACGCGAAGGATCTCACGGTGGACTTTGATAAGCGGCGCACTGTTTTAAAGGGCCAGGAGATCCATCTGACCAGAGTTGAATACAAGATAGTTTCATACCTTGCTAAAAATTCAGGCAAGGTGATAACATATGATGCGTTGATAAACCAGATATGGGGACCCTATGCAGGGGACAACAACCGTATTCTCAGGGTAAATATGGCGAATATCAGAAGAAAGATCGAAGAGAATCCCGGAGAGCCCGAGTACATATTCACTGAACTGGGTGTGGGATACAGAATGATCGAAGATGAGGGTTGATATGGAAAAAGTCAGAGTCGGCACGGCATCTCCCTATGACGTTATCATAGGAGAGAATCTGACGTCGGAGACTGTCAGCAGAATAACTGACAATTGTAAAAAAGTGATCCTGCTCTGGGACGAAGCCGTTTTTTCAGGCTACGTCGCAGAGATAGGAAACGCACTTGAAAAGGAAGGCAAGGAGGTCATGGCCGTTTCCCTTGAAGGAGGGGAGAGCGCCAAGACCATAGAATCCTATTCAAGGATCATGAAGATAATAAGCGAGTTCAACCTCACCAGGTCGGACGTCATCTTCGGGATAGGAGGAGGGACTGTGATGGATCTGGCGGGGTTCGTGGCGTCCACATATAAGAGAGGGGTGGAGCTGGTCCAGCTTCCTACCTCGCTTCTCGCTGCCTGCGATGCTTCAGTCGGAGGCAAGAACGCCCTTAACATGGGCGAGGAAAAGAACGTCATCGGTACCTTCTACCAGCCGAGCCTTGTGGCAATAGACACAAGATTCCTGGGAGCCTTAAGCGATGAGGTCTTCAGCGAGGGCTGTGCTGAGATAATCAAGATGGGTTATCTGGGAGATGCCGAGATGATAGAGATGCTTGAAGAGAAGCCCCTTTTGAAGAACAGAGAAGACAGCAAATATCTCACGGAAATAATCAAGCGCTGCATCAGGATCAAGGCCAGGATAGTGGCATCGGATGAAAGGGACAGCGGACCCAGGAACATACTGAACCTGGGACATACCCTGGGTCATGCCATCGAAGCGGAGTCCAACTACAAGATCCACCACGGGAGGGCTGTTGCCATGGGACTGGTCCTCATGACCAGGATCTCGGAGAACAAAGGAATGGCTGAACCGGGAACCCTGGGAAGGCTGATCTCGATCCTTACCGATCACGGCCTGGAGTGGAGATGCCCGTATAACCTTAACGTCCTGGCAGGACACGTGGAGAGGGATAAGAAAGTGAGAGGCGGAAACCTCACGCTCATAGTCCCTGAAAGATTCGGAAGCTGTGTGCTGATGAAGGTAAAGGTGAGCGAGATAAGGAAATGGCTCACAGAATAAATTTTTATTGGAGACATCAGGAATGGCAAGCACTTATGGAGAACATCTCAGAGTAACAATAGACGGCACTTCCCACGGACCATCCGTTAAGGTCACGGTGGAAGGAATTCCCGAGGGAACGGTCATCGACTATAAGGAGCTGGACGACTTCTTAAGGAGAAGATCCGCTCTCAAGGAGGACATGACCGAGTACACCACCGAAAGAAAAGAACCTGACGAAGTGGTCTGGAAGGAAGGAGTCGTAAACTTCGGCGGAGAATTCGGCATCGTGGTCAAGCCGGTGATAAAGGCCGAGGTGATGAATACGGATACGGATCCCGCCGCATATGAGGATCTTAAATACATACCGAGACCCGGACACGCCGATTACACGGCCATGATGAAGGACGGAATAGAGACCGATACCTCCGGAGGAGGCAGGTTCAGCGGACGCATGACCGTAGCCCTCTGCATCGCAGGAGGCATCGTCAAGCAGCTCCTCCTGAAGGAAGGCATCGAAGTGATGACCGACATCGTGGAAGTGGGCGGCGAGGAGGATCCCATGGGCTTCATAGACATGGTGGACGCCGCCAAGGCGAGAGGAGATTCCGTCGGAGGAGTCATCGAATGCGGTATCATGGGAGTACCTGCGGGTTCCTGCGGAGACGCGTATTTCGACGGCCTTGAGGGATATATCTCAAGGGCAGTTTTTGGCATACCCGGGATCAAGGGCATAGAATTCGGTTCCGGCTTCAGGGGAGCCAGGATGCTGGGTTCCATGAACAACGATGCCTTTGTGCTGGATGAAGAAGGAAACGTAACCACCGCATCCAACAATCACGGAGGCATCCTGGGAGGGATAGCTTCAGGCCAGCCCATAGTTTTCAGGGCAGCGGTGAAACCCACTCCTTCCATTTCCAAGAAGCAGTGGAGCGTGAACCTGAAGACGGGAGAGCCGGTGGAGATAGAGATAAAGGGAAGACACGACCCTTGTATCGTTTACCGTGCGCTTCCATGTGTGGAGGCTGCGGCAGCCATCGCCATATATAACGCTCTTCTGGATGAGAGAAATGGAAAGATGGATCTTTCAGGGATCGGGATATCGGACGATACAGCCGGGGAAACTCCCGCTAAAGAGCCTTCGACCCTGGAGGATTTCAGAAGCATAATCGATGAGCAGGACGAGCTCATCCTCGCAGCTCTCAACAGGAGAATGGAAGCTGTGAAGGAGATCGGAAAGATCAAGCAGAAGAAGGGTCTTCCGGTGTTCGACCCCGAAAGGGAAAAGAAGATCCTGGAAGGAAAGAGCGAGTACGAACAGGAAGTCTTTAAGAAGATCATGGAACTCAGCAAGAAGGAAGAGATAGCTCCCTTCGGGCTTCTGGGAAGGAAACTGGGACACAGCTTCAGTCCTGAACTCCATGAACTGATCGGAGAAGAGACAGGGCACTCCTATCCCTATGAGCTCTTTGAAAAGGAACCTGAAGAACTTGAAGACTTCATGCTGAACGGCAAGTGGTCGGGACTCAACGTGACCATACCGTTCAAGCAGGAAGTGATGAAGTATCTTGATGAGCTCTCGCCTGAAGCTGAAGCCATCGGTGCCGTAAACGTGGTGGTAAGGCGAAATGGCAAGTTAAAGGGCTTCAACACCGACTACTTCGGCTTCAAGAAGATGCTTGAGAGAAACGGCGTAAACGTCGAAGGCAGGAAATGCCTGGTGCTCGGTAACGGCGGAGCATCCAAGGCAGTGACCCAGGTGCTCTTCGATAAGAAAGCAGCTGAGGTCCACGTCCTGAGCCATCAGGCCATAGATGAGGGCGCAGCTATAAAGGAAAACAGGGATGCGGAGATCATCGTGAACACCACACCCGTCGGGATGTACCCCGAGACAGGCAAGGCGGTGCTCAACCCGGGCGGATTCCCGAAGCTCAGATGGGCCATAGACGTAATTTTTAATCCCTTAAGGAGCAACTTCATCTGTCAGGCCCAAAAGTCGCTGATAGACGCGATTGGAGGCCTTGACATGCTCGTGTATCAGGGAATATACTCAGCCATGCTCTTCACCACACTGAGTTTCGAGGACAAGGACGGCATAGCGGACAGAGTCAAAAAGAATATCCTTAACGACAGGGAGAATATAATACTCATCGGAATGCCCGGGGTAGGCAAGTCCCTCATCGGCAAGAAGATCGCAGAACTCACCGACAGGGAACTCTACGATATGGATCAGGAGATAGAATTGAGAGACGGAAGGACCATCCCCGAGATCTTCAGGGAAGAGGGAGAGGACTACTTCAGGGATATGGAGTGCGCCGTAGCCCAGGAGATGGGTCAGCTGACCGGTGCAGTTATATCAACCGGCGGTGGTATAATCAACCGTGAGGAGAATTACTACAGCCTGGCTGAGAATGGCAGGATAGTATTCCTGGATAAGGATCCGTCTGACCTTCCCACCATCGGAAGACCCGTAAGTCAGACGGTGGGCGTGGAGAGACTCTACGAGATGAGGCTTCCCATGTATCAGTCCTGGGCGGATCAGGAAGTGAAGATCGACGGACTGAGCGCCGATGATGTTGCAGATCTAATAATAAAATAATGATCAATTATTAATCAGAAAGGGGGGCGATCAAGCAAATGAAAAAAGTTTATATCAGATTGGATGAAGAAAAGGTTCTGAGAGAGGGGAAGTATGATCTCGGAAAAATTAAATCTGTGATAGATGATTTGTTTTTATCCAGAGATCTGAAGAAGACGGAAGAAGGGTTCTATGAGCAGACCCACGAACAAGGTGATTTTGAGAAAATGTGGGGTATCAACATTTCTTTGGGAAACCAGGCATGGTTCAGAGAGAATGTTGCAGAGTGGAAGTGGTTCAACAGCGACGAGAAGGATGATCCGGACAACTACGTTGTAGAGGACATCATTGAAAGTTGGACGAGAGTCAGGGGGTTCAGATTTGAAGCAGCAAAACAACAAAGTCTATAAAGCCATAAACTTTGATCTGAAAATAAAGAAGCTTAAACAGAATTATCCTGGTAAGCACTTCAATGATGCTTATGATGATATAAGAGAGTATATGTCAAGTCATGGTTTTCACACAGACAGGGATCCGGATACAGATCTGATATTCCGCTTGAAGATTCTGATGTCATAGGTATTTTGACAGATATGGCAGTAGAATTGCCTTGGCTATCAGAATCTGCAAAAGTCATAGACGTTACGAATATAGGTCAGACATACGACCTGCTTTCTGTTCTGGAAATTGTAAATTCTGTAAAGGAACTTAGCTTTATAGATGCATATCGTTGAGATCGGTAACGAAAAACGTCCTGATGATTCAGGACGTTTTTATGTGCAATGGATCAAAAGTTATCTGAATCTGAACCTCAGCTGCACCGGCTGGTGGTCTGAATAAGCGAACTGCTGGTCAGTGACCTCACAGCTCTCCACTTCCACGTTATCGGTAATGATGAAGCCGTCGATGGTGATCTGGAAGTTTGTTTCAGGATCCCAGGGTGAGTCGGCGTTCCTGCAGGAAGGAACGGGATTCTCGGGATCATATGGTGCTACAAGGCTTGCTCCTTCAGGTATGATGTCCACGGGGAAGGGCTGTGCCCAGCTGTAATCCTCGCCGGACACTCCGAAGATGGAAGCGGAGTCTCCCAGAAGGTCCATGTTGAAGTCTCCTCCTGCTATAACGTAGTTTCCTTTTTCGTATTCCTCCGAGATGGTATCTGCCAGCATCTGCATCTGCTGTGTGACGATGGTATCATCCGTTGTATAGGCGGAAGCATGAAGGTTTATGAGGACCAGTTCTTTTCCGTTATTGCATGGAATGCGGCTAACGGTGAAGCATCTGTCCAGATCCAGGAACTTGGCAAAGCCTGTCTGGATGGGGAAGCTGCGTCTCACAGATCCTGCGATATCGGATGATGACAAGGTAAGTATCCCTGATTTGGATGCTCCTATAGGACAGGTTATGGGGTAGAACAGATAGGATGAATCGTAGTTTATGCCGAATACGCCGGCATATTTGTCTGCGAAGGCTTCCTCGATCATTGCCTGCTGGTCCACGTGGTAGGATCTGGTGGAACCGAAGTCCACTTCCTGGACGAGATAGAAATCTGATTTCTGAGCTTTCAGCTCATCGATTATGGCGTTCATGTTATCCAGGGTGTCCTGTTCTGAGAAGGCTCTGGAGTACAGGCCGCCATCCATGAAGAAACTGAACTGATCCGTGTAGGCTGCGAACCCTATATTCCAGCTGGTCAGGTGGTAAGTCTTTTCAGAAGTCACGTCCAGCGTGCTCTGTGCGGCATTTCCTCCCGGAGTGAGTTCCAGGTTGTCATCCAGCCTGTGGTAGTCGATGAATACGTAGGCCACGTAGCCTGCCACCACCAGTACCAGTATGAGTAGCAGTATAAGCACTATTTTTAAGACTGTTCTTAAAGGTGATATTCTCTTTTCCATTTTTTGCTCCGTATTTTTCTTTTGATATAAAAGCTACTGTATATTTTATCACGGCACCATCTTTTTTAAAAGCAAAATATATGATAGAATAAGGCCATGGGATTTACGCATTTACACTTACATACTGAATACAGTCTTCTGGACGGGGAAGCCAGGATAAAGAACGTTGTGGCCAGGGCCAAGGAACTGGGTATGACCAGTCTGGCCATCACAGATCACGGCGCCATGTTCGGAGCGGTGGACTTCTATAAGGAGTGCAAGGCCCAGGGCATCAAACCCATCATAGGCTGCGAGGTATACACCGCGGCCAGAAGGCACACGGATAAGGAGGCGGACTTCGACAAGCGTCAGGGCCACCTGATTTTGCTTGCAAAAAATGAGGTGGGATACAGAAACCTCATCAAGATAGTTTCCATTGGCTACACCGAGGGCTACTACTATAAGCCCCGTATAGATAAAGAGGTGCTGAGGGCCCATTCTGAAGGCATCATCTGCCTGAGCGCCTGCCTTTCAGGAGAAGTACAGAGGAAGCTCCTGAACAGAGACTATAAGGGTGCCAAAGAAGAAGCCATTGCCCTTCGCGAGATCTTCGGAGAGGAGAACTTTTATCTGGAACTCCAGGATCACGGGCTGGACGACGAGAAGGCCATAAGGGCCGATCAGTTGAGACTTGCTGACGAGCTGGGGATACCCCTCGTAGCCACTAACGACGTACACTACGTAAATGAAGAGGACTGGGAGCCCCACGACGTGCTCCTCTGTATCCAGACCGGAAGCGTGCTTTCGGACGAGGACAGGATGCGCTACCCCAGCCACGAGTTTTATCTAAAGAGCGAAGAAGAGATGAGGGAACTTTTCTCAGATCTTCCCGAAGCCATAGAAAATACTGAAATAATAGCCGACAGATGCAATTTCGACTTCGTGTTCGGAGAGTATCATCTGCCGGAATTCATAGCGCCTGAAGGCTATACCAACGAGGAGTATTTCAGAGCCCTCTGTGAGAAAGGCCTTAAGGAAAGATACGGAGAGAGGGCATCCTCGGAAGAGCTGAGGAAGCGCCTGGAATACGAGATAGATACCATAGTAAAGATGGGATACGTGGAGTACTTCCTCATCGTATGGGACTTCATAAACTACGCCAAGGAGCACGGCATCATGGTGGGCCCCGGAAGGGGATCCGCAGCAGGCTCCATAGTGGCCTACTCAATGAAGATCACGGATATAGATCCCATCAGGTACAACCTTATCTTTGAAAGATTCCTCAATCCCGAGCGAGTCAGCATGCCGGATATCGACGTTGACTTCTGCTACGAGAGAAGAGGGGAAGTTATAGATTACGTAACGAGAAAGTACGGAAAGGAGCGCGTCTCCCAGATCATCACCTTCGGCACCATGAAGGCCAAGCAGGCAGTGCGCGACGTGGCCAGGGTCCTGGGAGCCACCTACCAGCTGGCGGACCAGATAGCGAAAGCCATACCTTTCGAACTGGACATGACTTTGGACAAGGCCCTCAACATGCCGGGCTCCGAACTCAAGCCTATCTATGAGAGCGATCCCGAAGTGAAGAGGATAGTGGACATGGCTAAGGAGCTGGAAGGAATGCCGCGCCACGCATCCACCCACGCGGCCGGTGTCGTTATCTCCAAGCTTCCCATAGACGAATACGTGCCCCTTTATCTCTCGGATAAAGGTCCGGCCACTCAGTTCACCATGACCACCATCGAGGAGCTGGGACTGCTTAAGATGGACTTCCTGGGCTTAAGGAACCTGACTGTGATCAGGGATGCCCTGGAGATGATCGAGAGAGAGCACGGGGTAAAGATAGATTTTGCGAAAATGGGTTACGACGATCCGGCGGTCTACGAAATGATAGCCTCCGGAAACACATCCGGCGTATTCCAGCTTGAATCCGGCGGCATGACCCAGTTCATGAAGAACCTGAAGCCAACGTGCTTTGAGGATATAGTCGCGGGAATATCCCTTTACAGACCGGGCCCCATGGACTCCATCCCCAAATACATCGAGAACAAAAAACACCCAGAGAAGATCTCCTACGTGACTCCCGAACTTGCGCCCATACTGGACGTTACCTACGGCTGCCTGGTTTACCAGGAGCAGGTAATGCAGATAGTGCGCGACCTGGGAGGTTACAGTTACGGAAGATCCGACCTGGTGCGCCGTGCCATGTCAAAAAAGAAGCACAAAGTCATGATGGAGGAAAAGGAGTACTTCATAAACGGCAAGCTTGATGAGAACGGGAATGTGGAGATCCCGGGCTGCATAAGAAACGGCATATCCAGGGAAGCTGCGGAGACCATCTTCGAAGACATGGTGACCTTTGCGTCCTACGCCTTCAACAAGTCACACGCTGCAGCCTATGCGGTGCTTGCATACGAGACCGGATATCTAAAGAAATACTATCCTACCGAATTCATGGCAGCCCTCATGACCTCCGTCATGGGAGACTCCAAGCAGGTGGCCAAATACATAAGGAACTGTGTCGACATGGGGATAGAAGTGCTTCCGCCGGACGTTAATCAGTCATTCAGGAAGTTCACCGTTTCCGACGGTAAGATACGCTTCGGACTTCTCGGCGTAAAGAACGTGGGAGAGGGAGCGATAGAAGCTATTGTTAAGGCCAGGAACTCCAAAGGCCTCCCCAAGGACATCTTCCAGTTCATAAACAACGTGGACATAAGCCAGGTGAACAAAAAAGCCGTGGAGTCCCTTATCAAGGCCGGTGCCCTCAGCTGCTTCACCGACAATAAGGCCGCGATGCTCAGCTGCTTCGAGAGCCTTATCGAATCAGCCCAGAACGAGGCCAAAAAGAACATAGACGGACAGATCTCACTCTTTCAGATGGCAGGTATGGCCGATCAGGCAGGGCCTGCTCTCATGGACGTTGGATCCAAGCTTCCCGACGTGAGACCCTTCTCCAAGGAGATCAACATGTCCATGGAAAAGGAGATGCTGGGAGTCTACCTTTCGGATCACCCTCTGAACAGTTACGTGCAGCAGATGAAGAGGCTTTCATCCATAACCTGCGAGGACCTTCTGAGGGCGGAGGAAGACATGGCCCAGGGAGCGGTGAACACGATAATCAGGGACGGCATGAGATGTTCCATCTGCGGAATAGTCACCACCAGAAAGACCCAGATCACCAAGAGCGGCGCCATGATGGCCTTTATCGGAATAGAAGACCTCTACGGATCCGCAGAGATCGTGGTATTCCCCAAAGTCTATGAGAGAGCATCCCAGCTCACGGAAGTCGACAGGGTTATCAGGATAAGCGGCACCCTTAACTTCAAGGAGGAGGAAGCCCCGAAGATCCTGGCGGACGAAATAGTCGAACTGGTTCCGGACAGCTCGGTGGGAATTTCGGGTGAGACTGCAGGACCTATGGCGCAGCAGAGTGCACAGCCTGGGAGTAAGATGCAGCAGCCCGCACAGCCCAAGGCTCAGCCGACTGCCAGTGTTGAGACACAGCACCAGCAGGGTGCACAGACTCAAAAGACCGACGGCATGATCAAACTGAGGATCCCTAAAGAGATGGGAGACCGCCTCACAATGGACATGGTGAACACCGCCCTTAAGAGGCACAGCGGTGACAAGCTCATCGCAGTCCTCATGTACATGCCATCCGGGAAGACCCTTAAGTCAGTTATGAAGCTGGATCCCTCAGGTTCTCTCAAGAATCAGCTGATAGGGCTCCTTGGCATGGATAACGTTAAGTTCTAGGCGCAGGTAGAGAGCATTAGATACTTTGAATCAGACAGAACCGGAGAGTAGGTGTCAAAAGATGGTAGTTTTGAAGCAATTGACACCTGTTTCAGAATTCGGTGTCAAAATGCAATTTTCGAAAGAGTTTTGACACACTTTCAGCCAATTGTTACCGTTGGTATTAGTATTAT
This sequence comes from Anaerovoracaceae bacterium, assembly GCA_045545455.1. Classification (GTDB taxonomy): domain Bacteria; phylum Bacillota; class Clostridia; order Peptostreptococcales; family Anaerovoracaceae; genus RUG754. Next base: position 4,744 of record JAZQAY010000046.1, on the reverse strand, counting down.
TAAGCGATATTGACACAGAAGATCCACTTTTAATGGTATCAACGGTTATTGTATGCGCTGATAAAGGCTTTTTAGTAGGGAAACTGATGTGAAAGGGTGTCAAAATTAAAGAGTTTTTTCAAATTTGACACCTCGAAAAATAAAAAGTGTCACAAGCTAATAATTTTTTCGGATTTGACACCCATAATAATTAACGGTGTCGCAAGTATTCTTTTTCCACGATAATTGGCACTGATAATAGTATAATTCCGGAGGCAGCAATAAAAGATTTTATGCGGTATCAGCATGAACTATCGCGAGCGCAGCGATTAGCAGTGGACAAATAAGGAGCAAAACAATGAAAAAAATAGCAGTACTGACTAGCGGCGGGGATTCGCCGGGCATGAACGCAGCCATCCGTGCGGTGGTCAGATGCGGACTGGACAAAGGCATGGAGGTCTATGGCATCAAGAATGGTTTTGAGGGCCTGCTTGACGGGGAGATCCGCCAGATGAACAGATATTCCGTAGGTGACATCCTTCAGAGAGGAGGCACCGTGCTGAGATCAGCCAGATCCGCCAGATTCATGGAGGACAAGTGGGTGGACCACGGCGTTGAGATGCTCAGGACCTTCGGTATCGAAGGCCTGGTGGTGATCGGCGGAAACGGCTCCCTTAAGGGAGGCGAAGCCCTTGCAAAGAGAGGGATAACCGTGATGGGAGTTCCCGGCACCATAGATAACGATCTTGGATACACGGATTACACCATCGGTTTCGATACCGCGGTGAACACTGTGCTTGATGCGATAACCAAGATCAGGGACACATCCTCCGCTCATAACAGGACAACAATAATCGAAGTCATGGGAAGGGACTGCGGAGATATAGCCCTCTATTCGGGACTTGCAGGAGGAGCTGAGTTTGCCGTGGTTCCGGAGAAACCCTTCGACATTAATGCAATAGCGGTGAAGATCCTGGAAGGTGTGAACAAAGGTAAGCTCCACTCCATCATAATAAAGGCGGAGGGAAGCCCCATGTCGGCTGACGAGATGGCTGAATACCTGGGAGAGCACACCGGAAAGGACACCAGGGTCGTGGTCCTCTCATACCTTCAGAGAGGCGGGAGCCCCACGCTGAATGACAGGAACCTGGCTACGCTTTGCGGAGCCAAGGCAGTGGAACTTCTGGACGAGGATTCGGATTCCAAGGCTATAGGTATCGTTGACAACCAGATCGTTGCCTTTGATCTTTCGGAAGCACTTCTTCAGAAGAGGGAGTTCAACGAGGAGATGTATAGGCTGATCGACGTCCTGAGCAAATAATATATAGTTAACCAATAGTTGATAATGAAAACAATAGTTGTATATAAAAGTAAATACGGAACAGCTGAACAGTACGCGAAGTGGATCGCAGAGGAACTGAACTGTGACCTTAAGGAACTGGGCGAGGTAAAGGCCAGGGACCTGGATGAGTATGACGGTATCATTTATGGAGGGGGTGTCCACGCAGGAGGTATCGAAGGCTTCGATACATTCAGGAAGTGGCTCAAGCCTGTTCTCAGCGACGCGTACTTTGCGTCCTTTGATGAAGGGGTAAACTTCAGGCAGGACTGGTATAAGCCATCCAAGAAGATAGTGGTCTTTGCGGTTGGAATAAACGTGCAGAACTTCGATGCGAGAGCTGAACTGAGAAACGTGAACTTCGACAAGAAGTGGCTGAGACCCGTCACCTGCTACTATCTCGACGGCAGGTACGCGCCCGGGAGGGTGCAGGGTGCAGACAAACTCGTGATGAAGTTCACCACCAAGCTCCTTAACGATAAGGGACTCAACATGAACGCCGACGAGCGCCAGCTTCTGGACAGAATAAACAATGGCTGCGATCTGGTGGACCGCAGCCAGACAGAACCGATAATCAGGGAATTCAGAGATTCAGAATGACCCTGTATTGGTCGTCTTTTAAAGAATCGTCTTCCGCGCCTTTAATGCGAAGGTGCGGATAATTTTTTTGGAAAAAATCCCGGTTTATGCCTTTGTGGCCGTAGATGTTCCCAAAGGATCTGGAGTTGGCGAAGACCGTGATATCTGCGGGAGCATCGGGAAGGAGATCAAGTTCCTTCGTGATCCTTTTCCTGGCGATCCCGGATTCCACGAGCTGTCTGAATGCAGGGTGGAAGCCTATCTGGTCCTCCATGATCTCGGAGGCTTTAAGCCCCACGCGGATGATGTTGATCCCGGCATCCTGAAGGATCTCGTACATTATCATGGTGCGGCGCACAGCTTCTTCAGTGGAAAGGGGCTCGTATTCTCCACGCTTCATCATGCGGTAGAGCTCCGTGCCACCGATGGTGACGGTGGGGTAGAGCCTGGCTACAGCCGGCCCTATCTTAACGGTCTCAAGGGCGGAATACCTGCAGGTCTCCTCTGAATCACCCGGAAGGCCGATCATGAGCTGGATACCCAGGGTGAAGCCGTAGGACTTGATGAGGTCGCAGGCCTTATACACGCAGGCTGCATCGTGACCCCTTCCTGAGGCCTTCAGCACGTCGTCTGAGAAGCTCTGGACTCCAAGCTCGATCACGTCCACGGAATAGGCCTTAAGGTTATCCAGGATGGGCACCGTTATGTAGTCGGGCCTGGTGGAGAGGTGGATGGCGTCCACCTTCCCCGCGTCCTTGTATTCTTTAGCGATCTTAAGGAATTCGGTCTGCTGTTCCATAGGGATACCTGTGAAGGAACCGCCGTAGAATGAGACTTCAACGGTCTCCACGTCCGAAAGGGTGGTGAGCCATTCCTCGATGGTAGCCCTCACGTCGTCCGGACCAACGTCACCTTCACGGGCAGTTATCTTCTTCTGATTGCAGAAGACACAGTCGTTGGGACAGCCCCTGTGGGATATGAAAATTGGAATGATAGCGTGTCTTTTCATGGGTTTATTATAGCACTACCTGATACATCTGTGGTATAATTATTTCATGGTCAACATAGGAAATGACTGGGATGAACTTCTCAGAGATGAATTCAAAAAAGAATACTACCTGAAACTCAGGGACTTCCTTAAGGAAGAATACGCGGCAGGACCGGTGTATCCGCCTTCGGGAGATATTTTCAATGCTCTTAAGTATTCCTCATACGATGACACCAAGGTGGTGATCATGGGACAGGATCCCTATCATCAGCCGGGGCAGGCTCATGGGCTTTGCTTCTCGGTGAATAAAGGGGTCAAAGTACCTCCTTCACTTGTGAACATATATAAGGAGCAGGAGAGCGACCTGGGAATAACGCAGCCGGATCACGGATATCTTCTGGACTGGGCGAAGCAGGGGGTGCTCCTCCTTAACGCGACGCTCACAGTCCGCGACAGCCAGCCAATGTCCCACAGAGGGAAGGGCTGGGAGACCTTCACAGACCGCGTGATAGAACTCTTAAATGAGCGTGAAAAACCCCTGGTCTTCATCCTCTGGGGAGCAAACGCAGGGGCTAAGGAATCCATTATAACCAACCCCGATCACCTGATCCTTAAGGGTGCTCATCCGAGCCCGCTTTCGGCCCACAGGGGATTCTTCGGGGGAAGGTATTTTTCGAGAGCGAACCGCTATCTTGAGATGACGGGGCAGGAGCCCATCGACTGGCAGCTCAGACCGTAGCTTTAAGCTATTCTGCGGCCGGCACCAGAAGGTCAAATGCATGAGGCTGGATCCTGAAGATCACGCCTTCTGCGGTGGATATCTCACCATCGGTGCAGAGCCTCATGGAGCCGTTTCTCGGAGTGACGGTCACTTCTTCAGCTTTCATATTTTTAATAAGATCTTTTGCGGCAGGGGTATCCAGATGGGTGCCCTTTTGATATTTGGGAAAGAGCGATATGAATTTCAGCCTGCCGAGATCCTTTATGACGGAAAGGTCGATCATTCCGTCCTGGACGCTGGCGTAAGGGTTGGACATGACGCCTCCTCCGCAGTACGAACCGTTTGCTATGGAAGTGAGAAGGATGGGCCCGTCGCAAAGCACTTTGCCGTCAGCGGCGACCTTGAGGTCAGCGCCGTTCTTCTTTATAAGGGTGGAGGCCACGCCTGCCAGATATGCCAGGGAGCCCCAAAGCAGGGGCTTTTTTTTTAATTCCTGGGTCTTATCCACGACGTTACAGTCGAAACCTATGTTGAACATGTTGCCGCAGTATCTGGTCCTGAACTCTCCGTCGATCACGCCGCTGTATTCGATGGCATCGCACTTCACCACGTTTCCTCTGAAGAGGGAGTCGAGGTCTGTGAAATCTCCTGCATCGGGGAAGTTTCTCACGAAGTCGTTTCCGGTACCCATGGGGTATACGGTGCAGACGGCGTTGTTGTTTCCGATACAGCCGTTGAGCACCTCGTTAAAGGTGCCGTCTCCTCCGCAGGCTACGAAGCAGACCTTCTTTCCGAAGTTGGCTTCCAGGGTGTTCTTGACGAATATCTCGGCGTCTCCCACGCCTCTGGTCTCATAAAGATATGCCCGGACTCCGGCTTCTTCAGCCTTTCTCAGGATACTGTCCTTAAGCTCATTGCTAATCCCGCCGCTTCCGGCAGCAGGATTCAGTATAAAAACGAATCTCATAATAATCAGGTCTTCACTTTCAGAATTTTTTGATTACTCAAAGATTATAGCACCAAAGGGAAGAATCTAGCAATAGAGCCTTCAAAAAACTCCCGCGAGTATTTACATATCCGGGGAAAATATAGTATAATTTATCAGTAATATTGCAGCTTTTGTTAAAGATTCGAGGTA
>JAZQAY010000045.1:0-22774 GCA_045545455.1 Anaerovoracaceae bacterium | reverse complement strand
TTCATAGCTGAAGTTACAACTGCGTCAGACTGATTTGACTGGTCAACGTCAACACCGATGATAGCAGCGTCTGCAGCTTCTGCAGCAGCAGCTCCGGAGTTGAACATAGTTCCGCCGCACATGAAGCAAACTTCTGTGCCTGCGTTGAACCAACCTGCAAGCATAGCCTGAAGGTCATCAGATGCTGAGAAGGATGAACCGTATTCCCAGGAATATCTCATCTCAACGTCAACGCCCTTAGCTTCTGCAGCTGCGTTAGCTCCCTGAGCATATCCATAACCGTATCTGATACAAGCAGGGTTGGAACCGCCGCCACCGCCGGAGAATCCGAGCTTGGTGTAGCCTTCCATAACTGCTGCATAACCTGCAAGATATCCAGCCTGCTCTTCCTGATAGGAAACGCCGAGGATGTTGTCAAGTCCTGTATCCCATCCATCGATGAAGATGAACTGTACGTCAGGATACTGAGGAGCTACTGCCTCAAGAGCTGTATCCTGTAAGAATCCGGGTGTTACGAGAACTTCAGCACCTGCTTCGCAAGCGTCTGTCATAGCCTTGATTCTGTCGTCGTCTGTTGCGCTGGATCCGTTAGCGGGCTGATAGTACTTGTATGTCTTACCATTTTCATAAGCATACATCTTAACGCCGTTCCATGTGAACTGGTTGAAGGATCCATCCTTTAACTGACCAACGTCAGTAACCATAGCGATCTGATATGTTCCGTCTGCGGATTCGCAGTTGTCATCGATATCGTCGAAAGATACTGCTGCGGATTCACTTTCGCCTTCGCTGTCACTTGATCCACTGTTGCCGCCGCAAGCTGCAAATGTGAATACCATAGCAAGGCATAAGAGTAAAGCTAATAACTTTTTCATCTTTTTCCTCCTATTTCGAGTTTTTAACTTACAAAGGACATTATAATACAAATCGCAGCGATATAAAAGAAATTTTTTCACCTAATCTACATATTTTGTGCATTTTTTTGCTTATTATTTTGCTCTGAGTTTACTGTAATAAAACTTCTGTCATCCATTCCACTATCGCAGCCGTAAGTCCCCAGATGGTATGGCCTTCCCAGTGCCAGAAAAAGATATCCTGCCAGGCGTCCCTCCACCTGTAGTTCGGATCGATCCCGTGCTTCTCGTAAGGGAATCCTTCGGTATCCTGGATGATCCTGCCTTTATAGTAATCAGGCTCGTTTTCCATGAAGAAACTGACAGGGACCGTGAATACCTCCGCCACTTCCCCGTCTGGGCTCAGCTTTTCTTCCCAGCCTTCCTTCAGCATTCCCACAGTCGTATGCATCCTGATACGGTTAACTTCAAGCACCGAGTCGAAACGGCCCATGACTTCGATCATGTCCTCGCCTATTCCGATCTCCTCACAGGTCTCCCTTAGAGCAGCCTGGATCTCCGTCTCCCCCTCTTCTATCTTGCCCCCGGGGAAGCATACGTCTCCGGGCTGCCTGATATCTCTGGACCGGACTTCAAAGAGAAGCCTGAGTTCCCCGTCCTTTTCCACGAGAGGTATGAGGACAGCGAATTCCTTTCGTTTCCCCACCACTCCTACGGACCTGCCTTCGAGTTTTTTTCTTATGTCTTCAGCAGTTATTTTCATTGCGTGCTTCCTTTCGTTTCATTGCAAAAAATAAAAGAGCGGTGTATCCGCTCTTTTAAGTACTGACTAGTTGAGGATAGCGCATCCGTCGAAGTTGACGCCCTCCATCTCTTCCTTCTCTGCGCTGATGGAAACCACGAAATCCATTCCGTAGTTCTTGGAGATATCCTTGAGTCTGTCGATGTACTCGGGAAGGTTCTCCATCTTAAAATCAGCATGTTTCAGGATGCTGTCTATGAAAATAGTCTCTATGTCATGGTCTGCGCTGATGATCCCATAAAGGAATCCGATATATTCATCAGAGTTCGTGACGTGCTCATAATCATCCATGCAGATGACTCTGATGCGGTATTTAAGATCATACATCAGCCTCTGATTCTTGTTGATAAAGATAATGCTTCCTTTGGCATGTTCTACGGCTTCATTGGCCATATCTATCATTTTCTTGGTCTTGCCGGCTCCTTCATGCCCTATGAGTAATGTAACCATGACGATTTACCTCCAAAATTCAATATTAATATTCAAGTAAAATCATTATACAATATGCCATCCCTTTTTTCAACTGAAGAAATAGCCTTTTTAGGTCAATTTTTAAGTCTCAGCTGGCCGCAGGCGGCGTCTATGTCAGATCCCAGTTCTCTCCTTACAGTCGCCGGGATCCCCCTCTTTTCAAGGGCTTCCCTGAACTCCTCCGCTCTTTCTCTGGTTCCGGGTGTGAACCCCTTCTCCTTAACTGCGTTAAGAGGGATGAGATTGACGTGACAAAGCATCCCGTGAAGAAGTTCCGCCAGCTTATCCAGGTGCTTCCTGTCATCGTTCACGCCGTGTATCAGGGTATACTCGAAGGTTATCCTTCTTCCGGTCTTCTCTGTATACCTCCTGCAGGCTCCGATAAGCTCCTCCAGCGGATATGCCCTGTTCACAGGCATGATCTCTGAACGCTCCTCAGGATCTGCTGCGTGAAGTGAGATAGCCAGGTTTACCTGAGGGAAATCATCCCCGAACCTCTCTATCACAGGGACGAGTCCGCAGGTGCTTACGGTGATGTTTCTCATACCCAGGTTCTTCCCCGCAGGATCATTAAGGATCCTGATGAACCTGGACAGGTTCTCATAGTTGTCAAAGGGTTCTCCTGTTCCCATGACCACCAGATGGGATATCTTTTCTCCGGTGGCCTTTTCCATGGCAAGGATCTCCCCGTACATCTCCCCCGCTGTAAGGTCTCTCTCAAGTCCGTTTATCCCGGAGGCGCAGAAGGCACAGCCCATCCTGCAGCCTGCCTGGGATGATATGCAGATGGAGTTGCCGTATTTATACTTCATGAATACGGCTTCAACAGCCTGCCCGTCTTCCATCCTGAGAAGGCCCTTGACGGTCCCGTCCTTTGACCTCTGGATCTCAGCGATCTCAGGGATGATTGCCCTAATACCGAGAGAAGCTGTCTTTTCCCAGAAACTTTTAGGGACGTTTCTCATGCTCTCAGGCTCCGTGTCCCCTTTGGCTATCCATCCGAAGATCTGCTTTGCACGAAACGATGGCTCGCCTGTCTCCTTTATGATCTTTTCAAGTTCTTTTAGTTCGAGATCGAGGATATTCATATCAGAGTTCTATCTCATCTCCGGGTTTGATTATCATAGCGTCGGGAGCTATTGCAGCGAATGCAAGAGCGTTCTTCAGGCTGTAGTCCTTCTCAGGGCTTGAGTGGACAGGAACGTTGTGTTTGGCTCCTATGATCTCAGCACAGTGAGCGGCAGCCTTGTAATCCATGTTATAGTATCCGTCACAGGGAAGGAATGCGTACTCCAGATGCTTTTCGGGGAAGGTCTTCATCTCTTCCGTCTCATCGGTATCTCCTGCGAAATACAGGTCGATGCCCTCAACTGTTACGATGAAGCCAACGCAATCCGTCCTGGGATGATTCTTATTATCCGCAGCTACAGACTGTACATATATTCCTTTGTAATCGAAGTTATTGTGGACGCCTCCCTCCAGAGCTTCGAAGTTCTGGATGATCAGGCACTCGTTTTTCTTAGCTACCTTATCGATCAGGTTGTGATCGTGATGCTGATGTGTCACCAGAATGAGGTCTGCCGGGATGTCATAATCATCTCCTGCATACGGATCCACGTATATGACTGTTCCCTTGGCGCCTATGATCCTGAAGCTGTTTCTTCCCATGTATAGTAATTTGGCCATAATGACACCTCCTTTTTCATATTTATCAAGTTATTATACCACATATATCTTTTTATCTCAAATAAAACTGCGCGCGCCTGTGTGACGCACGCAGCATGATCTCATGAGATTATAAGTCTTATTAAAGACCAAGAGTCGCAAGGATCTGTTCTTTCTGAGCAAATCCGGTGAACTTGGCAGCTTCCTTACCGTCCTTGAAAAGGATCATGGTAGGGATAGCCATGATGCCGTATTTTCTTGCGATCTCCATCTCGTCATCTACGTTGAGTTTTCCGACTTTAAGAGTGTCAGCCTTCTCTTCGGCGATCTGAGAAACGATGGGGCCTACCATCTTGCAGGGTCCGCACCATGTAGCCCAGAAATCAACGAGAACCGGCTTATCAGACTTAAGTACTTCTTCTTCAAAATTTGCTGATGTCAATGTGATCTCTGCCATGTTTTCCTCCTAGTATAGATTATTCTGTCGATTTATTTACCACAACTGTTTCATTTCAAACATCAGATCTTATATACCTTGATGCCGGACTTGTGTCCGTTAAGATCGTACGTATCAAATTCCGCATCGCAGAACTCAAGAGCCTGAGCCAGAGTCTCGCTCTTGATGTAGTCCATGTGCTTCTCTACAGCAGCCCTGACTTCCCCGTCACAGTTAACGTAGATATTGATGTTATCCATCATCTCGAAGTCCTCAGCCTTTCTCATCTGCTGTACCTTGGAGATGAGTTCTCTGGCGAGACCTTCGTCTATGAGTTCCTGATCAAGAGTCGTGTCGAGGATAGCGAATACGTTATTCTCCATGGCTACCGCGAAACCTTCCTTAGCTTCGATACGGATGTCCAGAAGATCCTTCGTTATGGTGTAGTCCTCAAAGTTAAGTTCTACCACAACGCTTCCCTTTTCGTCTATCTCAGCTACGAATTCCTTGGGATCGACGGATGCGATGTATGCACCGAAGGCCTTCACGTTCTTTCCGAGAGCAGGACCTGCAGCCCTGAAGTTAGGCTTCAGCTGGAAGTTCATGTACTGATCGAGATCGTTCTCGAATACTACCCTCTTCACGTTGAGTTCCTCGGTAATTAGCGGTGTAAGGTCAGAGATGATCTTCTCGTACTTGCCGTCTACCAGTACCTCGTTCAGAGGCTGACGGACTTTGATCCTCTCCTTCTCACGGATGCCGCGGCCCAGGGATACCAGGGATCTTACGAGATCCATCCTCTCCTCTACGTTCTTGTCGATGAGGCTCTCATCAGCCTTGGGGAAGTAAGCCACGTGGACTGTCTCTTCACCTGTTAAGTTGGTGTAGATCTCATCTGAAATGAAGGGAGCAATAGGTGCGATCATCCTGGACACGCCTTCAAGGATCTCATAGGTGGTTGCATATGCAGCCTTCTTATCTTCCGTAAGCTCCTCCGCAAAGAATCTTCTTCTTGCTCTTCTGATGTACCAGTTGGAGAGATCTTCTGCAACGAAGTTGGTGATGGCCCTTACGGTCTTCATATGGTCGTACTCATCCATGAACTCAGTTGCATCCTTGACGAGCTGGTTGTACTTGGAAAGTATCCACCTGTCGAGTTCAGGTCTGTCAGCATATGGAACTTCGAACTCTCTGGGATCGATGTTATCCATGTTGGCATAGAGAACAAAGAAATTATATATGTTCCTTAAAGTTCCGAAGAACTTGGATACCACGTCGATAAGGCCGTCTTCGTCGAACTTGGTGGGTGTCCATGCGGGAGATACGCTTAAGAGATACCATCTGGTGGCATCTGCTCCGTACTTGTCCAGCATCTCGAAAGGTGAAACTGTGTTTCCCTTATGCTTGGACATCTTCTTTCCTTCCTTATCAAGGATGAGGTCGTTTACCAGAACGTTCTTATAGGGTGCCACACCCTTCACGATCGTGGATACAGCCATGAGTGAGTAGAACCATCCTCTGGTCTGGTCGATACCCTCGCAGATGAAGTCTGCAGGGAAAAGCTTGTCGAAATCGTCCTTATGTTCGAACGGGTAATGCCACTGTGCATAAGGCATGGAACCTGAGTCGAACCAGCAGTCCATAACGTCGGGCACTCTGTGCATGATCCCTCCGCACTCGGGACATGTGAGGGTCACTTCGTCCACGTAAGGTCTGTGGAGCTCGATGGTCTCGTCGATCTTCTCGTTTGCTCTTTCGACAAGTTCTGCGCGGGATCCCATGCAGTCCAGATGACCGCATTCGCACTGCCAGATGGGAAGCGGAGTTCCCCAGTAACGTGATCTGGAGATAGCCCAGTCCTTGACCTCTTCAAGCCAGTTTCCGAAGCGCTTCTCACCTACGTAAGGAGGATACCAGTTAACGGTAGCGTTGTTCTCCACCAGGAGATCCTTCATCTTGGTCATGCCGATGTACCAGGATTTCTTGGCGTAGTATACGAGAGGCGTGTCGCATCTCCAGCAGTGAGGATAGTTGTGCTCTAACTTTTCTTTTTTATAGATCTTATCACCGAGCCACTTGATGATCTCGATATCAAGACCCTCTTCCATTACGAAGTGGCCTGCCCAGGGTGTGCAGGTGAACTCACCCTTTTCATCTACGGGCTGGAATACCGGAAGATCGTACTTGACTCCGCACTGATAGTCGTCTTCACCGAAGGCAGGAGCGGTATGAACGATACCGGTACCATCCTCGATACTAACGTAATCCATGCAGGTAACGAAGAACGCCTTCTTATTGGCAGGCTTCTCCACGAAAGGCATGAGCTGTTCGTATTCCCAGTACTCCATGTCCTTTCCCTTCAATTCTTCCAGCACTTCATATTCATCTTTTCCGAGCACCCTGGCTGCAAGGTTCTTGGCGAGATAGAAGATGTTGCCCTCGTTGTCACCGGACTTCATGAGGACCTTTACGTAGTCGATGTCGGTTCCTACTGTGAGTACGGTGTTTGAAATGAGGGTCCAGGGTGTGGTGGTCCATGCAAGGAAGTACTCGTTTTCGGTACCGACCTTTTTGAACTTGCAGGTAAGGGTATTTACCTTTACCATCTTGTATCCCTGAGCTACCTCGTGGGAAGCGAGACCTGTCCCGCATCTGGGGCAGTAAGGAAGGATCTTGTATCCTTCATAAACCAGATCCTTATTGAAGGCCTGCTTCATGATCCACCAGCCGGTCTCGATATAGTTGTTGTCGAGGGTGATATACGGATTATCCATGTCAGCCATGTAAGCCATGCGGTCTGACATCTCGGTCCACTGCTCCAGATAGTTGAATACGGACTGACGGCACTTCTCGTTGAATTCCCTGATGCCGTAAGCCTCGATATCCTGCTTGCCGTTAAAGCCAAGCTGCTTCTCAACTTCGATCTCTACCGGAAGGCCGTGGGTATCCCAGCCGCCTTTACGCTTGACCTGGAAGCCCTGCATGGTCTTATAACGGTTTACGGAGTCCTTAAGGGTCCTGGCCATCATGTGATGGATGCCCGGCTTGCCGTTAGCTGTGGGAGGTCCTTCATAGAAGATGAAGGAAGTGCTTCCCTCTCTTGCGTTTTCACACTTATGGAGAAGGTCGATCTTCTTCCACTGAGCTACCTGTTCATTCTGCACGTCCTTGACCGGTGCATCATTCAGATTTCTGAACATAAATGATTTCCTTTCTGCTTTCCTTTGGTGTTATCTTATTACCTCAGGGGTAGATTTTTACAACAATAAAAACGCCCCTAGAACTAGGGACGATCATTAACCGCGGTACCACCCTACTTGCGAGCCTCAATCAAGGCCGCCTCTCATTAGAATGTCAGGCTCCGGAGTGATATTCACTTAAGATTCACCACCGCTCTCTCAGCCTGCGAAATATCGCGGAGCGGCTCTCTGTAAGGGTCTTAGGCCTAAGCTACTGGTTCCTTCACTGCCTGTATATTAAATTCACCAGGCCATTATATCAACAATGGCCTGATTTGTAAAGACTTAGTTTTCGTCTCTCTTGTATGTGATCAGATCCTCAGCGATCTCATGAGCTGCGATGGATACGGGTCTGTCGATGTCGCAGTCCGAAAGGATCGGCTTGTGATCGATGATATCCCTTGCCCTCTTGGCTGCAAGGATGCAAAGTGTATATCTGGAATCTGCTTTCTTTCTTATCTCGTTAATGGATGGATATAACATTATTCTTCCTCTCCTTCTGTATATTCTTTTACCAGTTCCTCCGGCGTCATGGTTACCTTGGAATGCTCGGCTATTATAATGGCCTTCACCCTGTTCACGGCTTCTTCCAGTTCACCGTTAACCACCAGGTAGTCGTATTTATCTACGTACTCGATCTCCGAAAGAGTCTTGCTGAGACGCATCTCGATGGCTTCCGGCGACTCGGTGCCCCTTCCGGTGAGCCTCTTCCTGAGCTCAGCCATTGAAGGCGGCAGGATGAAGATGAAGACTCCGTCTGGATAGTTCTCCTTGATCTGAAGAGCACCCTGCATCTCGATATCGAGAAGCACGTCTATACCCTTCTCCAGCCTTTCAAGGATCGGTCCCTTAGGGGTTCCGTATCTGTTTCCGTAGACCTGAGCATGCTCCAGGAATCCTCCGGCTTCGATATTCTTAACGAAGGCCTCCTCGTCCACGAAGTAATAGTGGACTCCGTCTATCTCGCCCTCTCTTGGGTTCCTGGTGGTCATTGACACCGAAAACTCCAGCTCAGTCTCCTCAAGTATGCGCTTGGCTATAGTGCCCTTGCCCGCACCTGACGGACCTGAGATGATAAATAATTTACCGGGATGTTTGTTGAGATTCATTTATTAAACTCCTTCACAGATACTGAATCTGTTCAGCAAAATATTTTAACACAATTTCCCTCTTATTTCAAGGATTCATTTGCCCATTTATCAGAAAAATCCCACGGGATTCCTCCTGTCTATTACGTACTGAGGGATGGGCTTCCGGTTCTTTGTCCTCACCGCCCACCATACCCTGTTGAATATGATACCTATGAGGAGCACCCAGCCTATGGCCCAGAACCAGATTATGATGGCCACCGCGTTGGCAAAAGATCCATAGAGCAGGTCGTAGTCAGTGCTGAGACTTACGTATATATTGAAGGCGATGGATACGACTATGAGACCTGCTGAAGTGAAAAGACTTCCGGGGAGTATATCCGTGTAATGAAGTCTCCTGGACGGCAGAAAGTAGAATATCAGAGAGATGACCAGGATGTATACTCCGAGAACTACGAACCATCTCATGGTCATCCACACGGTGATGACAGCTTCCATAAAGTCGGACTCTTTGAACACCGTCCTGAGAAACAGGGGTGCATAAACAAGCGCTACCATCGAAAGTGTCAGCGACACTATGGCAACTATTACAGTGACGAGAGACCTCATCCTGTCCCTTACGTAGCCTTTTCCCACTATCTCCCCGTCATAGAATGTATAGTTGGCCAGCCTTATCAAATAGATATTGGCACGTGATGCCGCCCACATGGCGATAACCAGAAGCAGCAGGTTGTTGGTGTTGGTTGCCCTGTGCTTAAGGAGTCCCTGCAGAAGTTCAAATCCGCTTCCTGACACGTTGATCTCAGCCCACCTCAGGATGGCGTCGATGGAAAGCGAAAAAAGCCCCAGAGCCTGGGACGCCAGAATGACCAGAGGCAAGATGCTCAGGAACAAAAAATATGCTATCGCTGCAGATGCCCCCTGATAATAGGGATCTCCGAGATGATCGTATACCAGTCTGATTAATTCTATTAATTTTTTGAAACTTTTTTTGATATCGAAATCCATCATCTGTCAGCGTTCTTCCAGTTTTCTTTCGAGCTCTTCCAGAGCCTTTGCCCTGTGGCTCACACCGTTCTTGACTTCAGGGCCGAGTTCTGCAAACGTCTTGTCAAAGCCGTCGGCAATAAATACGGGGTCATATCCGAATCCCAGGTCTCCTCGGGGTTCCTCTGTGATATGTCCGTGGCATTCTCCTTTAGAAACGATGGTATCACCGTCTGGATAGATAAGGGTTATCACGGTGGTGAAATGAGCTTTTCTTTCATCCCACTCAAGGCCCTTCATCATATCCAGGAGCTTGGTGTAATTCCTGACTGCATCACCCTCTACTCCTCCGAATCTCGAAGAGTACACGCCGGGCTGCCCGTCGAGGGCATCCACCATAAGGCCTGAGTCATCGGCCATTGTGGGAAGGCCGCACATCTTCATTACTTCGTATGCCTTCTTGTATGAATTTTCTTCGAAAGTAGTACCGTCTTCCACCACGTCAAAGTCGTGGGGAATACCGGCTTCATCTCTGGTTATTATCCTGAAACCGAGTCTTTTGGCCAGTCCTTCGAATTCTCTGAGTTTACCCTTATTATGCGTTGAAAGTACTATAGTCCTGTCCATATCTCACCTATACTAATATAAAATGACACATTATTATACCATAACTACCGCATGTATTGCAAAAGAAAATAAGTGAAGCCTGCCTTTTGCGGCAGGCTTTTGATTCTTCAGATGCAGCATATAAGCGGTACGCCATATCCTCCTCCGCAGCACATGCTCATGCATAGAAATGCCATGGCAGTTCGCGCGCAGTAGTTCGGCATCTGCATGGTGGGATTGCCTCCGTACTGACCCGAACGCTGCTGATAGCGCGTCTCTCCTCCTGTTATGATCGAAAGGAGCTGACGGAACTGGAAGTTGTTAGGCTCGAACTCGCAGGCTATCTTCGCATGTTCCAGAGCAGCGGCATTGTTTCCTGTCCTGTAATTTGCGAAAGCACTGTAATAGTACCAGGTGCCGCGGCGTTTATCCTTCGGTATCTGCTCAAGTACGTTGAGCCCTTCCCTGTAATAGCCGCTCTGGATATACTGAGCTGCGGAACGCAGGTACTGCTCATCCTGCGAGGTCTCCTGCTGGTATGACTGTCCCTGGCCTCCGAATCCTCCGAAACCGAAGGGATCGAAACCCTGACTTCCTCCATATCCGTATCCGCCGTAACCGGTCTGAGCCTGAGCCTTGCCGGAACGTATATCCATTATGGTCTTATATGCCTGCTGGACTTCCTTGAACTTTTCCTCGTATTCAGCCTGATGCGGGCTTCCGACGTTGGCATCGGGATGATACTTACGGCTCAGAGTCCTGTAAGCTTTTTTG
Organism: Anaerovoracaceae bacterium; assembly: GCA_045545455.1. Lineage (GTDB taxonomy): Bacteria > Bacillota > Clostridia > Peptostreptococcales > Anaerovoracaceae > RUG754. The sequence continues at coordinate 11,852 of JAZQAY010000045.1, read as the reverse complement.
ATCTCATCTTCACTTGCGTCGGGGCTGATCCCCAATACTCTATACGGATCCATCTTCAGCCTTGTTCCTTTCCTTAAGCCGTTCTTCCTTGCAGTTGGTATAGCGCACCCATACTCCCGAGTAAAGGATGTTTCTCATTATCTCAGCGTTTTCGATAAGAGGCAGTCTCTCGAAGGCGTCGGTGCATTCTCCTATCATCAGCATGAGGAAGCTGAGCACCTGATCGTCGAATTCATCGAAAGATCCATTAGCCTTAGCCGCAGCGTACATCTCGCTGAAAGGATTGTAATTGCCCTTCTCGGTATCCTTCTCGATGTCTTCATATGCATCCAGGAGATAGATGTATTTCCCCAGATAAAATCCCAGTTTATACATATCGTCCTTCCAGATATCGTCCTGATACACGAAGATCTCGCCCATGATCTCTCCGAAGGTCTTGGCAGCCTTCTCGATGGGAGCCTTGCCTTCCGCTTCAAGAGCGGCCAGCGCTTCCAGCTGCTTCTCGATCTTCGCGGTCTTTTCGGGATATTTCTCCCTGACCTTCACAGCTTTTCTCTTGAGAGCCATCCTGACCAGCCAGCCTCTGAAAGTTCTTTCGTCCTTCCAGTCGTCTTCACCTTTATAATAGCTTAAGAAAACGCACATATCGGCACAGTAATCGCTGAACTCGTTTCTCTTCTCCTGGTGCTTCTGGGCAGGATGCGCGATGCATCTCGCTTCGAAGTCGCAGTCCTCCTTATCATAGAGGTCTGACAGGAGCATGGCCAGGAAGGTCATGTCGTAGTTCAAAGTCATCCTGCCGCTGAATCCGTGATTCTTTTTGAGAGAATGGCAGATGCCGCAGTAGTAGCTCCTGTAAAGATCAAATTCTTTGATTTTCAGTTCAGGCTTGTTGACAAGCACATATCCAAACATCTGATACTCCTTAAAGCTTATTACGAAATATACTTTAAGCCTGTTTTGTTCCGTTTATGTGAATTGATCGTGTCGATTCGAAAAAATTACTGTCTGGAACCGCAGCCCTCTACTCCGCAGCTGGAGCAGTCGTGGGTGCATCCTTCCGGAGGCTCGGGATATCCGTCATGCTTATCCGGATTGTCTGCGTTAAGGCACTCAACTACGAGAGAGTCGAGTTCAGGACGGTCAACGAATTCGATATTTCCTTCGTCCATAGCCTTGGCTACTGCCATATCGATGGGAAGCTCAGCCACTTCTGTGATCCCGTACTGGGCGGCGATATCCTTAACGTGTGACTCGCCGAAGATGTGATGCTTCTTACCGCAGTCAGGGCATGTGAACACGCTCATGTTCTCAACGATACCGATGATAGGAATGTTCATCATCTGTGCCATCTTCACTGCCTTCTGCACGATCATGGATACCAGTTCCTGAGGGCTGGTTACGATCACTATACCGTCGAGAGGAAGGCTCTGGAAGACCGTAAGAGCGACGTCGCCTGTTCCGGGAGGCATATCCACGTACATGATGTCGATATCTTCCCAGATAACGTTATTCCAGAACTGATCGATGACACCTGCGAGAAGAGGTCCTCTCCAGATAACGGGATCGGTAACGTCTTCAAGAACAGAGTTGATGCTTATGACCTTGATGCCTCCTTTGGAAACTACAGGCCAGATCTCCTCTTCGGTTCCGTATGCCTTGTCATCGATACCGAAAGCCTGGGGAATTGAAGGTCCCGTAAGGTCCGCATCCAGGATAGCTACCTTGTAGCCCTGCTTCTTAGATGCAGCTGCAAGCATGGAAGTTACGGATGACTTGCCTACTCCGCCCTTGCCGCTGATTACGCCGATCAGTTTTTTAACGTTTGATTGTTTGTTCATTTCACACACATGACCCGCAATAATATTGCGGGTCGTTCCTTTCCATATTATGTTTGATTTTAATTATCAGCGATAGTTTGATCTGGATTATTGAGATATTATCTGCGCTTTTTACGTCTGTTCATGTAATACGCAATAGCTCCCAGTCCGATGGCGCCTCCGCCACCGAGCGCTGCATATCCCAGGCTGTCACCTTCAGAAGAGTCAGGAGATGCCGCCTGAGGCGTATCTTCATCATTTATCTCTTCAGCGCCTCCAAGCGGATCATCCGCAGGCTGCTCGATCACAGGATCATTTCCGGGTATCGCAGTGCCTCCTCCGAAAATATTATTCCAGTTCAGGCTGACTCCCAGGATACCCACCATAATAATAATGCAAGCAGCCAGAGTTGACACATATTTAATTGTTCTTTTCCTTGCAGCTGTTCTCTGTTTTTCGGCCTCAAGAGCCTTTTCGTATTTCAGATATACGCTGTCTGTGAATTCTTGGTTGCTCTTCATTACTTATCTTTTCGGTTTGTTATATTGGACTCCATGGCTTTCGCCAGTGATTTCTTGCCTCTGTATATCAGGTTCTCCACCTGCTTGGTGTTCTTCCCCATGACCTTGCCCGCTTCTTCATAGGACATGTCCTCGAAGTATACTAAAACAAGGGCTTCACGATACTCCTTCTTGATCTCTTCCAAAGCCTTTCTGAGAGAGGATATCTCTTCGTTTCTGATGACCTGAGATGCGGGATCGCTGTCTTCAGCCATCCTTCTCATCCTGTCCTCTTCGCCCATGACCCTCTCCATGAAGGCCTGGCCTTCCTCAGGATTTCCTGAATCTCCGTCACCTACGAGCAAAAGCCTGCTGTGCTTCCTGATATGGTCCACCGCCTTATTCCTGCCTATGGCATAGAGATACGTCTTCTCGGAAGATGCATTTCGGAAGCGGTCCGGATGGAGCAATATTTCCACAAAAACATCCTCTGCCAGATCCTCTGCAGTATGCAAGTCTCTCACGTATCTGAATATAAAGCTGATCAGGCTTTCCCTGTACTCGCAAACCAGTTCTTCAATTTTTTCTCTGGAAATACCCTTCATACTGCCCATGATAATACACAGGCGGTCCTGTGTATTAGTCGTTTGACCCTACGATGCTACTCACACTGAAAGCACATTTTATATGATAAATATACTTTATATGCGGTCTTATGTCAATCACAACCACATTATCTAGTTATTAATCGTCCTCTCCTTAGTTACCCTGTCAAGATACTGTACCCATTTTACGGCAGCTCTTCTGTCCGGCTCAGGACATATATAGTATAGCACACGCTTCGAATAAAGTGAAATATGATCTCCCACACTTGCAGGAAATGCGGTTATTACAGACGTCTTTTCACTGAATTCAAGGGGCTCACCGAAGACGGTGCCTTTAAATTCTATGGAATCCCTGTCCACACGGAAGTTTCCATGACCGGCGTCTTTTACCATGAAGCCGTCAGATCCCGGACTCATGACCGTTACTTCGCTCTCCATGGGAACTGATATGTCTATCTGATCCTCCTGCCAGTCAAACCAGGCATTTATATGATCGAATACCGGACCGTGCAGCACGTACTTCTCGTCCAGTTTCCATTCAGTGCCGCAGTCGCTGCACCAGAACCTGTCTCCTTCAGTCATGGTCCTGAATTCAGCTCCGCAGACGGGACACTTATAAAGAATCCCGTCAAGGCCTTCTGCAGGTGCCTTTGACTTATATGCCACGTCGGTAAAGAGTTTGTCTTCATCGTGGCTTATGGCCTTCCTGAGGCCATCCCTTATCTCATCCAGAGTAAGATCCTTTATCTCATCCTTATCGAAGAGCTTTCCGCCGTGGACCAGGATCTTGCCTCTTCTGAACTTCAGGCCTCCCCACTTCGGACAGGATTTATACGCTCCGTCCTGGGTTATCCAGTAAACGTCTATACCGAGCTTCTTTACAAGTTCTGCAGTGCCCTCCGTTACCTGGACGGAGTGTCCCGAACAGGTGAGCCTTCCCTCTGGATAGATCACTATGATCTTGCCAGCGTCTCTGGCCCTCAGGATGCTTATGATGGTGCTCACGTCAGCGCAGAACATCTTCTTGGTGATCGCGTGGCTCACCTTTATGAAGAAGTTGGTTATCTTGTTCGTGGTGAAGTGATGACTTCCCACGAAAGCCGGGATATTCGGCCAGAGAGCCACTCCCGCAAAGATGAAATCCAGGTTGGACGTATGCGGGCTAACCACGAGGGCCGGTCCGCCGCGGTCGATGAGCTCCTGAAATCCCGACCTGTCGTACTTTGTATTCAGCCGGAACCTGAGGAGCGGTCTGCCTATCAGGTTCGCCAGGATCCAGTAGATGAATCTGTTAGCTCCCACATATTGTTTTTTAGAGCCCTTGGCGGCTGGTTTCTTAACGTTTTCTTCTGCCATATCACTCGCAGTTTACCTGCTTGAATTCGGGTTTTTTGTTGGCGTCTATCTGCTGCTGTTCCAGAGGAGTCCTCTCCAGTTCCGTCCTGAGACGCACAAGTCTCCTGGTGAGCTTGTTCACATCGTAGATGCGCTGTGTAACGGTGAAGGTGTTCTCCTCCTTGAACATGAATACCGACTTGATGGTCTGTTCCAGTTCCTCAAAGATATCGTTGACGGCACTTATGAAGTCGTCCCTTAAGTCTCTCTTTCCCTCTTCATCCACTTTGCCGCCTCTGTAGAAATCCACGGAGGTTATGTCGTAGTAGTAATCGATCCTGAAAAGCCTGGACACCTCATCAGAAAGTCTGTTTCTGATATCGTTCAGCTTGGCCTCCAGCATCCTGGGATTGGATCGGAAATGCTCAGCATATTCCTTTGCGTCTTCCCTTAGCTCATCGAATGTCTTCTCCAGCTCATCAAAGGTATACTCGAACTGTTTCTGAGTCATCTGAAGCGTGGTCCTGTAAAGCATGATCTGGCTCAGGGCTGATGCTCCGATATCCTTCATCTTTAGCCCTGCGGACTTCTCTATGATCTCCCTGACCGTGGTCTCACAATCGTGCCTTATCACGGACTTCAGTTCCTCTATCCCTATTCCCTTCTTGGCGCTCACGGTGAACAGCTGGATCTCCTCCACTTCCATGAGTTTCTTTATGAGGTCCCTGCAGTAGTTCACGTAGTCGTTAAGGTCGTCCTCATCTATGGTGTCTATTTTGTTCACCACGAAATAGAACTTGGACGCGTACTCCCTGGCATTCTTCAGGAACTCCACCTCGATCTGGTTTATGGGACTGTCCACAGACAGCATGAAGATAACAGCGTCGGATTCCTTAACGAATGCGTATGCCTCATCAGTGTTCTTCTGATGAACGGAACCTACGCCCGGAGTATCCACCAGGGTGATGCCTCCCTCCAGGAATTCCGAAGGGCTGTATACCGCTACCTGTCTCACTCCCAGATGGTTGTCGGAGTTGGACTGCTCGTTTATGTACTCCGCCATATCCTCAAAAGGTATCTCTTTTATGATGCCATTATCGAATCTGACCGTCGCAGCCTTCTCGCCGTACTCGATGGTAGTCACCACCGCAGTTACGGGGACTATGCCTATGGGAAGGATCCTGTCTCCTAAGATGGAATTCACAAGCATACTTTTACCGCGCTTGAACTGTCCAATGACGGAGATGGTGATCTTCTGGTTTTCTATTTTATCTATGAGTTCTTCAGTCCTGTGGAGCTCCTTCTTGGTAAGCTCATACTGGCTGAAGACGTCTCTCATTTCCTTGGTTATTTCTATGATAGGTCTTATCATTTACTGTAGATACCCGCCTGTTTTATTTATAGAATCTGCATTCGCTGCAGCAAGGTTCGCTTTCCTGTTTTTCCTTGGTGCAAAGAAGCGGCTTAAGTATAAGGTTCTGAGGGATCTTATCTCCGTTAAGGGATTTAAGCGCTGCGATCTGGCAGAGAGTTCCCACGAACTCAGTGTGCTGGCCTGCTCTGGCCTTTCTCATGGTCTCGCGGTAGAGCTTCGGCATGTCTCTCTCATCAAATGCCGGATCATATTCGAACCATTCGTCAAATTCAGGAAGTTCCACGGGATTGAATATGGGGCAGAAAAGCACGCAGGCGTTGCACCTGTCGCAGGCGCCCTCGTTTACTATCGCGATCTTCTTGGCACCGGATTCCAGGCTTCCCCTGACGTTTCCGTACTTGCCGGATGCCTCAAACTCCTTGGCTTCAGCGGTCTGTTTATTAGTCGTTTTAGCGAGAAGCTCCTGTGCTTCATCACCATTTCTGTTATACAGCTTCACCGCGTTATGCTTACAGGGCACCACGCAGGCTCCGCATCCATTACAATTCCTGACTCTTTCGAGTAACTGCATATATTTATGCCTCCTATCATTTTTTCATTTTCTCATACATAGTCATAGTACCATATAAAGCGTTGTTATTCAAGTATTTGAATTGAGAAACGGCCCCCCGAATGTAGAGATAAAAGGCCTGATAGCCGCAGGTCCACTCAGATCATCTTAATAAAAATGCAGGAGATAAAACTCCTGCAGAATCGTATTATTTTCAGGTCATCTTCTCTTGCTTCACCTTGTGATCTATCACATGGCGCGATGCAAGCTCGCCTCTGATATCATCCAGGCTGATACCCTGCTCCGTCATAAGGACCATGACATGATATGCTAGATCAGCGATCTCGTATATCGTCTCCGCTTTATCGCAGGCCTTGGCCGCAATGATGACTTCGGTGGATTCCTCCCCTACCTTCTTAAGGATCTTGTCCAGCCCCCTGTCAAAAAGATATGTCGTGTATGAACCTTCCTTCGGATCGGTCTTACGGCCGGATATAAGTTCCATAAGTTCATCCATCCTGAATGGCTCCTGATAAGACTCCCTCCTGTACAAAGGATCCTCGAAGCAGGAGAAATTTCCAAGGTGGCATGCCGGTCCGTCAGGGTACACCTCCACAAGAAGTGCGTCTCTGTCGCAGTCTGCCGTGATGGAAACTATGTGCTGGTAATTCCCGCTGGTCTCTCCCTTCAGCCAGTATTCCTGTCTGGATCTTGACCAGAAGCATGTAAGGCCTCCTTCGATGGAGCGTCTCAGACTCTCCTCGTTCATATATGCCAGCGTCAGCACTCTTCCCGTCTTCCTGTCCTGAATTATGGCAGGTATAAGGCCTTTATCATCAAATCTCAGACCTTTTATATCTGTTGCTTTTTTGATCTTCTTTTCTTCTCTGTTATTCATCACTTATCTCCGTTAAAGCACCTAAAGCCTCACATTTATCCCTTCGAGGCGCATTCTTTTTTTAAGGTCTCTGATCTCCACCTCACCGTAATGGAATATGGAAGCTGCAAGCCCCGCATCCACTCCCGGGACCTTATCGAAAAGTTCTATGAAATCATCTATGCATCCGGCTCCTCCCGATGCTATGACAGGGACCTGTACGATAGATGTAACTTTATCTAGCATCTCCAGGTCAAATCCCTGTTTGACACCGTCTGTATCTATGGAATTCAGCACGACCTCACCTGCTCCTTCATCCACGCAGAACCTGATCCATTCCAGCGCGTCGAGTCCGGTGTCTTCTCTTCCTCCCTTGGCGAACACTCTGAACTTCCCATCCACTCTCTTCACATCAGCCGAGAGCACTACGCACTGGTCTCCGTATATTCCTGCAGCCTTTCTGATAAGGCCGTGATCCCTGATCGCGCCGGAATTCACGCTTACCTTGTCTGCCCCGCAGTTAAGCACTCTCGAGAAATCCTCAACAGTGTTTATTCCGCCGCCTACGGTAAGCGGTATGAAGACTTTAGATGCAGTCTTCTTAAGGATGTCCGTGAAGAGTTTCCTTCCTTCAGCTGATGCGGTGATATCGTAGAATACCAGCTCATCCGCACCGCATCCTGAATAATATGCTGCAAGTTCCACCGGGGATGCCACGTCCTTTAATCCTTTGAAATTGGTGCCCTTGACCACTCTGCCGTCTCTGACGTCAAGGCATGGTATTATTCTCTTTGTTATCATTGTCATTCACTTTCTATGATCGCCTGCCTGAGATCGATCGCACCTGTATAATATGCCTTTCCGATTATGGCGCCTGAGAGTCCCATTTCTTTCAGGGCTCTCAGGTCATCCAGGGAAGACACTCCTCCGGATGCCACTATGTTTATCTTAAACATCTCAGAAATGGTCCTGTATAATTCCCTGTTTGTCCCCTGCATGGCACCGTCTTTGGATATGTCCGTCATTATGACCGTATCCACCCCAAACGACTCCAGATCTCTCATGAAATCCACGGCATGGATCCCGGAATCCCTGGTCCAGCCTCTGACGGAAACTACACTATTCCTTAGATCTGCACCGACTGCGATGCCGGATCCGAACCGTCTCACAGCGGATCCCAGGAAATCCCTGTCCTCCACGGCAGCCGTTCCCAGTATCACCCGGTCAACGCCTGCTTCAAGGTACTTCGAAGCCGTCTCCATCGATCTGATGCCGCCGCCTATCTCGCAGAACACTCCTGAGCGCTCCTTGATCCTTAATACGCTCTCCATATTGGGCGTCTCGCCTGATCTGGCAGCCTCCAGGTCGACTATGTGGATATGATCCGCCCCTGATCTCACGAAATCCATGGCGACCTCAGAAGGATCATCACTGTACACCGTCATCTCGTCATAGTTTCCCTTTAACAGTCTGACAGCCTTGCCTTCAAAAATATCGATTGCGGGATATATTATCATTTGACGTCCTCCGCGAAACTTCTAAGTATATCGAGTCCTGCCTGCCCGCTCTTCTCCGGGTGGAACTGGCAGCCACAGATGTTATCCTTTCCAACAGCCGCTGTTATCTCACAGCCGTATTCCGAAGAAGTGATAAGGCTGTCCTCACATCCGTCTGCAAAGAATGAATGGACGAAATACACATGATCTCCCTCTTTAGTCCTTTTGAGAAGAGGATGATCTCTCACTATTTTAAGGCTGTTCCATCCCATATGAGGGACCTTAAGTTCATCGGGGATCTTCCCTTTAAGTGGTATGACCGATCCCTTAAGGAGACCCAGACCCTGATAGTCTCCATACTCATAGCTTCTCTCAAACAGAAGCTGCATCCCGAGGCAGATCCCGAGTATGGGCTTGCCCTTTAGGGCTTCATCTGTTACAAGTTCCGCCATGCCGCTTCTTCTCAGTTTCTCTGCTGCGTCCCTGAAGGCTCCTACTCCGGGAAGTATAAGATGGTCAGCTCTCTCAAGCACTTTTCTGTCGGAGGACACCACCGCCTCCTGACCGATGGCCTGAAGACTGCACTTAAGAGAAAAGAGATTCCCCACACCGTAATCTATGATCCCAATCATCAGAGCACTCCCTTCGTGGAAGGTATCTCATCCATATTATCAGGATCCAGCGATACCGCTTTCTTAAGACTTCTTGCCAGGGATTTGAAAGCTCCCTCGATCATGTGATGAGAGTTGGTTCCTGCAAGTTCCCTCACATGAATAGTGATCTCGGCCTTCCTTACGAAGCCCATAAGGAATTCCTCCACAAGTTCGGTGTCGAAAGTCCCTACCTTCTCAGTGGGGATATCAAGATCATATCCCAGATAAGCTCTTCCCGAGATATCCACCGAGGTCAGGATAAGTGATTCGTCCATCGGAATGATAGCTGACCCATAGCGCCTGATCCCGCGTTTCTCTCCAAGCGCTTCGGAGAAAGCTGTACCCAGTGCTATGCCCAGATCCTCTGTGGTGTGATGATCATCCACAAAGGTATCCCCTTCACAGAAAACTTCCAGGTCAAATCTGCCGTGCTTAGCGAAAAGCGTAAGCATGTGATCCATGAAACCCACACCAGTCTTGATGTCTGATTCTCCTTTGCCGTCAAGCACAAGTCTTATCATTACGTTTGTCTCGCTGGTCCTGCGGCGAACTTCTGCAGTTCTCATTTTTTCCTCCATAAGTGATATCCTGAGGTTTGCTTAGCTATTTCAGGATGTCCTTGATCTTATCTATAAGAGCTTCCATCTGATCCATTGTTCCGATGGTTATCCTGTTGAAATTCTTGATCCTGTCTTTAGTGAAATTCCTTATCAGGATCCCGTTAGCTTTAAGCTTCAGGTAGAGCTCCTCTCCATCTATATCAGGTGATTCGCAAAATATAAAATTCGCAAGTGAATCAGTCATCCTGAAGCCGAGATCCTTAAGAGCTTCAGCGGTATACTTCCTGTTGGCCTCGATTGTTTCAGAGTTCTTCAGGGTATATCCTTCATCCATAAGTGAACCGATCCCCATGGCCTGGGTGACAGAATTCACATTATACGGATTAGTGGAATATCTGATGGTATCTATATCCCTGATAAGCTCTCTGCTTCCGAAGCCGAACCCCAGTCTTGCTCCTGCCAATGATCTTGATTTGGAAAACGTCTGGACAACTATCAGGTTGTCGTATTTACCGACAAGAGGCACACAGCTCTCAGCGCCGAAATCGACGTAAGCCTCATCTACTATGATGAGCCTTTCGGGGTCCTTCCTTACAAGCCGCTCTATGTCAGCTCTCGGGATCGCTATACCAGTCGGTGCGTTGGGGTTTGCCAGAAGGATCGTGCCTTTAAGGTCCATATAGTCATCCAGATCTATGGTAAGGTCTTCCTTAAGCGGAATCTCTTCGTAAGGCACTCTGTTTATATCACCGAACACAGGATAAAATCCATATGTGATATCCGGAAAATATATGGGATGCTCCTCATCACAGAAAGCCATAAAGCAGAAGTTAAGGAATTCATCCGATCCGTTTGTTGCTGTTACCTGATCAGGTGACACTCCGGATTTACCAGAAAGTGTCTTTCTCAGTTCCTTCATGTCGGGATCCGAATATAGGTTTAGCCTTTTGACCGTCTCTTCTGCAAGTCTTACCGCCTTCTCAGACGGAGGAAACGGAGACTCATTGGTATTCAGTTTGATATATTTCATATCCCGTGGCTGTTCGCCGGGCGTGTATGGTTTGAGAGCCTTATATTTACTGCTCAGGAATCTTTTCATTCTTTTACTCCGGATCTCGCATTCTTTGATAGATTTATAATGCGATAGTTCTCAATGCTTTTATTACTGTTCTTCCTCACATCTTATAACAGCTGATCTCGCGTGACCTGTCAACCCTTCCTTGTTGGCGAATGCTGCTATCTCATATGCCACCCTGGAGAGAGCATCTCTGGTATAATACGTATACTGGGATCTCTTCACGAAATCGTCCACCGAAAGAGGACTTGAGAATCTCGCTGTACCGCTTGTCGGAAGCGTGTGATTGGGACCTGCGAAATAGTCTCCCAGAGCTTCCGGGCAATTCCTTCCCATGAAGATGGAGCCGGCGTGCCCTATGGAGTCCAGCAGGCTGAATGGTTCATCTACCATGAGTTCCAGATGTTCAGGAGCTATCTCGTTTGCGATATCGATGGCCTGCAGAAGGTCATCTGCCACTATTATCTTGCCGTTATCATCTATGGATGCTCTGGCTATATCTTCTCTTTCAAGGGTCAACAGCTGTTTCTCTATCTCGTCCCTTACCTGATATGCCAGATAATCTGAATCAGTAACAAGAACAGCAGATGCCATCTTGTCATGCTCGGCCTGCGAAAGCATGTCAGCTGCCACATGAGAAGGATCTGACTTGCCGTCAGATACCACCAGGATCTCACTGGGGCCTGCGATCATATCGATGGCGACCCGTCCGAAGACCTGGCGTTTGGCTTCAGCGACAAAGGCATTACCGGGCCCCACTATCTTATCGACCCTTGGTATGGACTCGGTACCATAGGAAAGCGCAGCTATGATCTGAGCACCGCCCGCCTTGAATATTCGGTCCGCCCCAGCTATCTTAGCCGCAGACAGTATCACAGGATCAAGCTTCCCATCCTTCCCCGGCGGGCTCACCATGATAACTTCCCCGACTCCTGCTATCCTCGCAGGAATTATATCCATAAGGACGGTTGAAGGATACGCAGCAGTACCGCCGGGAACATACAGA
>JAZQAY010000044.1:0-5435 GCA_045545455.1 Anaerovoracaceae bacterium | reverse complement strand
GGTAAGCGTCAGCGTCGCGGTCAGCAACCAGTTCCTGGGCTGGATCATGGCCCTGGGCCCCGGCGTCAGGCTCGTGGCCCCCGCCAAGGTCGTGGACATGATGAAAGCCGAGGTCGCACGGCTGGCTGAGCAGTACGAGGTATAAGTGTACATTATAGATAGAATTATTTATGGGTCATCCTACCGGATGGCCCATTGCTTGTTTTAGTAGGAAAACCCCTGAATACAAAAAAGAAACTCCGGGCCACACAGCATGCGCCCGGAGTTCTTTTGGTGTTTGATATTTGATATTTGAAAGAAGTGACTACTCGATTTCAATGCTGCAAAGCACGCCGCCATCAAGCACATAGACCACGGTGCCCTCTGCCTCGTCCCCGATCTTGTCGTAGATGCGGCCTGCGCTGTAGCTCTCACCCAGCACGGTGCTTATGCTGTTCGCCACATAGCCGATCTGTCCGAGGCCTTCCATCTCTACCTTGATGGCCTCGTTATCGTAGTCGTTATCGGGTTCCTTAACCAGGCGGACAGTCATGCCCGGTTCCATAAAGTCCTTTCCGTAACGGAAATTAGTACCTGTTATCGTAAAAAATATCTTCTTCATGACTCATCCTCCTTCGTCGGTGTTTCATCTTACATTCATAGATTACCAAAGGACAAGTCTAAAAAATCGCCCTCTTCAAAGGGCGTTTTGCAATTTCAGTGTTTTGCTGTTATCCGTCTCCAGGTGTCCGCCAGGTCTTCATTCTGTACCTCTCTTGGTACGAACTTCGTGACGTAGCAGGCGAACTGGAAGAAGCTTGCCTGAAGGGCTACTACCAGCACAGTCCCAAGTCCGAATGGCGCACCCATCAGGACCCCTGCCCCGAGGGCAATCATCTCCAGCACGAACTTGACGAAACCTACAGGGACTTTAGGGAATGCTTTGCTGCAGATTACCATCAGCGTATCGCGAGGCCCTGCACCGAGAGCTGTACTCATGTACACCACTGTCGCAAAGGCGATTATCAGCTGACCGAAAAGCGTATAGCACACACCCATGGCATAAGATGACGGCGCGGGTATGAAGTCAAGCGTGTTCAGAAACACATCAGAAAACCACGCGATAAGCGTAGCGTTGAGAAACGTCCCGATCCCCAGCTTGCCTTTGCCGATGAAGTCGATCACTAAAATGACCACGCTTATCAGAAAGATCGACGTGCCGAAACTCAGGCCGGTGATCCCGGCTACTCCAAGCCCGAGAGTGTTCCAGCCATTGGTCCCGGCCCAGCCCGCCAGCACTCCGAAGTAATTCCCGAGTGCGTACAGCACCAGTCCTATTATGCATATCGTAAGCCTGCGCGCATATTCCTTAAACATCAATAACTCCTTACGACTGAAAATCCATCCAATAAGCCTATTTGAATAAAAAGTATGTTTTAGGCTTATTCCCGACCACTGCTTAGACCACAAGGTAAGCCTGATTTGAGAAAAACTCCACTTTAGGCTTACTTTGCTTCTCAAGGCCATTAAGCATCAATACCCCTTCTCAAGCTCTACCGCTCGAAGCGGCTTCTCCCCTGCCGCATACCTGCGGAAGCCCTCCAGGAACTGCTCCACGATCTTTTCGACCGTATACGGGAGCAGCATGTCTCCTGAAATGTGGGGCGTTATCAAAAGATTGGGGCAGTCCCAAAGCTCCGAATCTTCAGGGATCGGCTCTTTTTCGAAAACATCCAGCGCTGCTCTCAGGCGTCCTGCCTGAAGTTCAGCAACCAATGCTTCCTGATCTATAGTGGCTCCCCTTCCCACGTTGACGATCAGCGCTCCGTCGGGAAGCAGGGCCAGCTTTTCTTTATCCATTATGTGATGCGTCTTCGCGGTGAGCGGAAGCGACATTACGACTATGTCCGTCTCCGGCAGCACGTCATTAAGCCCAGATGGTGTAATCATCTCATCATATAATCCTGACTCATCTGCACCCGTGGTGTTCATCCCCACGATACGCTCAGGTCCGAAAGCCCTGAGCCTCGAGGCTGCTGAACTTCCGATATCGCCTGTTCCCATGATCAGTATGCGGCTTCCTTTGATGGACCTGATCTGATATCCCCGGAACCATTCCTTATCGCGGATCTTGGCCTGATATTCTGGCAGGCGGCGCTGCATGGCCAGGATCACCATCAGTATGTGCTCTGAGATTGTGGTACCATATGCGCCTGAAGAGTTGGACAGCATTACTCCGCTCTTCATGAAAGCTTCTGACTTGGTAAAGTGGTTCACACCCGCGGACGGGCTGCAGATCCACTTGAGCTCCGGCGCGTCAGCTGCGAACCTGGGAGTGTCGCCGAACACCGCTTCGGCGTCTTTGGCGGCGATCACCGCCTCATTCTTATCCTCATATATCTCAGCGGTCCAGCCCAGTTCGGTCGCAGTCTCCCTGATGGCTCCCCGCTGTTCATCCGTCATATTTCTTATCGAAACTACAAGTTTTCTCATCTTATTTTCTCCGATGTGACTGCCCGGCAGCTGCCGGACTGACGGTCATCAGACCTCTCCTTCTGCCTTGAGTTTTTTGTCCTTCTGTTTGGAGTTTGTGAGTATGATTATGGATCCCACTACGATCACCATGCCGATGAAGCCGATGAGGGTCGGGATCTCGCTGAAAATCAGGATGCCGAAGATCAGCGCCGCCGTAGGCTCTGCACCGGATGCCAGTATGGATACCACGCCGGACTCCAGGTGTACGAACGAGATGTTGAAGAACAGGTTCGGAAGAAGCGACGTGATCAGGGCGTTTAAAGTGAACAGCCCTATCCCCTTCACGGGGTCAGCCACGACGAATCCTCCGATCTCCCCATAATCCGCAAAAAACACCAGCGGCACCAGTGCAAACAGCGTGTTGTAGAAGAGAAGCGTCACCGGGTGCATTCCCCTTACTCCCGAAGCCTCGTTGCAACCCAGTGTGCAGACCGCGTTCGAAAGCGAGCATGCCACGCCGATAAGGATTCCGAGAAGGCTCCACTGAAGGTGTCCGGACTCCACGATCCCCGTCATCAGAAGGCAGCCGAAGAGCACTGCGATCATGCAGGCGATCTTCATGGGAGTGATCTTTTCCTTGAAGAAGACCGCGCCGAAGATGATGACGTAAACAGGCGCCGTGCAAAGAAGCACCGCTGCAAGGGACAGGCTCAGGTACTGGATCGAATAGTTATAGAAGATATTCATCAGGCTGAAGCCGATGATCCCGGTGAAAGCCACCACGGGGATGTCCTTCTTCTTCAGTATGAAGAGACTCCTGTCTTTAATGAGCATCCAAAGCCCCATCATGACCACCGTCATGGTGAGCCTTCCGAATATTATGGATAGATTTGATAATCCCGCAGCCTGGAGGCCTCTCACGAAGATACCTGCGGTACCCCAGCAGACCCCTGCCAGCACGGGAAAGAGCATGTAAAGTTTTTTCATAAAGCGTTATTATCTTGCTGAAATATTTTGCGGGAAATATTATAGCACAAAACATCAACCACTCAAAGTATGATTTTATCACATAAAAACACCGCCCTTCCGGACGGTGTCTTTGATTTTGAAACTATTAAGCAGCTTCTGTTCTTGCCATTGCTTCTTCGAAGTCCTTGGTTCCTTCCCATACGCAGTTGGAGTAAGGGTTCTTACCCATCTTGATGGAGCGCTGGATAATGAATGCCATAACGACTACGTTGATAGCGAGAGCTGCGAGAGCGATAACGCCCTGTGCTCTGGGATCCGCAGTGATACCCATGTCAGCGATGATCTGGCCGGCCTGTTCGGTCTTGCCCATGCCGCTCTTGAAGAGCTCGATAGCAGGTGTGTAGAGATCGTATGCTGTGATACCGTTAGCTGTAGCTCCGCCGTAAACGGAAGGAAGAGCTGCTGCGAATCTGGATGAAAGCTGGAATGCAGGAACGACCTGTGCCCACATGCACCAGATAGCAAGGGTGTTTGCACGGTTCTGGATCCAGCCGCCCTTGTTCCACAGTGCGTTTGCGAATGTGGGAGCGAGAAGAAGTGCAACGCCGCAGTACCATGAATGTGTAGGCAGGTTGAGATATGTGTACTCGAAGTTCCATACGTCATATGCAAGGATGAACCAGATGGTCATATCAGGCCAGATCATATCTGACTTGTTCTTGTCCTTGGATGTGAGCAGATATGTGCATCCTGTCATACAGAAGATGTTGATGAGACCAGCGAGAGCGTTCACGAGGTTCCACCATCCGCCGTAGATGAATACGCCTTCGTTGGAAGCCCACCATGCGCCGCTGAAGTCGCCGGTGATGTGATATGCAGCGAGGAAGGATTCCATATCGGAAACGTTTGCGATCATGATGTTGGCTGCAACGATGAACCAGGGCCACCATTTGAACCAGTCATACTTGCCAAGTCCCCATTTGTACTTGATCATCATGAAACCTACGCATCCGATGTCAGCCGCATAGAGCTTGAAGTAATGGAACCATCCGTCCATGATAGCAACTGTAGGATTGTCTTCTCCGCCAAACATGCCCATGTGTGCAAGGATGAAGTATACGGTCAGGATGATGGGGATGATTACGAAGATGACCATTCCACCGGCTTTGGTCCTGCGTCCGATCTCGTTCATGAGGATAAGTCCTACGAAAACGAGTACCCAACCGAGCAGCTGCATTCCGGCATGGCTAGAATAAAGCTGAAATAACATTGATTATACCTCCAAATACTAATAATAAATGTGAAAGCCCGGATGAACGGGCGAATCAACGATGTTTAAGCCTGCGTCAACAGACTTCTATTTCCTGAATGGTGAATTCATTTCCGCGCAAAAGATAGGTCTTGCCGCTTCCGCACTTGGGGCAGGTCTTTCCGTACTTCACCGTTTCGTATTCAGCTCCGCAGTCCTCGCAATAGGTCACGGCCGGGATGATCTCTATATCCAGCCTCGCCTCCTTAAGGACCTCGGTCTTCTTGACGGCCCAGTTCCAGCAGTTGGTGAGATACTCAGGGATAACAGTGCTCACCTCTCCTAAATGAAGCTTCACTGAAGAAACTTCCTTTACGTCGTTCTCCCTCGCGACCTCTTCCACAGTCTCTATTACTTTAAAAACTACGCCCAACTCGTGCATTCCAATTTCACCTTCAGCAAACCGCAGTCCCGACCTTGGGCCGGGACCGCAATTTTTTATCTTTATTTTTTACCTTTGAATTTTAACTTGATGCCCTGCTTGATTCCGTTTCCGAGAACGTACTTGATCTTGTCTTCGGAACGTCTCATCGTGGAGCAATCCGGGTTATCTCTTGTGAGATGTATAGCGACGAACTCGCACTTGGTGGTGCAGACTCCGCAGCCGATGCACTGGTTCTCATCAACAAAGGATGCGCCGCACTCAAGGCATCTTGCTGTCTCAGCCTTGACCTGTTCCTCTGTGAAGATAAGCTTGGGATCT
>JAZQAY010000043.1:0-21342 GCA_045545455.1 Anaerovoracaceae bacterium | reverse complement strand
TTCTGCCGTGATCCTTCATAGCCCTCAGAACGAAGAACAGCTTTTCTGTTTCCTGCGGCGTAAGTACCGCCGTAGGCTCATCCAGAATCAGTATCTGCGCCCCTCTGTAGAGGACCTTGATGATCTCTACTGTCTGTTTCTCGGATACAGACATTTCGTAGATTTTTTTGTCAGGATCGATCTCGAAACCGTATTTCTCTCCGATTTCCCTGACCTTCTTTGATACAGCCTTACGGTCAAGCTTGCCCTCTTCCTTAAGTCCGAGAATGATGTTCTCAGCTGCAGTAAAAACGTCCACAAGCTTGAAATGCTGATGTATCATTCCGATGCCGTTATCGAAGGCATCCTTGGGGGATCTGATGGACACGGGGTTTCCGTCTATGAAGATCTCTCCTTCATCAGGAAAATATATTCCCGCCAGCATGTTCATCAGTGTGGTCTTTCCTGAGCCGTTTTCGCCCAGAAGAGACATAATAACGCCCCGATCCAGATAAAGGTCAACGGAATCGTTGGCTGTATTGGACCCGAAGCGTTTGGTTATGCCTTTGAATTCCACTGCGTGGGTGGTCTGTGACATAATATCGTACCCTTTCCCTTAAGCTGACCCTGACCTTATGTAAAAAACAGGCCGGGACAGAAAACCCAAAAGAGGACTTTACTCAGTCCTCTTCCGGTAAAAATAATCTTTTTAAGAATAATTAATTTTAGTTCAGCAGTTCGATTCCATCTATCCTTAAAGCAAAGTAAGGAGCAGACTGGAAATATGATTCGTGGAATGCACCGTCGAATACGGCCTCTTCACTGTCGGGAGCAAAGTCTCCGTCTGTGTCGAGAGCGAATGCTGTGGTAACTTCCTGACCGCCTACTGTGAATGTGGATGTGTCGAATACCTGGATCTCTCCGGATTCGATCTGAGCTCTTACCTCATCGATCTTAGCCTGAGTTCCTGCAGCTGCTACTGCTTCATTGAGTTCTGTGAGAGCTACGTCTCCGTCAGCAAGACCGTGCTGGCAGTAATCCTGATCAACTGTTCCGCCGTTAACGATGGTCTCGATGACATAAACGAAATAGTTGGTCCAGTCGATTCTTGAAGAAATGATGGATGCTTCAGGAGCAACGTCGCTCATGGAAATGTTGTATCCTACATGAGGAACTCCGTTGGACTGAGCTGTGGTTGCGGGAGTTGTTGAGTCGGAGTGCTGTGAGATCAGTTTTGCTCCCTTATCGATAAGATCCTGAGCTGTAGCAGCTTCCATGGTGGGATCTCCCCATGAACCGATGAATTCTACCTTCATTGTAGTGGAAGGGCAAACGGATCTGGCGCCGAGGAAGAAAGAGGTATATCCTGAAATAACCTCTGCGAAGGGGTATGCTCCAACGTATCCGATAACAGCTTCTTCAGCCTTGATCTCGCCGTTATCGATCATTTCCTGAAGCTTCATGCCTGCTGCAACACCGGCAAGATAACGTCCCTCATAGATCGAAGGGAATGCGTTTACGGTGTTTGCAAGGTCGTCCTTCCAGGATCCTTCGTTTGTCATGCCTACGAATACTGTGTCAGGATAATCTCCTGCAACCGTGAGCATAGCGGGCTCCATACCATAGGAGTTGCAGAATACAGCGATGCATCCTGCGCCGGCAAGCTCTTCGCAGTCAACGGCAACGGGGTCACCTTCAGGGTGATTGTAGGTCTTGGTCCACTCGATGTTGATGCCCTTGTCAGCAAGGATCTTCTGTGCTTCGTCTGCAGCCATGTAGAAGTTTCTGTCATATGCTGCGTTGTCATCGCCGATGCAGACCATACCTACCTGATAAACGGTATCGGATGTTGCTTCGCTTCCGCCATCATCTGAGGATCCACCGCATGCTGCGAAACAGAATACCATGGAAACGATGAGCAGAACTGCTAAAAATTTCTTCATATTTCTCTCCTTATTCACGAATAAAACTCTTGGTTTTTATAGGGTTTCTTACTCTTTGATTATACTAAATTAAGGCCCCTATATCAATTGAAAAATGGGCTTTTCAGCAATTATTTTTAGCACAAAAAACAAGAGCGTTCAGCTTTATGTGAACGCTCAGTTATATACTATATCATATTATTCGAGTCATTACGACGGATCGTCAAATTTGAGACGATCGCTGCCTTTTCAGTCTGCGAATCTTATCCTTCCATTGTCCATCTCAGCAACGGAAGCGAGGGTCTCCACCCTGTATCCCATGTCTTCTAGAGCCTTCTTCCCGCCCTGGAAATCCTTTGAGATGACGATCCCGATACCGGCAACATTGGCTCCTGCCATCTCCACGATGGAGGCCAGTGCCTTGGAGGCTTCTCCATGAGCCAGGAAGTCATCTATGATCAGTACATTCTCACCTTCCGACAGGTGTTTCTCAGCGACCGTTATCTCGTTAAGGGTCTGCTTGGTAAAGGACATGCATGGAGCCTGATAAACGCCTTCTGTCATGGTGTTCGGCTTGGCCTTCTTGGCGAATACCACCGGACAGAAACCGAAATACCTGGCAGCTGATACCGCGATAGCGATGCCGCTTGCTTCCACAGTCAGGATCTTATCCACCTTGACACCTGCGAAGCGTCTCGCGAATTCCTCGCCTATCTCATCCATAAAGGACGTATCGATCTTATGATTGATGAACCCGTCGACGTTGATCCTGTCGGAACCGAGAGCCACGCCCTCCTCCAATATCCTCTTTTTTAATTTGTCCATAATATCTCCTAAAACCTTTTGATCACTCCACCGGCTCTTCGCAAGTCTTCATAGCTTCCAGAGTCTCGCTTAAAAGATAGTCCAGCTCCCAGCCGAGCATCTCAGCCCCGCGCTTGATGACCTCTCTGTCACAGCCTGCCGCAAATCTTTTATCCTTGAATTTCTTCTTTAACGACTTGAGCTCCATATCCTGGACGGACTTGGAAGGTCTCATGAGAGCGGCCGCTCCGATGAGTCCTGTGAGTTCATCGCAGGCATATAGCACCTTTTCCATCTCTCTGGTCGGCTCCACATCGCAGCACTCAATGTATCCATGGGAACATACCGCGTGGATCATGTCATCCGGCACGCCTGCTTCCTTAAGGAGCTCAGGTGCCTTGATGCAGTGTTCCTCAGGCCACATCTCGAAGTCGATATCGTGAAGCAGTCCTACTATTGCCCAGTATTCCTCTTCATCAGCATATCCCAGTTTCTTCGCAAAATACCTCATGGTGCCCTCTACCATTCTTCCGTGGTGAAGGTGGAACTCATCCTTGTTATATTTCTTCAGTAATTCATAAGCTTCATCTCTTGTAATCATGATCTTGCCTCTCTTCTTATTTATTTACCAAAGCCGGTCATCCCTACGAAAATACGCAATGATACCCGGCGATCATTCATTTATCCTTATCAAAAACGTAGGTCAGGCTCATCAGGCTTCCGCCGGTTTGCTCTTCTCGGGAAGGTTGGAGATGACCACAGCCGCGAACATGATGACGCAGCCCAGGATCTCCCTCATGGTCATGGTCTCGTGTAAGAGCACTGCTCCTGCCAGAACGCCGAATACGGATTCAAGGCACAGGATAAGGGCAGCTATGGTAGGGCTTGCCTCTCTCTGTCCCAGCACCTGGAAGGTGTATCCCATGCCGCAGCTGATAACGCCGGCGTACAGGATAGGAAACCATGCTGTCATGATATTTGCAACGTCCACAGGTCCCTCGAAGATGAACATGCAGATGATGCCCAGAAGTCCCGAGAAAAGGAACTGTATGCAGGAAAGCTTAAGACCGTCTATTCTCTGTACGAACTCGTCAACTGCCACCATCTGAGCTGCGAAAGCCACAGCGCAAAGGATGACCAGAGTATCGCCGAACTGGATGCTGAAGGAATCGTCGGTCATGCAAAGGAGATAAAGTCCGATAATGTCGAGTCCAACGCAGAGCCATACAAGGGGTCTTGTCTTTTTCTTATGGACTATCAGCGAAAGGATGGGGCAGAATACCACGTAAAGAGTGGTGATGAAGGCTGCCTTTCCTGCCGTTGTATATGCAAGTCCGAACTGCTGAAGCGATGCCGCTACGAAAAGAAAGAATCCGCAGACCAGACCTCCTATGAGTTCGCTCTTGTTCACCAGGGGCTGAGTCTTGTCCTTATGCCCGGCGAGCACGAAGGGTATGAGCACCAGACCGCCGATAAAGGTCCTGATGCCGTTAAAGGTAAAGGATCCGATCTCTCCTCCGCTCTTCTGGGCAACGAATGCGGTACCCCAGATAAACGCCGTGAGGAGAAGCAGAAGATTAGCTTTCATTTTGTTTGACATATCATCACTCCTGTATTGAAAAATATTATCTATATATTATCAAACCAGCCGTACGTTGGCAAGTTGTTCCGATACCGGTCTTACGTCATTTATATCTGTGATTTTCTCCAACTGTCGCCCTTTGCTGATTCACAGGTCATTATGTCGTAGGACACCGGTTCACCGTTCTCGAAGTATACGACGTAGCCCAGGCCTGTAAGAGGCACCCAGTCCCAGAATACCGCTCTGTCCTTCGGGAACCAGTTCATCATGGTGCCTGCGATGCTTCCTCCGTGGCACACCATGACGGTCACCGCGTCGCGCCCGCTGTGCCTGTGTGCCAGTTCCTGCATCCTGTGGAAGCCGATGAGCGCCTTGTTCCCTCTCTTTATCCTCTCGGTATACTGGTTCATGCTCTCGCCGCCGGGGAAGGTGAAGTTTCCGGAAGCGTCCTCGAGCCATTCCTTGCCCCCCTCCTTCTCAGCAAGCTGATTGAAGGTGTGGCATTCCCACTCTCCAAAATTTATCTCTTTCATGTCAGGGATCTCCGTATAGGGAACGTCCCCGAAGAGGGCGTGGAGGGTCTCCGTGGTCCTCACGAGCCCCGTCGTATAGAACTTGGCATCGTCGGGGATCTCAGGATACGCCCCTTCCTCCTTGAACTTTGCCAGCTGT
The DNA here is from genome assembly GCA_045545455.1 of Anaerovoracaceae bacterium. Taxonomy (GTDB): domain Bacteria; phylum Bacillota; class Clostridia; order Peptostreptococcales; family Anaerovoracaceae; genus RUG754. The sequence goes on along the minus strand of JAZQAY010000043.1, from coordinate 16,383 downwards.
TCGTAGCCCTCCTTGACTATCGGAAGGTCCTCCCAGCCGTAAAACCATCTGTTCAGGATCCCCTGAGTGATCCCGTGCCTTACTAAAACTATATATGACTTCATACTATTTGATTCTCTTTCCTATTCCTGCGAATACCCTGACCACCGCCAGCGCTTCCTGGGCCAGGTACATGGAGGTCCTGCCCACGGCCTCTCTGTAGGCCCTGTCCTCCGCATCCATTGGCACCAGCCCGCAGGAAATATCATTTACTATCATTACAGATCTTACCCATCTGCTCTTTCTTGCCGCAAGATATTTAAGCGGGTCTCTTCCGTTATCGAGACAGGCCTTCACCAGGTACTCCACGTTGTTGATGATGGGAGCGCCTTCAGGCATTTCCACTTTGTCCTTAGAGCAGGTATATATGTCTTTCCTTGAAAGGTTGAATTTTTCAAGAGCGTAGTCCAGCTTTCCCTGATACGCTCCGCCTGTTATCAATACCATCTCGTCTCCTTATAAAGTAATAATCAGGCTCATCATCCCAAGCAGTTCGCCCCAGAGTATGCCGTAGCCTGCCACGTCTCCGTTCATGCCCTGAAGCTCTTTTCTCGCTATAAAGATCGAAGCCAGCGTTCCGATCACACAGGCAAGTACCGTTATGAGCACCCTAATCCTGTCGCCTCCCGAAAAAGCAAAGGCCAGAGCCACCCATACGATCAGCTGAAGGATCAGGAATCCCCGGGCCTTGTCATCCTTTTGCATCTCTATGTACTGGCTGGTCTCCATGGGCTCCAGGCTCATCATCATGAGCGCGCTGAGTCCTCTGGGTACAGCCATTATCATCACGAGTGCAGCAGGGTATATCAGATTCTCGGTATAAGCCGACGTCACGAACCCGAACTCCATCATCACCAGGAATATCATGGCGACTATGGCGAAGGTCCCGCAGCGGCTGTCCTTCAGTATTGCTCTTTTCTTTTCAAGGGACGCCCTCGACATCAAAGCGTCGTTCACGTCCATATATCCGTCCACATGTATGAACCCGGAGATTATGAAGGGAAGCCAGGTTATCAGCGCCCCCGCCGCAAAATACGGCAGCTGTACCTTTGAAATCAGCAGATAGCAAAGCGCCCAGATGACGCCCATGATGGCGCTCACCGTGGGAAGCCATGCCAGCATGTAAGGCCTCGCCTCTTCATCCCATTTTTTCGGTCCGGGGATATAGCAGAAAAATCCCCAGCTCATGCAGAAACCTATAAGCAGTTTTCTCATTCTTTATCCACCTTGATCCCCCAGTCTTCCTGGATGGCTCTGTCGTCCTTGTAGTCGACGGGGATCCCGTTGATCATTTCGACCACCCTGCCGCAGGCCTTCGCCAGGGCTCTGTCGATTATCGCGAGGCCTCTGATGTAGCCGTCCGTCACCTCGTCGTATTCCACGCCGTCTGAATATATGAAGTCCGACACGAATATCAGTCCGTCCATGTCCTTGCACAATGCTTTCAGACTTTCGGAGATCCTGATGGAAGCCTCAGCGTCCACCGTACCGTCCGCCCTGAACATCTCATTTGAAAGAAGAGCCGTTACGGAATCTATCAGATAGACTCCCTCTCCGCGGTTTCTGATCTCGACGTCGATATTCTTCCCGCATTCGATGGTCTTGAAACCGAGGCCTCTTCTGTCATCCCTGTGCCTTTCTATCCTGGCCCTGTCCTCCCCGTCATGGGGTATCATGGTAGCCACGTAATAGAGGGGGCACTTTCTCTCCTTGGACATCTTAACAGCCAGGTTCTGCGCAAAAGATGATTTTCCGTTTTTCGCTCCGCCTGAAATGAATACGTTCATCAGAAGAAGTTACCTTCCTTTCTCTGGTCAAGATAATCGGCGTCTATGGCTCCCTCGTCATAGGTCGCCATTCCGTTCATGGTGGCGCAGGCGGTCTCAAGTATCTTGAAGGTTATGGGACAGCCTGAACCTTCTCCCAGTCTCATGCCCAGGTCGAAGATGGGCTTGACTCCCAGCTCTTCCATTGCGAGCACATATCCCGGTTCCTTCGATTTATGGGATGCAAACATGTAGTTCACGCTCTTAGGCTGGATCCTGGACGCTGCAAGCGCCGCAACAGCGGAAATGTATCCGTCTATTACCACCGGCAATCTGTATCTGGCAGCTCCGATGTATGCGCCTGCCATGGCTGCGATATCGAAGCCCCCCACCTCACGGATGATCTCCATGGGATCCTTGTCTCTAACACGGTCAACTGCTTCATCGACTATCCTGTGCTTCTTCTCCAGGCCTTCATCAGTAAGTCCGCCGCCGCGTCCTACCACATCCTCAGCGGTCTTTTCGGTAAGCGCAGCAAGTACGCAGGCAGAAGTGGTGGTGTTTCCTATCCCCATCTCGCCTACTCCGAAGACGTTGTATCCGAGCTTCTTAAATGTCTCTGCAGCTTCGACTCCGGTAAGGAAAGCCTTGGTAAACTGCTCTTCCGTCATGGCAGGCCCCTTGGCAAGGTTCGCAGTGCCCCTTGCCAGTCTGCGGTTGACTATCTTCTTAGTGAGGTAGTTCCTGCACTCAGTGCCGTCGCAGTCATCACAGCCCTGTTCTACCATGCTGTCGGTCAGAAGTTCTTCGGGAAGATCCATCTTGACTCCCATGTCGCATACCAGAAGATCTATCCCCCAGTACTTCGCCATGGAGCTCACTCCGGTCAGGCCTCTGGTAAAGTTGATGGTCTGAGAAAAAGTAACGGACTGAGGTGCCGAAGCTACGCCTTCATCCACAACGCCGTTATCGGCACTGAAGATCGCAACCGCCTGTTTCTTCATGTCGTTCTTTACCATGCCGGTGATGCCGGCAAGCCTTACCGTCATCTCCTCCAGGTCACCGAGAGCTCCCGTAGGTTTCGCCAGCACTTCCTGTCTGGCTTCGGCTTCTCTTACGGCTGCCTGATCCAGATCTCCCATTTCTTCCAGATCGTTTAATATCTCAAGTATCCTCTTATCCATTTATGTCTGCCTTTCAGTGTTTTAGATCTGCTATATCTCGCCTATCCCGGTGTACCCGTCCAGGAAGGCCGCCATTATCTGAAGTATGGTCTCACATTTTCCCTCGGTAACTTCCACATTGAGAGGCATGATGGGATCGTGAAGCGACTTTCTTAAGAGGCACCATCCCTTCACCTCCGGAAGATCGAAGTTTATCCTGACGCCCTCATAGTTTGGTTCAACCAGACTGAGGCCCTTGTCTTCCTTGGCTTTTACCCATACTTTCAATCCTGCCAGCACCTGATCCCCGTAGACCGGGAAGTCGCTGGCGTCGATAGGGATCCTCACCTCGATGGCCTCCTTCGGCTCCTCAAGGCTTGAGATCATATCTCCTATATCCGCTCCCTTCTTATGGAGCTGAGCTTCCTTAATGACTATCTTGGTGGCCAGGTACGCACCGTCGTCCAGGAAGTAATTCTCCTTATATGCGGCGTGTCCCGAAGTCTCGATGGCAAGCTGCGAATCGATTCCCTCGTTATTCAGTTCCACCGATTTATTGATGACGTTTCTGTAGCCTCTCCTGAATCTCAGGTGATTAAGTCCCAGACACTGCTCCAGGTATACCGTAAGCTGATCGGAAGTGATGGAATCGGTGACCACTGTGGTTCCCGGATGCTCGACCGCGATAAGAGCTGCTGCCAGAGCTACTATGCCGTTTCTGGAGATCTCTTTTCCGCTTCTGTCAACAGCGGCAGATCTGTCCACGTCTGTATCGAAGATCAGGCCAAGATCGGCGCCGTTTTCAATAACTGCTTTGGAAATGGAAGCCATGGCTTCCTTATTCTCAGGATTGGGCTGATGGTTGGGAAAATTTCCGTCGGGTTCCAGAAACTGTGATCCTGTGATATCTGCACCTAAAGGCTCCAGTATCTGCTTCGCATAGAATCCTCCCGCGCCGTTTCCGGCATCCACCACGATCTTAAGGCCCTTCAGAGGATGAAGATGATCCTCCTCGTCAGCCACCTCCATCATTATCTTATTCCTGAGATAGCTGCTGTAATCTCCTATGAGGTCGGTCTCGTCTACGGATCCGGGTCTCACGGACGCCGGTGCAGCACCTTCTTCTGCAAGTTCTATGATCCTTGAGATATCCTTCTTGTCCAGACCTCCGTCCTTTGAGAAGTACTTGAAGCCGTTTCTGTTGAAGGGCAGATGCGACGCTGTGATCATGATGGCGCCGTCGCACTTGTATCCGTCGAAGATGGTGGACATGAACATGGCAGGAGTCGAAGCCAGTCCGCAGTCGAACACTCTGACTCCCGCTTCCATCATCGTATAGACGAGCGTCTCCTTGAGAGCGTCTGCGCTTATCCTGGAATCATGCCCCACAGAGATCCTCATCTCCTGAGGCATCATGCCTGTCTTCTCCTGAAGCCAGAGGATGAATCCTCTTGTAAGCGCCCTGGCCTCATCCTTTCCGAGGGTTATGTTTTCACCCGGTACTCCTTCCAGTGAAACTCCCCTTATATCTGAACCGTTCTGAAGTTTTTTGAGATCCATATATTCTCCTCGCCCCGCGCCGAAAAACACCCCACTCATGTCCGTTTCAGCTGCGGATTTTCAGCATACCAAAAACTCCCCCATAGTAATTATCATTTTACTACAGGGGAGCCTGTTTTGCAATTGATTTAGGGCTCACTTTACCATTTATTGTAAACCTTTTCGGCGAATCCCAGGAAGTCCTGGACCTCTATCACCGTACCGTCGTCCAGGGTGGCAGTTCCGCTGAACTTACCGAAGACCTGATGCTGGTCTGAACAGATCAGCTTCACGTCTGTCTTGGATGCCCTGTCCATGATGGGTATGAAGAGCATCTCGAATCTGCCGTCGTCCGAGGTGAAGTTCCAGGGACTCATGAAGTCACCCACCTGATCCAGGGTCTCCACCGTGGTGCCTCCTGAAGTGCAGCAGCTTCCGTGTGTGGTGTACTTTCTATTTTTGCTTGGAATGTTGAAGGTAACGCGACCCAGCTTGTGTGCCTTTCCGTCATAGAAGAGCATGTTTTCCGATGCTGCCGAGGTATCGCCGAAACCATAGCCCACGTTCCAGCCAAACCTGTGGCCATCCACCATTCCCTGAGCTGCTCCCCAGTACCAGGTGTTCTTATATGTCCATACTCCTCTTCCCCAGTCCAGCAGTCCAAATGACGCTCCTTCGGGGAACTCATATCTTTCACCGCCGTATTCCACCCAGCCTGTTGCCGGCATGCCTATTATCTTCTGATTGTAGTAAAAAGCCTTAGGATCCTCCTTATACGGAGTCGCGATCACCATGGAATCCTGCTCGGGGTTCTCCAGGCGGATCTCACCGATGATGGGCTTGCCCTGCCAGAAGTTGATCATGCTGAACTTGAGGATGCGGTGATCCCCTCCGTGATAGAAGCTGATCTCGTAACCTTTGCCTTTCGTCTCGGTGTCTCCCTCTTCAGAAGATGACGGCAGGTTCTTCTTTCCCCTTGTAAGGGCTGCCATCCTGGACGTTGTTATCTGGTGGTTATTCTTAAAATCCAGAAGGCTTATGCTGTCCAGCCCCATGTAGGAATTATCATCTATCGTCAGCGCCACCGCAAAATCATCGCAGGTCACAAGGTAATAGTCCCATTCCTTTATCCTCATGGAGCCCGCCTTGATAGCCTTCCTGTCATAGTCCAGTATAAGGCTTTTAGCGTATCCCGCTTCGATGAGCTTCCCCTGCTCGTCCAGAAGCGGATGTCTCGTGGTTATTTCATGCTGCATGGTTTGCCTCCTTTTCTCATCGTCTATATATATTTTAACTTTTTTACTATGTATTGGCAACATATTAGTTTTTCAGTCTGATATTGTATCTGTTATTGCAGACTGATGTTTTTTTGTTTGTTCAGTCTGTTTAAAGAATCTGACATTTGGACTGATGTGTTTTGCTAATCAAATCAGTCTGTTTGAAGGATCCAGCTCTTGGACTGATGTGTTTTGCTGATCAAATCAGTCCTTTTATAAAATCTTTCTTTCTGACTGATTATTTTGCACTGAATCGTCAGTCTAAAAGAACAATATCTTCCTCAGACTGATTCATTACCCTTAAATCGTCAGTCCTGAAACAAAATATCCTCTCCGGACTGATCAATGCCTTTCAAATCATCAGTCCATAAGCAAAGACTTTTATCCGGACTGATTTATACCCCATTTTAAGTCAGTTTAAATACAAAGATCCTTGATTTGGACTGATCCCCCCTTCCTAAGGCGTACGCTCTAAAATATAAATGGTCATTCAGACTGAAATGCATCACAGATTGATAAAAAACTGCTCCTATTGTATAATGTACCCATAGGAGAGGTAAGTAAACATGAACAAAAAAATCTGCATTCTATATACCGGAGGCACCATCGGAATGGTGCCCACGGAAAACGGCTACGCTCCCAAGAAGGGCTACTTCAGATCCCTTCTGGACGACATTTCTCAACTTAGACACAGCGATATGCCTCAGTGGGATCTGGTGGAATTCGATCCTTTGCTGGACTCCTCTGATATCTCAGTCAGGGAGTGGAATGCCATCGGATACGCCATATCGTCAAGATACGATGATTACGACGGCTTCGTCATCCTCCACGGCACGGACACCATGGCGTACACCGCATCCGCCCTTTCCTTCATGCTGGAAGGCCTCGGGAAACCCGTAGTCATGACCGGTTCCCAGATCCCCATGTGCGAGGTGAGATCCGACGGCAGGGACAATATCATAAACTCCCTTATGATCGCAGCTCAGGGAAAGGCCAACGAGGTCTCTATATATTTTGCGGGAAAACTGATAAGGGGAAACAGAGCCACCAAGACTTCTGCGGACGACCTTATCGCCTTTACGTCTCCCAGCTATCCTGCACTTGCAGAAGTAGGCATCGACATCCGGTACAGCAGGAGAGCCCTGCAGCTTCCTGTACAGCCTGCGGCTTTTAATATGCGGGAATTCAAGTCCGTTCCAATAGCGGTCCTCAAGATGTTCCCGGGAATGCGCTTTGACCTCCTGGAGCCCATAATTACAAAAAAGATCCAGGGAGTCATCCTGGAAGCCTTTGGTTCAGGAAACATACCGTCACAGGATAGCGCTCTCGTAAACAGCATAAAGCGCGCCAGCGAAGGCGGCACACTGATCGCGGTATGTTCACAGTGCTATCAGGGCACTGCCAGGATCGGCACCTATGCCGCCTCGTCCAAGCTCGGTGAGTTCGGTGCAGTAAGCTGCCTTGACATGACTACGGAAGCCGCTGTTGCTAAACTCTATTACCTCTTCAGTCAGGATATGGAGACCGACGCTCTCAAGCGCGCCATGGAGACCAACTTAAGGGGAGAAATGAGCATATAAACGGACTTCGGTCCGTTTTTTTATAACGACTTAATAATTTCTTAAGTTTTTTGTTCACCCTTTCGTAAAATCCGGGGAATAAACTCGTAATCGAGAAGGGGAAAGGAAGGAAACTCATGACACAGAATTCCAATTCAAACATAAACATACTGGTCGTGGACGACGACCGTGAGATCGCACAGGCTATCGAGATCTACCTCAGGAACGAGGGGTATAACGTTTTTAAGGCATACGACGGACTGGAAGCGATAAACGTGGCCGAAAAGGAAGACCTGCATCTCATCATCATGGACATCATGATGCCAAAGCTCGACGGCATGCAGGCCACCATGAGGATCAGGGAGGAAAAGAACATTCCCATCATCATGCTTTCGGCAAAGTCCGAGGATTACGACAAGATCACAGGGCTTAACGTAGGGGCTGACGACTACATAACCAAGCCCTTCAACCCGCTGGAGCTTGTGGCCAGAGTGAAGTCCCAGATAAGGCGCTATACCAATCTGGGAAGCATTGCAGCCGAAAGTGCAAAGAACGTCTTTACCACCGGCGGCCTCATGATCGACGACAGCACCAAGCAGGTGACGGTGGATGGAGACGAAGTACAGCTCACTCCAACCGAGTACGGCATCCTGAAGTTCCTGACGGAGAACGCCGGAAGGGTCTTCAGCATGGATCAGATCTACGAAAAGGTCTGGGACGAGCCCGCATACAATCCGGAAAACACGGTTGCTGTACACATCAGACGCATCAGGGAAAAGATCGAGATCGATCCCAAGAATCCCAGATACCTGAAGGTGGTCTGGGGCGTGGGATACAAAGTAGAAAAACATTGACGATATTGAAAGGGGTATTTGAAGGTGAAGGAAATGAAAAGGAAAGATTTAAACCATCTGAAGCCGCTGGCGGCGTTATTATGGATACTGTGCCCGGCGCTTGGAGCGGGCTGCGGCTACTTCTCAGCCAAGGCCATCGGCACAGCCTCGCTCAACGACACATCGATCATCGATCCGTCAAGCGAGTACTATTCCGAGATAATCAACGATTTCAGGACAGTGAACTTTCAGAATTCCCATACTCAGGCCGACCTCACAGGCCGTTATACGATATTCGCAGCAGCCCTGGGTATCCTGGCGATCCTCGGAGTGATAGCGCTTCTCGTGATGACCGGTAACTTCGGAAGAGACGAAAATGGCAAACCCGTACTCAACTGGTTCGATAAGCTCTGGACAGAGATACATCTGGCGGTCCTGATTCTTGCCTGTGGCGGTGCCATCGCTGTATTCGTCCCCATAGTCGACATGTGGCCTGCCATGAGCGGTCAGGGCTTCACCCCGAACTATCCGGATGACTATTTCTACGGAATGTCGAATTCCATCATAACGTGTCTCTGCGTAGCCGGCTGCTACTTCTGCCTGCTGGCAGCCCTGTTCTGTCTGGTAACTCCGGTAAAGAAGCTCAAGGCCGGCACCTTCCTCAGAAATTCCATCATTGGGATCGCAGTGATCGCTGTATGGCGCGGCATCAGACATTGCTTAAGGACAATATTCAGATCCGATAAATTCATGAGAAAGTACGTGCTTATCGGTATCGGCATGGTGATCCTGGCTATGACCTGGGTAGGGGCCATAGTTGACCTCGTCCTGATATTCATACTGGTTCCCAAGCTGGTAAAGAAATACAGCGGTATAAGGGATGGAGTCAAAGAAGTCAAATCCGGAAACCTCACATACAAGATCCCCGTGGAAGCGGATGAAAAGGGCCCTGTGACCGATTTCGACAGCCTGGCAGCAGACATAAACGAGATCTCTCAGGCAACCAACGCGGCTGTTCAGAACGAACTCAAGAATCAAAGACTGAAGACAGATCTCATCTCGAACGTATCCCACGACCTGAAGACTCCTCTGACTTCAATGATAACCTACGTGGATCTCCTTAAGACCGAAGGCCTTGATTCAGAGCACGCTCCCGAATATCTGGAGATCCTCGACGAGAAGACCAGACGTCTGAAGGGGCTGACCGAGAATCTCTTTGAGGCTGCCAAGGCTTCATCCGGAAACATCCCCTGCGAGATAACCGATATAGACATAACCGCCATAGTGAACCAGGCTCTGGCCGAGATGGAAGACCGCCTTTCAGAGCGCGATCTCAACGTGATAGTGAAGAACGACCTTTCAGACCCCATGGTAAGGGCTGACGGCCAGCTCCTCTGGAGGGTCATCGAGAATCTACTTTCAAACGTTTCAAAGTACGCTCAGACCGGGAGCCGCGTTTACGTCAATCTTTCGGATTCCACAGGCAATCCCTCTGCCGGTAAGGGCCACGCACTCCTTGAAGTAAAAAATATTTCAGCGGATCCTCTTAATATCCCGGCTGACGAACTTATGGAACGCTTCAAGAGAGGCGATGAGTCCAGGAACACTGAAGGCTCCGGCCTTGGCCTGGCCATCGCCAAGGACCTCACCCGCCTGATGAACGGAGTATTCGAGATCGTGATAGACGGCGACCTCTTCAAGGCAAGCGTGATGCTTGAAAAAGCCTGATCGGCGGAACAGGATCAATACATATAAAAACCTCCTTTTTTCAAAGGAGGTTTTTCTTTCCACTATAATCAAACCTAATGTTATTTGCTTTCTTTTCTCTTCATATCGTAATAGTTCTCAAGGTAAGCGTGGGTCAGCTCGCTCCAGCCATACTGGCTCATGTATTCTCCCCAGTAGGATCCCATCATGGATTCCTTGCCGTTTATGAAGTCGTAGTAATCGCAGTCCACCTTATCTGTTGCGATCCCTATGGCACCCCTGAACTTGATAAGCACGCCTTCCATCCCCGCTTCAGCAAGCACTCTGGTGAGGTCAGCCTTCAGGTTCTTAAGATATGACTTTTTCTTCTCGGAATCCTCAGCCCAGAGGATGCTCATGAGTTCCCCGTTGGTACACATGGCCCCCTTCCTGTCGATCAGGTAGGCCAGCATTTCCTTCGTCTTATTATACTTGAACTTTACCGGCTGGCCGTCGATAAAGCACTCAAAATTCCCAAAGGTCTGAACGCTCAAAACCGGGGCGTTCTTACCTCCTGCTCCATAAACCATCTTACCCTCCTAAATACATAAATGCATTTCACAGCCCCCGACCGGTTTCCACAGCTGTCAAAAATGCATCCAAAGCACTTTTATCAATATATAACACATTCGGTTTCACAAAGATTACAAATCGGACACACGATGCCGTGTGCAGTCTCCGCATCAAAAAACGGCAGCCTGCGTTTTCATCACATGCTGCCGTATCGTGTTTGTCTTATCTGATCAGAAAATATAATTCAGTTTGTCCCTTCTGAACTCCTCCAGCCTCTGCTCATATGCGGCCATGGCAGCAGCATAGTGAGGAGGTTCTATGTGAGTCTCTCCGCAGTCCAGAAGAAGTCTTATCATCAGCTTGGGGTTCAGCACCAGAAGCGGTCCCGTGAGATATGTAGCCATGAAATTCTTATACCTGATCCCCTCTCCCATGGAAGTCTTGTCCAGACCCGGGCCTTTCACGGTCTCAAACATGGGAGGGATCACGGCTCTGGGTTCAGCATAGGTAAAGATGCTCTTGAAGCCCACCACGTCCAGGTCTCCGAACTTTCCCATGTAAAGGGAATTAAGCCTGTGCATAACTTCCCTCTTCACGTTGATGTCGAACAGTCCGAGGCATCTGGTGACCTTGTTCTCTTTGTCCACCCTTTCAGGGAAGCGGTTCACCGGCATATCGTCCAGGTCCGTGATATCTTTGCAAAATATCTCAAAGGCATTTCCCGTCATAAGGAAGCGCTGTCCCGTCTCGATAGCAGTCTTTATCTCATCCTTATACGGCTCCAGGTGCTCCATTGCAACGATCTGGGAGTTCTCCGTCATGGTTCCCATATATACCAGATCCACGTCTCCTTCCGTGAGGAATCTGGGCTTGGTGTTAAGGTCAGTGCCTATGACCCTGCATTCGGGAATGGAAGACTTGATATACTTGATGTTTGCCAGATCTCCGAAGAGATTGGCGATCTCAGGATAGAGTATCTCTATTTTCATGCTTCCGCCTCCTCTCCTGTCTCTGTAGCAGGTCCCATTTCTTCCTGCACTGCTCCCGTCTTCTCTCTCAGTATGGCAGCGAGAGCTTTAGCCTGCTTGTTTCCGAGAGCAAAGGAACCGGGATCTGCTCCGTAGAGCACGTAATAGTTCATATCCGGCAAAATATCCACCTGCTTGATGGCGTCTTCAGCCTTATTCACGTGGACGATCTTTTCCTCTGGGATACCCGCAAATAGCATCCTTAAGCGGTAGTCCAGTCCGCGGTCTCCGAATACCACGATCTTCTTGATTGAATCAACGTTAAGCGTCTCAAAATCCGTATCATAGATCCAGCTTATGTTCTCAGACCAGTGAGCCGCAAGACTCAGATCGTTTATCAGCATGATGAGTTCCTTGTCTCCGGGCTGCTCAACTATGGTCTCGTATACCCTGGATTCCGCGAAAGCGTTAAGGCCCTTCCCCAGAACGTTATATACCCTCATGCTTCCGACGGTCTCATGGTTGAATCTGGTCTTGGTGACCTCTACCTTTGAAAGTTTTTCTTTGATATCTTCTATGGAATATCCCAGCTGTACGAGAAGAGTAATGAGAGCGGTCTCGTTGTACAGGTTGACCAGTCTGTCATCGATGAGAGGCATCTGCTCTTCGAATCCGGGCCCGCGATATGTGAATGTCATGCTGTCATAGTCCACGTTCCCAACCGTATAATCCGGCTCAGGGGATCCGAAACCGCAGTTTGTACAGTGAGCTTTCCCGATATTACTGTATCTTCTGTATTCATATCTGAGCTTATGATCGCATACAGGGCAGATCTGAAGATCGTCTATAAGGTTATGGCACTTCACTGTGTCCGTAGGGAGCTCATCTATGCCGAAGTAGACTCTGCCATTTTCGGGAAGCATGTAGCAAGACATGAGATCGTCAGCGTTCAGCACCAGCTTAGTGGTCTTGGGTACGTACTTCTCAAGGAGCCATCTTATATACTCGGGATGAGCGTTTCTCATGATTGAGTCCCTTGAGAGGTTGGTAACGATCATGACGTCCGGCCTGACGTATGGGAAAAGTCGTGCAGCGGATCTTTCGTCCATCTCAAGCACCGCGGTGTGATACTTTTCCTTGTTAGTAATGCTCACGCCGTTTAAGAGCGCCGAGGATATTCCGCTGTTTATGTTGGACCCTCTCTTGTTGTTAAGGGTCTCCACCCCGAACTCATGAAGCATGTCGATTACGAGGTTGGCCGTGCTGGTCTTGCCGTTGGTTCCTGTCACGGCGATTATCTTTTCAGGCTTCGCCACGTATTTAAGGAAATCAGGACAGATCTTAAGAGCCAGCGCCCCCGGAAAATCCGTAGCGTTATGCCCCGTGATCTTAAGTGCCGGGATCGACAGCTTCGCGATTATTAAAGCTAAATAGAATCTGAATTTCATTATTCGTTTCTTCTTTCAATAAAATAAAGGAACATTTAACCATAAGATTATAGCACAATGTTCCTTTGATATCAATTATGGGCTTTACTTTGTGTCTGCGTTTTCGGGGACGGCTGCCGTATCCGCCTCACCTACGAGAAGAAGAGCTGCCGCAAGGAGCGCATGCTCATCTTTTTTCACGTCGATCTTAAGCTGCTCCCTGAAGGAAAGCATCTTGGGCCTGATCTCAGCTACAGTGTGGAGGCCTTCCGTTATACGAAGGTTTCCCTTTTTAAAATCTCCCTTAAGGGTCCATCCTATCTGCTTAGCCCTGTACTCCGGCACCTTTCTCATGGTGTCTATCCTGAACACCTCTGTGCTCACGCCGTCAGCCGTTTCGATCACGTATTTTTCCCTGATGGAGAGTTTCTTCTTATATACCGATGCAGCTTCCTTTCCGGATGCATCGTTTATCCTGAAGCGGTCACCTGATGAGATCAGCTGTCCTCTTATGTCGTAGATCAGGTTCCCCTTGCTGTCGGTCACCTCGTATTTATCCAAAACAGTGAGTTTTACCTTCTTAAATATCAGTTCCATAATGTCTCCTTTACCTGCTGCTCTTTATCTTCAGCATCCTGAGATAGTCCTTTTGTTCAGGCGTTATCCTGTAACTCTCGATTGCCTTCTGTATGGCCTTATTGTGGGTCCACACATCCAATCGCTTATTTTCGATATACGGGATAACCGCGTCCCACTGCTTCGCAAGAGCCGTCGCAAAATACCATGCGATCATCATGTTAACGTAGTACTCGGATGATCTTAAGTCCGAGATCCTGTCGGTATACTTCGTATCGAAGTCCTCGTCCAGAAAGTGCTCCATGAGCATCTTTATTCCGAAGCGGATCGTGTAGGTCTCATCGGAATCCAGCCATTTATCCGCCTGTATGGCTAAAGCTTCCCTGTGCTTTTTAAACACCTTCGGTGACATCTGGTCGCAGGTGGCCCAGTTGTCCACGTAGGGAAGGAACCTGGACACTTCCTCCATGCACTTCTTATAGTCCTTTATCTCCGAGATTATGAAGGCGTGGAGCTGATCCTCGTCGAAATACTTGTGAGGCAGGTCGCCCAAAAATTCCCAAACGTCCTCCCTCTTAGCGAATTCCTTTGCGAGTTTCCTGAGTTCAGGAGTCCTCACTCCGATGGAATCCTCCGGATCTTTTCCCGGAATGAGTTTCATCTGAAAATCCCTGTACTTCACATCTCTCAGAGCGAAGAGCCTTTCCCTTATTTCATTCGTTATCATAACTCCTCCCGGGCACGAAGTATTTTATACAAAAATTATAAAAGAATCACCTGACCTGTGTCAAGTGATCCCTTCCCTCCATAATTAGCCCAGCGCTACATCCAGCGCCATCATCACCGTGAATCCCAGGGCGAACATCAGGACTCCCGCGTTTGAGTGCTTTCCCTGAGACATCTCGGGGATCAGTTCCTCCACCACCACGTATATCATGGCTCCCGCTGCAAACGACAGAAGATACGGCATGGCCGGAACTATGAAGAAAGCGGCTATTACGGTGAGTCCTCCGAATACAGGTTCCACCGCGCCTGACAGCACTCCCATGAGAAAGGCCTTTCCCCTCGGCTGCCCTTCAGCGTGAAGGGGCATGGAAATTATGGCTCCCTCCGGGAAGTTCTGGATGGCGATACCCAGGGAAAGCGCCAGGGCGCCTCCGACGGTTATAAGGTCCGATCCTCCGGCAACCCCGGCGTATACCACGCCGACCGCCATGCCCTCAGGTATGTTGTGAAGGGTAACTGCGAGGACCATCATTGTGGTCCTGGCCAGATGGCTCTTCGGGCCTTCTTCCTGGTTAAGGTTCCTATGAAGATGCGGTATCACGTGATCCAGAAGGAGCAGGAAAAGTATGCCCAGCCAGAATCCTATGAAGGCCGGAAGGAAAGCCAGCCTTCCCATGGACTCTGACTGCTCCATTGCGGGCACCAGAAGGCTCCACACGGAAGCCGCCACCATGACGCCTCCCGCGAAGCCCGTGAGGCACTTCTGTATATTCATGCTGAGTTCCTTTTTCATAAAGAACACGCATGCCGCTCCCAAAGAAGTTCCCAGAAACGGTATCAGTAATCCTGTAATTATCCCTGTCATTATTTAAATCCTATCCTGACTATCCTCATCCTCACCAGGCTGTCGCAAAACCTGATCATCAGCTTATGAAAAAGACCGACCTCGTTATAAATGTCTCTGTATCCTCTCATGTAACTTTCAGAGGTGACCGATCCGAAGTCTTCGCTCCAGCCTTCAAGCTCCTTTTCATCCTCCAAAGAGAAATACGCTCCCACATCGGTGATACCCGCTTCCTTTAGCCAGGTCTTTCTCATCATGTTTGCTCCCTTGGAATTGCAGGAATCGAAGGCAAGCACAGCCCCCGGGAATCTCCTTGCCATTTCTGAAAACAAAGCCTTCACATCGGCTTTTTTGAAATAGTAGAACACACCTGACGCAAAGAACACAGCACCGTCAGATCCGTCTACCTGATCCATCCAGCTGAAGTCGTTAAGATCGCAGGCAAGGTTCTCCTCTCTCTCACCTGCGGGAAGAAGCTCATCCCTTACTTTTATCACGTCAGGCATATCTATGTTGTATCCTTTGCAGGTCCCGTTGTCACACTTTTTAAAGGTGTCATCCAGCCCGCAGCCCATGTTGACGACTGCCGCTTTCGGGTGGTCCCTGAGGTAGGCTTCGGCTTCGCATCTTAAGTCATACTGGCGCTGAGCCACTTCAAGAGCTCCGAAAAGGCCTGCGGCGCCTTCCATCTTCTTTTTCTTTTCACTGAAGTCGTAATCTAGGGAATCGCAGATCCTCTTCGCTTCCGGATCCGAAAAGAGCTCCGGGAAATGCTCAGAGCATACGAGCCTTCCTAAGAGGGGTATGACAAGGGTCTCCTGCACGGTGTTTTTCTCGATGTGATATTTCATAAAGTCTCCTTATATCCGTATCGGTTAGTCTCTGCTAACTTATGCCCCTATTATACCCTTTCCTTCGCGGATTTCAATAGTTTCATTAAAAAAACTGCCCCGTTTCCGGAGCAGTGTGTTCATATTCATATCATCTTTTTAGGATCCACCCAGAGGTCGAATTCCTCTCCGGAGACATAGCCCAGTTCCATTGCAGCCGCCTTGAGGGTCGTTCCCTCCTTATGCGCTTTCTTTGCGATAGCTGCCGCCTTCTCATATCCTATATGAGTATTCAACGCTGTAACCAGCATAAGGCTCTTCTCCAGATTCTCAGCTATCTTTTCTTCATTCGGTCTGAGGCCTTTAAGGCAATGCTCAGTGAATGACAGCATGGCGTCTGCCAGAAGGTTCGCGCTTTCAAGGAAGTTATATGCCATGACAGGCATAAAAACGTTGAGTTCAAAATTACCCTGTGAAGCAGCTATGCCTATAGTAGTGTCATTTCCCATTACTTGTACCGCGGTCATGGTGAGCGCTTCGCACTGAGTGGGGTTCACCTTGCCCGGCATGATGGAGC
>JAZQAY010000042.1:0-10144 GCA_045545455.1 Anaerovoracaceae bacterium | reverse complement strand
AGACTCCTCGGTATCGAAGGTACCTTCCTGAAGGGACTTTCCGACAGAGTCATCAAGGTATCAGGAGAAGGTTATCCTGAACTCGTAGAGAAGAGAGACTATATACAGAAGATCATCCAGGTGGAAGAGGACAACTTCAACCTGACCCTCGATAAGGGCGAAGAGATCATCCAGGAATATATAGATGAAATGGTCAGCACAGGTTCCAAAGTACTTGACGGAGCTAAAGCATTCAAGCTCTATGATACTTATGGCTTCCCTCTGGAACTCACTCAGGAGATCCTTGAAGGCAAGGGTTTCACTGCCGATGAAGAAGGCTTCAGGGCAAATATGCAGGAACAGAAGGACCGTGCCCGCAGGAACAGAAAATCCAGCGAAGATGAGGGCTGGGATTCCAACAGTGTTGAGCTTGACGTACCCCAGACGGAATTTACGGGTTATACCTGCCTGAATGACGAATCCGAAGTCCTGGCCATAATCAAAGGTGAAAGCCTCTCAGAAAGCGTTTCTGAGGGCGAAAAGGCCGTTCTGGTATTCGGTCATACACCGTTCTATGCAGAATCCGGCGGACAGGTTACCGATAAGGGACTTCTCACCGGAGAAAACGCCAAAGCGGAAGTTCTTAAGGTCGAAAAGAAAGACGGCATCTTCTACCATACTGTTAAAGTATTATCAGGTGGTATCCTCAAGGGAGACAAACTCTCCATGGACGTAGAGAGGATCAAGAGATTCTCCACCGCTAGAAACCATACTGCTACGCATCTTCTTCAGAAGGCTCTCAGGGAGATCGTCGGAACTCACGTAGAGCAGGCCGGATCCATGGTAAATGAAAAGGTCCTTCGTTTCGACTTCTCACACTTCGAACCTCTTACTAAAGAGCAGATCTCAGAAGTAGAGGAGAGGGTAAACGAGAAGATCAATGAATTCCTTCCTGTTAATACCGAAGAAATGCCCATAGCTGAAGCTCAGAAGCTCGGCGCCATGGCATTGTTCGGTGAGAAGTATGGTTCAACGGTAAGAGTCGTCAATGCAGGAGACTGGTCCATAGAGCTCTGCGGTGGTACTCACGTACATAACACCGGTGAGATAGGATGCTTCAAGATCGTATCCGAGACAGGCGTTGCTGCCGGAGTCAGAAGGATCGAAGCTGTAACAGGAAGGGGAGTCCTGGATATCGCAAATTCAGACGGTATGGTGATCGATGAGATCTCCGAACTCCTTAAGACCAACCGAAAAGCCGTAGTAGACAGGATCAGATCCCAGGTAGAGGAGCACAAGGCCCTTAAGAAGGAACTGGATGAAATGAAGAAGCAGGCTATGGGTTCCAATCTCGGCGATCTTCTTAAGAATGCTAAGGAGATCAACGGTATCAGGCTCATAACCGCTGAATTCGCAGATTACAATATAAATGACCTGAGATCCCTCTCAGACGACATCAAGAAGGATAACAAGGGAGTCTGCATGATATTTGCAGCTGTATCAGGAGATAAGGTAACCTTCCTGGTATCACTTACTGATGACGTTGTTGAAAAGGGATATCACGCAGGAAACATGATCAAACAGGTCGCTAAGATCGCCGGTGGCAGCGGTGGCGGCAAGGCTGACATGGCTCAGGCCGGAGGAAAGGACGTTACTAAAGTCAAAGATGCTTTGGCATTTGCCGAAACATTATTATAAAGTAAAATAAGCTCTCTTCAGAGAACGAAGCATGTAATAAATGAAAGGAGACACAAAATGGATAAGAAAACGATCATGTTTGATGCTTTTAAGACTCAGAAGACCTACAAGCAGATACTTACAGAAGTTTATAAGGCACTTGAAGAAAAAGACTACAATCCTTCAGACCAGCTGGTCGGTTATCTCATTTCAGGCGATCCGTCTTATATTACCAGCTATAACAATGCCAGAACTTTGATCAAAGGTATAGACAGAGATGAACTTATCGCTGAAATGCTTAAGGAATACATCGGAAAATAAGGTGAAGTATTGGCTAGAAAAATAGGTCTTGATGTAGGGGATAAGACTGTCGGTATAGCCTTATCTGACGAGCTGGGCATCACAGCCCAGCCCCTCATGACCCTGGAAAGGGTCGGGATCAGGAAAGACACAGGCAAGGTCCTCGATATGGTAAAAGAATATAACTGTGATACCATAGTTATCGGTCTTAACGTTGGATTAAACGGAGAAGATACTCCTCAGACCGAGAAGGTCCGTGAATTCAGAACTATGCTTGAGAACAAGATGCGTTCCACCGCCATGAAAGGTATCGAATGCGTCTGGCAGGATGAAAGGTTCACTACCGTGATGGCCGAAAGGGTGCTTATCGAAGGAAACGTCCGAAGAGAAGACAGAAAAAAATACATCGATAAGCAAGCTGCAGCTATAATCTTACAGAGTTATCTTGATTCCAGACATTAAAAAATATAACTGACTCCGGTACAACAATTCCGGAGTCTTTTATTATGGGAATAGTTGAAAGGTGGGGGAGTGAAAGCCACAGCCCTTGAAGCACAAGGGAACCACGAAAAGTTGATCCGTAACTATTCCTAAAATCATAATTTTGGGAAAAGTTAGTGCTATATAAATATGCCGAGAGAGGTCCCCCGGCAATTTTCTTATATGTATATGATTATTTAGAAATATCTTATATTCCTGGATCTCTGTTGCATTTCGTAATGCGTTTGATCTGTTCTCTGTATTATTTAACTGACTGTTCTATACAGTCCTTTCGGTTCATATACCTTTAAACTATTCTTTGAGCAATGTATCCGGTAATCTTCATGATCCTGCATTAACTATTAAAAACTCTGATCGACCTGTATTACCTTATATCTTCTCAAATCGCCGATTTCAGCGAGTTTCATATCATCTTCGATATATTTATCGATTATGTAAACTGCAGCTTAAAATCGCTAAAATAAGCGAGGCTCTATTTTGCGTTTTAAGCGATTTTATTTTTTCTTTTGATATATCATACCTTCGATTTATTCTCTTAAAATCGCTCAAATCGTAAATCTGAGGCTCAAAGCAATTTTAGCATTGATTTATACCGGGATCTCAAGAGTTGATCCGGCTGTTATGATATTTGATTCCAGACCGTTGACTTGTCTGATTATGTAAACAGCTTCACGGGTATCCATATCAGGCATATAAGTTTCAGCGATCGACCATAATGAATCTCCGGACATGACGCCGACCTTGATATATTCGGTTTCAGTTGCTGACTGAGCTGTGCTGAGTTCAAACACAAAGTTGAACATCAGAGTGAATATTATAATGCTCATAGCTACGAATGCTATAAATCTGGTTCTGTTGGTTATCCTGTATCCTTTCATGTCCAAACTCCCTTCCGTTCCCTATTGGAACATTTGTTCTTTTTCTAAAATATAGCAGAATGTTTGTTCGTTGTCAACGATTATTTTAAACATTTGTTCTTTTTCTATATAATAAAATACCCGGAGTCTTAAAAAACGGACTTCGGGTTATTTTTTTAAGAATTATAATGTAAAACTAAATGCATGTTTATCATTCCTTATTTTTAAGGAATTCAATTATCGCCTGGTTTACGAACGCAGCGGTCCCCTCTCCTGCTGCTTTATCGATGTTTTCGGTGAACTCTCCTCCTGCTGCGTACATAGCGCCCAATCCTCTCAGTATCTCATCTGTACATTTATAATAATTTTCAGAAATGAATGTCTGAAGCTCGCTGACTTTTATCTTTACGTCTTCAGAACAGGGCGATTCGTCCCTTATTCTGCCAAAATCGGAGAAGATGTCCATCATCCTTTCTGCTATTTCCTTATTATCCATATCCGTTCTGCCCCGGGATCTCTTTTCATATTCCTTATAAGCCTCAGTATTTCCCCAGTTCTCCTTAGCTTTTTCTGCGTATTCCCTTATGGTCTTCTTGTCAAATGCATCAAAACTCATTGATTTTTCTCCTTTTTTAAGCATTTTATCCGCATGATCGATAAGTTTATCGATGTGATCTCTTTTCAGCTTTAAAAGCTCGATCTGGTCCTTCAGCGCCTTGTTTTTATCAAAGCATTTATCTGAAATAATAGCTTTTATATCCTTAAGCGGAAATTCCAGTTCTCTGAAAAGCATGATCTGCTGGAGGGCCGCAAGTGAATCATCGTCATACAGCCTGTATCCGGAATCGCTGTAGGCCGCAGGCTTAAGAAGCCCGATCTTATCGTAATACTGAAGAGTCCTTATTCTTAAGCCTGTCAGTTCGCTTATCTCATGTACGGTTTTCATCTGATGGTCCTCCTGAGACAAATATAAACTATTACGTAAGGTAAGAGTCAAACAAAAATTATGCTGCGGCTGAAATGACCGCAGCTTTTATCATCTAAGTTTAAAAGTACATATGTATTCCGTATCTTCCGGAAGTTCCAGCCCGGGATCATCGATTACGATCTCATGAGCGATGCCTTTTTCATCCAGTGCCATATCGAAGTGGCAGATCGCTATTCCGAGATCTACTTTCTGAAGATCCATGCCGTTGGGCTGGACGTAACCCTTATCGTGATGCTCGAAGAAATGAATGGAATCGCCGCCGATGACAAGTCTCCAGGGCTGCTTATTCACTGCTGACGGAGCCCATCTTACGGTTTCCAGGCATTCTTTAAGTTCGGAGTATTTTGCTTCTGAAACAGGTGTATCAAAGTCTCTTTCAAAGAAAAGCATATCGTACGGATATCTTGAATCCGCCTTTACGCCTTTTCTCATAAGTGTTTCTCTCATTGAGCGTTTAGCAGCCGGATGTCCCAGAGGGCTCATGCAAGGCATGATCTCGTTATCCTTCAGCTCCATGGCTTTCTCGAAGGCATCCCTGTTCATGGTGCCTGCGATCCATACGGTGCCAAGGCCAAGGCTGATCGCATATAACAGTATCTTTTCGAAACCGTAACCGAATGAAACATCAGCCATGGGCTTCACTTCAGTCTTTCCGGCTATATACGTATCAACACCCGTCAGCACAGGGCTTGTGAGTCCGTGTTCCTTCCCGTCAATGATCCTGTACTCGGCTTCGATACCGAAAGGTGTTTTTATATTTTTTGCGAATTCTGTGAGTTTTTCAGTCTCTTCAGACGTAAGGCCTTTTCCGTCATAGGAACGGACGCTTTTTCTGTCCATTATAGTTTTTATCATTTAAGTCTTCTCCTTTATCCCATGATCATCTGGCTCAGCGGAAGCCAGAAAGGTACGAAAATAGTTATTATAGTGCCGGATATAAGCCCTGCGATCCCAAGTTCCGGACCTACGGCACGGGTAACGGGGATAAACATGGAATCCATGCATCCGCCGGCTCCTGAAGCAATGGGCGCGCCCTTGGATATGCGTTTTATAAGCGGCATGGCTGTAACAGTAATTATATCCCTGAATATATTGACCATGAAGCCGTAGATACCGGCTTCGACACCGTAAGCTTCCGTCATGAAAGCTCCCGGCAGGCTGTAATATCCCATGGTGGAGGATGCGGTCACAGACCAGCACATATCGACACCGAGTATCTTTGACATCAGAAAGCCTGAAATAAGTCCTCCGATGAAGATCCCAAGCGGTATCAGCAATATCCTTAATCCCAGTTTTTTTATGTAAAGGAATGCTATCTTATTGGTGGCAAGGGAAACTCCGGCTCCTGTATACAGAAATATCAAAGATATATTGAGCAGGATATCCAGAGTGCCTTCCTTTATATCCGGACATACGAAAATCCCCAGAAGCAGTCCGAGAAGTATTGCAAGAGGCATGCAGATCATAAGCGGATCAACGCCTTTGCTTTCAGGGGCAGCTTTTAAGTTAAGGCCTTTTTCTTCAAGAAGCTTCAGTCTGATCTCTTCAAGCGGTAGTATGGTCTTTTCCATGATAGCCATGATGAGGACAGCAAAAAACACCGATCCCAGACACATGATGATACAGTTGAGACCGATCTTTCCTATGTTATCAAGCACCTCCCGGGACGTTCCCACGTTAAGTCCCACGACGCACATGAGAAGCATAAGGGCTGCATTCATTATGAAATTGATGACCTCGAGCAGCTTCTCAGGAAGACCCTTCCAGTTGATAAGCGCTCCTATGGCTATACATATAAACGGGATATAGAGAGTCATATCACCTGAATAAACCTCTGTTTATTTATCATTTACTATAAGTTCCAGGACGTCCGGTCTGGAATAATGACCTATCGCATCATGTTCCATCTTGCAAGAAGCGGGAAGGTCCATGTCAAGATCTGCATATATTATCTCCTCGCGGTCCCATACCGGCTCTGTCAGATAGTGACCGAAGGGGTCTATGATGCATGAACCTCCACGGCAGACCATGTAAGGAAGTCTGTTCACAGCATCTCTTTCTTTAAGATCATCAGGATATGAATCCTTTCTTACTATCATGTCCGCGTTTATGAAATAGCATTTGCCCTCGATGGCTATATGCTGTATGGTTGCCTGCCATTCAGGATTGTCGTTTGTATTGGGAGAAATGTAGATCGTAATGCCTTTCTCATACAATGCGACTCTTGCAAGAGGCATGTAGCTTTCCCAGCAAATGAGACTTCCTATGGGGCCCCATGGTGTCTCTGCTACCGGGAAGAAATATCCCTTGTCAGCATCTCCGTAGAGAACTCTTTCGGAACCTGTAGGCTTGAGTTTTCTGTGAACTTTGTATGATCCGTCGGGTTCGAAAATGACGTTGCTGTTATATAAAGTGCCGCTTACAGCGTCTCTTTCGGAGAATCCAAGGCTTAAATAGATTCCGTGCTCTTTAGCTTTTTCTGATAACAGGCCGAATTCAGAGCCCCCAGCAACCATGGAGGCGTCATAATACCTCTTCCAGTCAGTTCTCCCCTCCTCCGTCCTCTTTCCCATGCTGAAGCCGAAGTTCATACCGATTGGATATCCGGGTATGAACAATTCAGGAAAAACGATGATATCAGGATCTTTTTCAGAAGTTTTATCTATAAAAGAAAGCGCCTTATCCAGGGAAGCCTTCTTATCAAACATGACGGGTTCAGCCTGTACGAGCGCTACCCTGCAGTTTTTCTCCAGATCTTTCATTTGCTTTCCTTTCTTTTTTCCTTCAGCCTGTCCATGAACTCAGAAAGTTTATTTCTGTAAATGATACCGAGAACAGCTATGATGCAGGCAATTCCAAGAATTATGGCTGCTATATGGTAAGATCCATTGTCTACCAGAGCCCCCATGGCTATAGAACCTATAAGGCCCGGAAGCCTTGCAGCCATGGAGATCAGGAGAAACGGCAAGAATCTCATCTCAGAAGCTCCTGCCACATAACACAGGATATCCTTAGGTATACCGGGTATCAGATAAAGTATGAAGCAAAGCGT
Source organism: Anaerovoracaceae bacterium (assembly GCA_045545455.1). Classification (GTDB taxonomy): domain Bacteria; phylum Bacillota; class Clostridia; order Peptostreptococcales; family Anaerovoracaceae; genus RUG754. The sequence goes on along the minus strand of JAZQAY010000042.1, from coordinate 2,790 downwards.
ATATGCTTTATTTGAATTCAACCTTTCATGATACTTGTTGAACTGTTCCTCTGACATAAAAAGATGTACGAAACCCCTTCCGAGCACTCTGGCAAGTCCGAAAGCCACCATCTCTCCAAGTGCACATCCGATAACGGCGTATACTATACCCCAGAAAGGTCCAAACAGATAACCTGCAGCGACCTGAAAGATCTCTCCCGGAATTACGGAGATCACAACCTGGAAAATCTGAAAAACTATGTATACAAGACCGCTCAGATGTCCATAGCTTTCTATATACCTTTCAACGTCAGCTACGCTTTTGAACTGTGTGAAGAATTCTTTATTGGTAAGATAGATCACCAGAGGGATAACTACGATCAGCAATATCAGAAAAGCTGCCTTTATTATAGTTTTGATTTTTTCTTTATCTCTCATGTCTTCTAATCCACCGTAAAATAATTATGTGAATAAACTAGTAAATCACAGTAAGATCTGCCCCTTTTTAAGCATTTTATCGATGGATCCGTAAACTCCCATCTTGCTGTGTTCGTAAGTGATACCGCCCTGGAAATATACGTTGTATGGCTCTCTTATAGGGCCGTCAGCGCTGAGTTCTATAGATGAACCCTGATTGAAGGCACCTGCAGCCATGACTACGGGATCCTCATATCCCGGCATCTGCCACGGTACCAGTGTCACATGGCTGTCGATGGGTGCAGCTTCCTGTACTCCCTGGCAGAAGGTCACTACCCTGTCCTCATCTCCCAGTTTTATTGCCTGAATTATATCCGATCTCTTTTCTTCAGGTCCCGGACATACTTCATACCCCAGTTTCATGAAACATTGTCCGAGAAGTATCGCACCTTTAACGGCTCCGGCTACTACTCTTGGAGCTATGAAAAGTCCCTGGAACATGGATCTTGTCTGACCGAATGTCAGTCCGCATTCGCCGCCGATACCCGGGCATGTCATCCTGTACTGGATCTTATCGATCATATCAGCCTTACCTGCTATATATCCGCCTGTAAGCGCCAGACCGCCGCCCGGATTCTTTATGAGAGAAGCCGCCATGATATCAGCTCCCACTTCAGTAGGTTCCTTATAATCTACGAATTCACCGTAGGAGTTGTCCACCATCTTTATGATGGAAGGATCGATCTCATTCATGAACTTGGCCCACTCTTCGATCTTATCTATCGTCATGGCAGGTCTCCAGCCATATCCGGTTGAACGCTGGAGTGTGACCATCTTTGTCTTAGGTCCTATTGCATTCTTGAGAGCGTCATAATCTATATTTCCGTCGGGAAGAAGGTCCACCTGTTTATACGTCACCCCATAATCCTTAAGCGAACCGTTCCCGGGCTCATAACCTGTTATGCCTATGACTGTCTGCATTGTGTCATATGGAGCTCCTGTGCAGTAGATAAGTTCATCACCGGATCTCAGAAGTCCCAGAGGGATAAGAGCCAGAGCGTGTGTCCCGTTTACGATAGTAGGTCTGCAAAGCGCCTTTTCAGCACCAAAGACCTCTGCGTACACCTTCTCTATCATATCGCGGCCGGCATCGTCATAGCCGTATCCCGTATTCCAGGCAAAGTGAAGGTCTGAGATCCTGTTCTCCTGGAAGACTTTAAGCACCTTGTACTGGTTATACGCAGTTATGTCATCAAGCTGAGCAAACTGAAGCTGTACTTCATTTTCTGCCTCCTTCACAAGCTCTATGACGCGCTCATCTATACCAAATCGTTCTTTTAATAACTGTTCACTTAAATTCATTCTGAAATAATATACCTTTCCTTATTCTTTTCTCTCTATTTCCCACTCCATGCCTTTGACCAGATCACGCTTGACGTTTATCTTCTGTCTGGCATAGAGCTGTGTGGTGGTTACCTGCTCGTGATCCAGAAGAGCCGCAACGTCGAAGATGGAGTTTCCGCGGCCAATGAGAGAAGTTGCCGCAGTTGCTCTCAGTTTGTGGGGACTGTAACCGCCTTTTCTGGTGGTATTTAGGGCAATTGACGTATATTTTTTCACCAGTTCCCGTATCTGTCTTTCTGTCATCCTCTTTCCCTGAAGACTCAGGAACAGAGCGTCTTTATGCTCGTCCGCCACTTCCGAATCCGGCTTTCTCTCGTTATCCAGATAATCGTGGATGACTGCGGTTACCGATTCGTTAAGAGGCATGATGGATTCCTTGCCTCTCTTGCGGTATATCTTGAATTCTCCTCTCCCCCACTGGAATGAGCTTACGTTCAGCTGCTGGAGCTCGCTGAGTCGGAGACCGTAGGTCAGGAACAGGATCAGTATTGCCTTATCCCTCTTCTTGGTCTTTTCCCAATAGGTCAGCTCTTTTTCTGTAAGTCCCTGGCCGTTAGTCACGGCATCCAGCATTATCATTACTTCATCGTCCTGCAGAGCCTTGATCTCCCGTTCTCCCGGCTTCGGTACCCTTATGGGGTCGAAACCGTCCGTAATGTTCTTATCCACCATCTCGTCCCTGTACAGATACTTGAAGAGGACGGACACGGAGGATTTCTTGCGGGCAAGGGATTTATTGTCATTAGTGTAATAAGTGACCACCTTGTCTCCTGTGACCTTGTACTTTCTGCAGTAATCGATGAAGAGGTTGACGTCAACAGCCTTCACCCTGTTCAGATCCTGAAGCTTTATATCTTTGGTTTCCTTCGCTTCGGTGAGATCCGTCTCATCGATCAGGTACTGGAAGAAGAAACGTACGTCGTGGAGATATGCAAGCCTGGTCATGGGAAGCACATTTCCCTTAAGATACGCAAAATATCCCCTGAGGAA
>JAZQAY010000041.1:0-11240 GCA_045545455.1 Anaerovoracaceae bacterium | reverse complement strand
GTGGTCTCCCTCTCGAATACGAGGAGTGCTCCAGTCCTGGACTTGGACATCGAGAGAAGCGCCTCCCTTATCTCCACTGTTATCTCTTCGGCCTCCTCCAGGTCAATTCCGGAGAAGTTGCTTATGAGCTTGTTCCTTCCCAGGTTCTCAAGGAGTCTTCTGAGCTCCGGCTGGAAGATGATCACGACTGCGATCAGTCCTACGTTTACCAGGTTGCTTAATATCCACTGGAGAGTATACAGATGCAGCCATCTAGCAGCCAAAGCGACGACTACCAGTATGAGAAGCCCCTTGGCCAGCTGCTCTGCCCTTGTCTCCCGGATAAAGCCCAGAAGTTTATAGAACAGGAAAGCGACGATCAGGATATCAAACACGTCGTTGATACCTATGTTTGAAATTATATTCTGAAAAAACTGATTCATGGATCGTCCTTTTCTTAATTAAATATACACTTGCACATACACTAAAATTATAATATAAAAAAGCCTTTCTTTCAAGGCGTTTGACTAAATGAATATCCAATTATCACAAAATGTTTACAATCCTTCAGGGCAAAAAAACGCCCCCGGAGATGTCTCCGGGGGTGATGTCATTCAGCCGCCTGATCACTGATCATCAGTGTTCTGTTTCCAGAAGTCCGTAATCCTCGTCATTTCTCTTATAGACTACGTTTACGTTGCCGGACTCAGCATCCAGGAATACGAAGAAGTTGTGCTCCAGAAGCTCCATCTGAAGGATGGCTTCCTCTGCCGTCATGGGAGTGAGGGTGAACTTCTTCACCTTGGCGATCCTGGTCTCTTCTTCTGCCTCAGGTACTTCAGGGATCATTTCGAATCTCACGGATTCCTTGCCTTGGTTCTTCTTGATCAGTTTCTTCTTATATTTAGACATCTGCTTAAGAAGCTTCTCTGCCACGTCGTCGATGGCGTCGAAAACGTCCTGAGCAACTGATTCTGCTCTGAAAATGTTTCCTTTACCGGAAATAGTTGCCTCTACCTTTACCTTGGCTTTTTCGGGGTGCATCAGCACCTTTGCCTGAATGTCATCTGCAAAGAACTTGCCGATCTTGGCAAACTTCTTATCGATAGCATCATTGATCTTGTCATTAACTGCGATGTTCTTGCCTGTAACGGTAATCTTCATTGTGATACCTCCTTGAATTAAAAGCTCATCCGGCTGACCTGGTCTTTGCCCCCACACTTGCCTGTATCCGATTTCCGGAGGACTTACTTCTAAAGCACGCCATGCTCACAGCCTACTCTTCTTCAGCTGCTTACGTGGATCCTTTCGCCCGTGCCTGGCCTGGATTTGCAACCACAGACCCGGATCGCTTTTTCTTTATTATACCACCTGATCCTCTTATTATCAAGTGAGGGTTGAATGAATATTACAGCACTTGAATGCTGCGTATTTTTATCATATAATCATATCAGGATGTATGGGAGTGAAAGGAGGTACTGTGTACTACCTTACCGGAAATTCCCCCATCCGTTCTTTTTTTGAATGGATCCTGCAGCTTCTGTTCCCCATGGGGACATACTGCGTCTGCTGCGGAAAATACATAGACCTGACCAGGACCTATTGTCTCTGCGACCAGTGCGTGAGAGCCATAAACTGGGGGCGCATCCATATCGACCTTGGGGCCGAAAGATGCGAGACCGGCCGGACGCGATACCTGGATTCCGTCATTTCCTGCATGGTCTACGGTCTCCACTCAGCCAGGCTCGTATTCGAGCTGAAATATAACAAAAGGACCTACATGGCAAGGCCCATCTCCATGATCATGGCGGACAGGCTGCTGTCCGATGAAAGTCTTGCAGGCCTCCTGGGATCCGTAGATTACGTGGTACCTGTCCCTCTTCACCATCAGAAGAGAAAGGTAAGAGGCTTCAACCAGGCGGAACTCATCGCTAAAGGCCTGACCGCCCGTCTCAACAGCGCAGGACTTACGCGTGAAAAAAAGATCCGCCTGATACCGGACTGCCTCCTGAGGACTAAAAAGACCGCAGCCCAGAGAAGCGTCGGAGGCGAGGAACGTTTCGCAAATCTGGAGGGCGCCTTCACCTTTAACGAAAAGTACAGGGATACCGTGGAAGGTTCCTCTGTCCTCCTGGTGGATGATATCTTCACCACAGGCTCCACCGCTGACCGCTGCGCCAGGCTCCTTAAAGACTGCGGTGCCCGTGAAGTCCACTTCATATGTCTCACCACGGGAAACGATTTCCTGAGGGGCGCTTTCAGGGACAGAGAGGATGAGACTTTCCTCGATGAATTTAAAAATGCAGACGGATAGATCCGTCTGCTGTTTTTATATCCTGTAGTATTCAGCGTTTATTATCCTGTCTTTGAGACCGGAATATCTCTGTTCGCTCCTGTCGTTATCCACCATGGCGTTCAGGTAATCCGGATTTCCCACCAGGATCACCCTGCTCTTTCCCCTGGTTATAGCGGTGTAAATGAGGCTCCTGGTCGCAAGCATAGGGGGAAACCATGTAATCGGGATCACCACCGTCGGGTATTCGCTTCCCTGGCTCTTATGGACTGTTACAGCGAAGGCCTGTTCCAGTTCATCCAGTTTGGAATATTCATATAAGGCGAATCGCCTTCCCCAGGTCCTGCCGTAGCTGTCATCATCAAAGGCCACTGTCACAGACTTCGCTTCCCTGTCTATCCCTATGATCTGCCCGGTCTCGCCGTTGAATATGCCCTTTCCGTCTTCGCGGAAGTATCCATCCTGAGTCCCGTCTCCGCCGTACGTGTCGTGGCGTTCCCTCTTATAGCTCAGCTGATAGTCGTTCTTTATCTGCATGACCCTGTCTCCCTCCCGGAAGGTCTTTTTGCCGAATTTCAGCTCTTCCTTGTCGGATTCAGGAGGGTTGAAGACCTTCTGGAGTTCCTCGTTCAGTTCTCCCGTCCCCAGGATACCCTTTTTCACAGGAGTCAAGACCTGTACGTTATCTCTGTCCAGGCTCTTTATCACGTCGCATATTCTCTGCCTGATGTCCTTCTGACTGTCCAGCCTGATCACCTCGAAATCCGTATCACCCGACCTGAAGACCGGATAGTCGCCGTGATTTATCCTGTGGGCATTTATTACGATATCGCTTTCCTCCTCCTGCCTGTATATCCTGTTCAGGAATATGGTATTAAGGCAGTCGCTTGCTATCATATCTCCCAGCACATTTCCCGGGCCTACGGACGGAAGCTGATCCTTGTCTCCCACGAGTATAAGCCTTGTGTTTTCTTTTATTGCATCCAGAAGAGCATCGCAGAGCAAAATATCCATCATGGATGCTTCGTCCACTATCACGCAGTCATAGTCCAGCCGATCCTCGGAGTTCTTTCCGAAGGCCATGGCCTTTCTGGTCTCGTCATAGTAGTATTCCAGAAGCCTGTGGACAGTCTGCGCGAAGTGTCCGCCGGTCTCCATTATCCTCTTGGCAGCCCTTCCCGTGGGAGCAGTGACAGCAACCTTCTGCCCCGATTCCTCCAGGATATATATGATGGCGTTCAGTATGGTGGTCTTACCTGTTCCGGGGCCTCCCGTGATCACGGTGACTCCGTTCGCCAGACTGCTTACCACTGCCCTCTTCTGTTCCTCAGAGAGCTCTATGCCGTTTTTTTCCTCATATTTTCTTATCAGGACCTTCGGCGAGGACACTATCTTCTTAAGTTCCCTGGAATCCCCGTCCGAAAGCCTGGTTATCCCGGAAGCCACGCGGCTCTCCGCCATGAAGTACCTGTAGAAGTATACCCTGTCTCCCTCATCTCCGGACGACTTATGGAGTATACCCTCATATGTCATGGTATCTATGGCATCCGCGATCCTTTCAGGTGAAAGATCAAGGTAAGAAGCGCACTTATCCCTTAATTCCGCGAAAGGCGCAAAGGTATGTCCTTCGGAAACGTATGACGCAAGGGCGAACCTTACGCAGGCCTTTAGACGCCTCGGATCCTCCTGATCCACTCCCAGTTTCCGGGCGATGCCGTCGACGTTTTTGAAACCCATACGGCTGAACTCGTCCAGGAGCCAGTAGGGATCTGCCTTCGTCATCCCGACAGCGTTCTCCCCCACCGAAGCGTATATCTTTATGATATAGTAATCGGATAGACCCAGCTCACGCAAAAACCAGGTCATCTCCGGGGTGACCTGACTTATCTTTGTAATTTTCGCGTTTCCTAACGGATCCATGAAACTCCTCTTAAGTATGCTGCCATCTTGTTCTTCTTGTATTTCTTTGCAAGTTCGAGAAGGTCCCTTCTGGTGTTCTTTTTGGGTTCGATGTGAAGCCTTTCGACCAGCATATGGAGCAGCTTGTCGCATTCCTCGGGATCCTCCGAGATCCCCTCCTCCACGAGGTCTTCAGCGGTGATCACCAGATCCTCCACGAATATGGGTTCGTTGTTCCTCTCAAACTCTTTAAGAAGGTACATCTTGGATTTTACCTTCGTCTCTATGCTGTAATCAAAGATGATCATCAGAGCCTTCTGCAGGTTCAGCAGATAGTCCGATCTCTCCATGGGCTCATGTTCATAGATAAACTTCTTATATGCAGCCGGCTGCTGAGCGAAATGGAAATTCGGAAGGTCCTTCGCCACGTCCACCAGCTTCTGTCTTAGATCTCCTGTGAACTCCAGCCTGTCTATTACGCTCATGCCCTTCTTTTCGGAAAGGATGGAGATCAGAGCTCCCATTCTCCTGGAAGAGATGGGCTTGGTCTTATCCATGTTCTGACAAAGCGTCATGAGATCGCTCTTCTCTCTTCCGGAGAGATGATCTCCTGTATCGCCGATGATATCTGAGAGCATGCCCATATCCACGATCATGTTGAGAGCTTTACCGCCGTTAGGTCCTCCCATGATGGCCATGAAGTCCCTTCTGAGGTTCTTCACCGGTACCTCCCTTATGAGGGCATGATTCTTAACTATGGCCTCGTAGACATCCTTGGTAAGGTCGTACCCGAGAGCAGCTGTGATCCTTAACGCCTTAAGCATCTTGCCCGGCTCTTTTCTGAAAAGCTCATCAGCATTTCCGATGGTCCTCACAAGCTTGGCCTGCATATCGCTTCTTCCGCCGAATTCGTCTATGAACTCGTAGCCGTTGTCAGCCATGGCGTTTACGGTGAAGTCCCTTCTCTCCAGGTCATCCTTCACGTCATCCGAGAAGGTAACAGTGCCGTCTTCAGCAGTCCTCTTTCTGAAAGTCCCGATATCGGTGATTATCTGATCCTCTTCCTCTTCATTTCCATATGACCTTACGACGCTGAACTTTTCGCTCACCACTTCACCTTCCGGGAAGAGTTCCCTTAAGGCGTCAAGTCCGGCGTTGGTATTCACGTCCCAGTCAAGGGGCTTTTCTCCCGCAAGGGATGACCTTACGCAGATCCCCGCGGCATAAGCTTCGTATCCTTTGTCCTTTAAGGTCCTGACTATATCCCTGACCTCTTTCGGCATCTTGATCATTACTCTTTACTCCTTTATTCCTTGGGATTATATATCCTTCTGTTATCCAAAGTCCAGATGCGGTCGCTGAATCCGCCGGGTTCAGTATTTCTTACCGCCTCTTCCATGTCATACATCCTGGCATCCAGGATATCCAGATAATGCAGCACTTCAGCTTCCGGGAAAAGCGGTTTCTTAGGGCTTCCGAACTCCGGCTCATAGTGATGTGACAGCACCATGTGTTCTATCATTATCTTTTTCTCATATGGCATCTCAAGCTCGCCTGCCAGTTCCTCCACGTATTTGACGCCCATGATGATGTGTCCCAGCATCTGACCTTCGAATGAATATCCGGAAGCCATTCCGTCAGTGTCGGCATCGATCTCGAAGATCTTCTGCATATCGTGAAGGACTACGCCTGCAGTCACCAGATCCCTGTTGAGATTGGTGTATACCTCGCACACCCTCTCGCCGTTCATCAGCATCCTCTTGGTGTGATAAAGGAGGCCTCCCAGCTCTGCATGATGGTTCTTGGAAGCTGCGGGATAGTACATGAGTTTTTCCCTGTTATCCTCAAGCACTCTTAAGGTGAGTTTCCTGTAATCGGCATCCTTTATATTCTCACAGGCATTTTTAATGTATCCGTACATATCTTCGGGATCTTCAGGAGCGGCCTTCACGAAATCACCCATATCCATGATGTCGTCCGGGTTGCTTTCGGGGACCGCCTTCCTGATCCTCTGTATCTTAAGCTGGAGCTGGGAGTTGAACTCGTTCACCACAGCTATGATCTTCACTATATCCTTTTCCTTAAGGAGATGGTCTGAGGCGCCTACGTCCCATTTTTTGCCGTTTATCTCTCCGGTATTGTCACCGAGGGTAACGTCAAGATAAGGTTTCCCCGTGGATCCGGTCCTGACGGATACCGACTTCACCATGAAGAAATCTATTATCTCCATATCCTTCTTTAAGTCTTTTACGAAAATCTGTTTCATATTTGCCTTTCTTTTTGGATCTTTTATTCTTCGGGTACGTATTCGAAGCAATCCATATATTTAAGTTTGAACTGATTGATCTTATGAAGGTGATCTATGCGTTTTTTAGTCTCAGGATCATCTATGACGCCTTCACGGATGTATCTGTCAAGCACAGCGTAGGTGAATCCCAGATTGTCCTCGTCGGTCTTGGCCTGAAGCCCGTCTGAAGGCACCTTGTCCACCAATACGTCGGGAAGTCCCAGCACTCTTCCCACAGCCTTGACTTCCTGAACGGTGAGCCTTGACAGGGGGCTGAAGTCCCCGGCGTTATCGCCGTATCTCGTGGCATAACCAACCCAGTCTTCAGAGAGATTGCAGGTGTTTGCCACCCTTCCGTTAACGGACTGGGACACGGCATATGTCGCTGCCATCCTGACTCTCGGAGGAAGGTTGACGATGGCCTGTGTGGATACAGCATCCTCTCCCATGACGCTTCTCATCTCTCTTTCCAGAGCGTCTATGGTCTCTCCTACGTTTATCTCATAGCTCTTTATACCCAGGTGTTTCACCAGAAGGTATGACATGTCGATATCCGGCTGTACGCCTCTGGGGAGCATGACGCCGATCACCCTGTCCTTACCGAGGGCCTCCACCAGAAGGGCTGCGACTACCGAGGAGTCCTTACCTCCTGAAACTGCGACCACGCCGTTACATCCGGGGCCGTTCTCTTCGAACCAGTCTCTTATCCACTTAACTATGTCGTTTTTTACTTTTTCTGCGTTGAACATTTAAGTCACTCTCCCTGTCCATATAATTTCTGAAGCACCGTGTTGGCCACCGGTCCGGCCACGTCAGCTCCGCCGCCGCCGTTCTCAACCATGACTACGAATGCATAGTTTCCGCTGTATCCCGTGAACCAGGCGTGAGGCTGATTACCGTCGCCGGTTTCCGCTGTGCCGGATTTGGCACCCATCTCAAGTCCGGGATAGTTATCGTCACCGTAATTCGAGATCACGTTGTTTCTCAGAAGTTCCTTTAATCTGTAAGCCGTATCCGCGCTTATGAGATCCACCGTGCCTGCCGACTCTCCCTTGACTATGCTTGGCTCGGCTGCACTTCCGTTCCCTGCTATGGCTCCCACCATGACCATCATCGAAAGAGGGTTCACCTGGTCCTCGTACTGGCCGATGCCTGCCCATGCTACGTTCAGATCGGATTCATCAAAGGTGAATGATCCTTCTGCACTCTCTATGCCGTTGAATCCATAGGATGAAGTAAGCCCTGCCCTCTGGACGTATATGGACATGGTCTCAGGTCCAAGCTCAGCTGCCAGCTGCCCGAAGGTGCAGTTGCAGGAATTGGCAAGGGCATCCTCGAAATCCATGGTGCCGTGAGCATAGGGACAGGTCACTATCCCTTCGCCTATTTCCGTATCTCCGTAGCAGGTAAAGGTCCTGCTCCCGAGATCCGGTATATTCTCTATAGCCGCCATGGCCGTCAGTATCTTGAAAGTGGATCCCGGCGCATAGGTGGCGCTTATCACCTTGTTTATGTACGCGCCTGACTCAGCTGTCTCCAGAGCATCCGGATCCTGAGGATCCACTGTGGGAGTGCTCACCAGGCACACTATGTCTCCCGTCGTATAGTCGTAAACGCTTACGAAGCCGTTTCTGCCGTCAAGCGCCTCAAACGCCGTCTCGTTCAGCTCCTTATCGATGCTGAGGGTAACGGTTCCTCCCTTCATGCCGAAGAAACCTTCAGTACCGGTTATGGGATTGTACTTAACGAGCCTCGTGCGGAATACCCTGTTGGCACCTGTCTCTATATTGCATCCCACGTCTCCCGTTACCGTGGAAACGGCTCTTCTCTGCCATTCTTCACCGGCGTAATGCGGGCCCTCTTCATCGTACTTAAGAAGCGAGTTTCCGTTTCTGTCCAGGATCTCGCCTGCGATCAGATTGCCCCCTGAGAAGATATGCTCGTTCGCATAGAATCCCGCCCACTTGCGTCCGTTGATCTCAAGCCTTACCACGAAGAAGATCAGACCTGCTATCATGGAAAGGATCAGGAGCAGACATATAAGGGCTCTTCCTTCAAGTTTCCTCATCGCTTCCCGCCTCCTTTCACAGCCAGGCTGGCCTGCAGCCTCGTGTCAGAAGATTTGAGAAACGCCAGAAGCGCCCAGGATGCCATCATTGACGTTCCGCCGTTTGAAACAAAGGGAAAGGTCACTCCCGTGAAGGGGAGTATATCCGTGCACCCGAAGATGTTCAGCATGGTCTGGAACACCATCATTGACGTGGCTCCGCAGGCTCCTATGGTGTAGAATGTTGACCTTCCCGAAGTGATGGACCTTATCGCAAAGAACGCCAGCGTCACTATGGAAAGCACCGCGAGGCATGCGATTATAAGTCCCCACTCCTCTATTAACATACCGAACACCAGATCCATGTCGGCGGCGAAGATCCCGGATAGCCATCCTTCTCCCGCACCGACTCCGAAGAGTCCTCCGGAGGCTGAAGCGCAGAGCGTCCTGCTCTGCTGAAAACCTTCGGCATCCACAAGGGCCGGATCCCACACGTGCATCCAGGTGGCGAATCTGGCTGCGATGTACGGCTTGAATTTCAGTATTATGAATCCTCCTGCTGCCGCGGCTCCCACTACCAGTAAAAGCATGGAGAAGTCGCCGGATCTCAGGAATGATATTATCAGATATGTCACAAAGAATATGATGGCGGTACCGAAGTCCCCCATGAGCCCCAGACATGCAAAGCAGAACAGCGAGAATGCCATGAAGAGATAGAGGTTCTTCCTTCTGAACAATTCGTCCAGGGTAGCGGCTCCCACCCATATGAAAGCCACCTTCACAAGTTCTGAAGGCTGAAATGTGATGCCGCCTATGCTTATCCAGTTCTGCGCTCCGTAGGTGGTGGCTGCCAGGAGCAGGTTCAGTATGAAGAGCACTACGGACGCTCCCACCAGGACTATCCTGATTACTTTGGAGCGCTCCAGGTCCCTGAGATATATGCACATGACGAACATTATGAACACGCCGATCCCGATACAGATCATCTGCTTGATCAGGGCTTCAGGCGATCTGGATGCCACTACGGCCAGACTGAGAGTCGAAAGGAAGAAAGCTATTATCTCCATCTCGAAGGCCGCTCTTCCGGTGATCCTCACCGCAGTGAAATAGATCCACTCTATAGCTATGAGACCTGCGAAGGCCGTGGCCAGGACTATGGAATGCTCGTCCCCCTTTACCATCCAGAGCTGGAAAAACGCCAGTATCTGAAACAGCGTCAGGGCTGCCATGGTAGGTCCTGCGGACATCACTTCGGTATCCGACCTTCTCATGGCCATGTTGTTATTCTTTTCTTCAAGGGAGATGGGTATCAGAGTGAGCTCCGTGAGCCCCATCCTCAGCACGTCACCGTACTCCAGATCTATTGCAGGAGCTTCCACGCCCTTTCCCTTTGATATCTTAATGAACTCATTCGCGTTATGTGAAGGTCCGTTAAGCTGAGCCGCATAATCAAGATATGCATTTCTGTCAGCTGACCCTCTTCTTCTGAATTCCCTGAAATCAACTTCGCTTTCCTCAGAGGAGTTCAGCCAGGTGCCGTTCTGTGAACCGATATCCCTGAAGGTCCAGTTACCGTCCTCACCCCTTATGAGGAGGCCATGGTTCCTGGATACCCCGCTGTCCTTTATGGTAATGTCGCAGGACTTGCCTCTTCCGATCACGTTCTCCCAGTGGGTAAGAGGCTCGTTCACCTCGGAAACCACTTCATACAAGCCGGCTTCATTTTCACGGTATCTCTTTATCTTGAGATATGCCCAGACTTCCGGAGGGTTCTTGGCTCTTATGAGGGAAACTATGCATCTTATCAGTATGTACAGAGCAAGCAGCACAAAAACCGGGCGAAGGATCATGAACAGTGACTCGCCCAATTCCATGCGTTCCGTTATTGCCGTTATCTTTTCAAATATGCTGCCTGTTTCCATGTTTTGCTCTTGTTTTTAAATACCTCAAAACCGATATACCCATAGATATTTTAATTATATCACAAAGCCATGAATATGCAAAACAAAAAACATCCCCGTATCCGTTCGGATACAGGGATGAGATTCCTTATCATTCGGTGGCTCCTGTGTAGAGTCTGTAGTAGACGCCCTTCTTTTCCATCAGGCGTTCGTGATTGCCTCTTTCGATTATGCGGCCCTTGTCCATTACCATGATCACGTCCGCATTCTGTACAGTTGACAGCCTGTGGGCGATCACGAATACCGTCCTTCCCTTCATGAGGTTATCCATGCCCTTCTGGACGATGGACTCGGTCATGGTATCGATGGATGAAGTCGCCTCATCCAGGATCATGCACGGCGGATCCGCCACTGCGGCTCTGGCGATGGAGATGAGCTGTCGCTGGCCCTGTGAGAGGCCTGAACCGTCTCCTTCAAGGACCGTGTCATATCCCTTGGGAAGCATCCTGATGAAGCTGTCCGCGTTTACCAGTCTGGCTGCTTCGATGCACTCCTCGTCTGTAGCTTCCAGGTTTCCGTAACGGATGTTTTCCATGACGGTCCCCGTGAAGAGATTTACTTCCTGAAGCACCACTCCCAGAGATCTTCTCAGGTCGGCTTTCTTTATCAGGTTGATGTTGATGCCGTCGTATCTTATCTTGCCGTCGTCTATATAGTAGAACCTGTTTATGAGATTGGTGATGGTGGTCTTGCCTGCGCCCGTGGCTCCTACGAAGGCCACCTTCTGGCCGGGCTCGGCATAGACGTCGACGTCGAAGAGCACCTGCTTGCCCT
>JAZQAY010000040.1:0-10814 GCA_045545455.1 Anaerovoracaceae bacterium | reverse complement strand
CATGGTGAGGTCGTCGAACTGAGGAGCGTCTCCCGTGAACTTGTTCACGCTTTCCGCGATATGATTCAGGATCTCCTCAGGAGTACCTTCCCTTACCTCATTCAGCGCATCCATCATGCGATCCATTCCATACATGCGGTTATCCCCGTCTGTGGCTTCGGGCACGCCGTCAGTATAGATGAAGATCTTATCGCCCTTATCGAGCTGTATCTCAAAATCTCTGTACTTCACGTCAGGAAAAGCTCCTGCCACCAGATCATGCTTAGTCTTGAAAAGCTCGAAGCTGCCGTCCCTGCGGCAGATCGCAGTGTCCTCGTGACCGGCATTGACAGCCGTAAGCTTACCGGTGGTTATCTCCAGTACTCCCAGCCAGAGTGTCACGAACATGTCTTCATCGTTATGCTGACAAAGCGTCTTGTTTATATGGCCCATGATCCTGGATGGATCGCCTCCCATATGGCCTCTGTCCGTGATCAGGATGTTCGTCACCATCATGTACAGCGCAGCCGGGATACCTTTACCGGACACGTCGCCTATTACTATCAGCAGGTGATCGTCGTCGATCAGGAAATAGTTGTAGAAGTCTCCTCCAACCTCCTTCGCAGTAGTCATGGAAGCGTAGATGTCGAAATCATGTCTGTCCGGGAAAGCAGGAAATCTGTTCGGAAGTGAATTCTCCTGGATCGCGCTTGCCAGATCGAGTTCCGCTCCTATTCTCTCCTTTTCAGCGGTGATGGTGGTGAGGTTATCCATATAGTCCACCATCTCAGTCTCCATGTTGTCTATGGATTCCGCAAGTTCCGCTATTTCCTTGAGCTTGCTTACGTCACTCAGGCCATCTCCCACAGTGTTTTCTCTGGAGAAGCGGACTGCCTCCTGAGAGATCCTGCCGATGGGATGAACAAAGTTTCTTCTCATATAGATAACGGTGATCATGGAAATGAGAATGGCGAGTGCCAGAGTCGAGATAGCGACTTTCACAAAGAAAGGTCTCACCGCTGCATCAAGTTCACTTACAGGTCTCTGAACGCAAAGTATGCCCTGCACATTTCCGTTGGAATCATACACGGGAACCATGGTCGTAGTATGCTTATGCTGACCGTCTGTGATCCTTATACGAAAGATAGTCTCGTGTGTCGAGTTGTTTTCATAGAGGTTCCTGTAAAGGTAGCGGTAATCGACATTCGTGGTCTTTCTTTCATATCCCAGTTCCCAGGGAGTATATTCGGTATCATCCACGGAGTTGTCCACCACGTTCAGCACCGAAACAAAGCTTCCGTAGTCTTCAGTATCCGGCCTGATGATGTAGATCATGGTGATACTCATATATCTGCAGTAGCTGTCCAGGGCTTCAACGGTCTCCTGATATTCTTCCATCTCTCTTCCTTCAAGGTAGTCGTCGAGATGATCTCCGTTCACCATGGAAGACGCCGTCCTGGCTATGTAGTATGTAGTTGTTTCGTGTTCTTTTTTATACTCGCTCCTGAAGCTTGCGACACCTATGGCGCTCACTACCAGACCGAGCACGACGAGGAGTACGACTGCCGTCCCTATAATATTGAAGGCCAGGCTGCTCCTCATTTTTTTGACTGTTTTATTCATTAATAAGCTCTTTAAGTATATAGGCCATCACTTGGTGAGATCATGGAACGCGAATCTGATCACTTTGGAAAGATCTGCGGGTGCCACTTCCACCTGGTAGCCTATCTTGCCCCCGCTGAAAAGTATCGTGTCAAAATTCTCCGCAGTAGCGTCTATTACGGTGGTGAACTGCTTCTTCATCCCGATAGGAGAGCAGCCGCCGTGTACGTATCCCGTAAGCGGAAGGAGCTCCTTTTGAGGGATCATTTCGATGTTCTTCTCACCTACTGCCTGTGCAGCCTTCTTAAGATCAAGTTCCTCGGCAACGGGTATCATGAACACGTAGTGCTGTTTCGTCTTACCGACCGTCACCAGGGTCTTGAATACCCTTCTGACGTCTTCGCCGAGGGCCTCAGCGACTTCAACTCCGCCTACGGCATCGGTATCACCGTAATAGTATTCCTTATAGTTTATCTTTTTCTGCGAAAGGACTCGCATAACATTTGTCTTTTCCAAGATATCGTCCTCCGTACAGAGGTATTATATCACACCGGATCGATTTGCGCTATCCCGCTGTTATGGCGAGGCGCTTTTTGTTGATTTTGATCGCAAAAGGAGCCGATACTCTGACTATCGGCTCCTTCTGAACGCTTCAATTATTCAATTCCAAATTTTTCTATAAGATCCTTCTGAACAGTCCGTGGTGGTTGCAATAGGCATACAGAGTCTTCACCCTGGTCTACCTACGCTCCGTGGATATCATCTCTTCCAATAATCCAGTTTGGGAAGCATTTCTTTCATATATGCACGGGCCTGCTCTTCTGTAAAGTTTTCATTCACCATATGTCCTACACATACATCGATAAGATCGTCCATGTTGCTGTAGGTATACGTGCCGTCTGCATAGCACCATTGACAGTAGTCTTCATTCAGGGAACCGTCCTTTTCCCTGCTTATGATGCTGTCATCAAGGGGCATTCCGCAGCACTGGCAGATCAGCTGTCTGGGTGAACCCAGCAAAGTATTGATGGACACTCCGAACAGATCCGAGAGTAACTTCAGAGTCTCTGTATTCGGTACAGTTTCACCTGTCTCCCATCTCGATACCGCCTGTCTGGTAACGAATACCTTCTCAGCAAGCTCGTCCTGGGTCATATTATTTTTTGTTCTGAATTCATATATTACGTCTTTAGTGCTCATGTCGCCACCTCCTCATATCATATTCTAATATGAAGATCCCTTAAACGCACGCAACCGGTTGTTGCCATCTCCCTTTTCTTCACTCTTCGATATCTCTTCCCATGTATTCCATTGCCCTTTTCATGTTCTTCATGAACGCTTCATCCGGTATCAGAGCGATACCGTTCTCATCGCTTAAGACGATAAGACGCTGGCCGCCTGTCAGTCCGAACAGGTCCCTCGCACCCTTGGGAATTACAATCTGACCTCTGTCATTGATGGCAACAGAACCCCAGATATTCTTGCCTTTAGGTGCAGGCGGTATATTCCCCACGCCTTCCACAGGCTCTGTCCTTACAAGGCTGTCGATGGTGGTCCCGTATACCTCAGAAAGAAGGCTGCACTTTTCAATGTCGGGAACAGTCGCCCCGGTCTCCCATTTGGCATAGGCCTGTCTTGAGATATCTATCTTCTCCGCGATCTCTTCCTGTGAGTAACCATGGAGTTTTCTGAGCATTACCAGATTATCCTTAAGCATTACAGTACCTCCCTTCAAAGATCGATCTTTTCAAAATCATTACACGCTCTATTATATGCTAATAAGGTCAGAAGCACAAATATCAACACACCTGAGATAAGCAAAATCACCTGAAGTCCTATATGATCTGTACCAAAGGCGTTAAGAACCTCCAGCCCCGGGATATGGTGAAGAGTCTCCGCCAACCCTATGACGATAAATGTGACTATGATGTATATCACATAAGGCTTCCCTATCTTATACGCAGTCTTAAAGAATCCTCCGACGAAAATCAGATTGAAAAGGCCGAATATCACAAAGGCCATTCCAAGGGCGAACAGATTGGCATTCATAAGGGCATTTTCCCTGTACACCGGAGAATCCGCCAAAGCCGTCATCCTGACAACAGTCCCTACTATCATCAGGATCACGGAGCAGACTTCTATAAGGCAGACGAAAAGGTATTTTCCCTTAACGACGTCTTTTTTTGCTACGGGAAGCAGGGCCGAAAAGACAATGTCGTTTGCTTCTCTTGCCGTCTGGAAGCTCTGAAAGATCCCGAGCGTGACAAAGAAAGCTCCGCAAAGTATCGGATATCCCGGCAGGAATACCATGAATCCGAAAGGTATGAAAAAGAATGCCAGAGGCGATGCGCTCAGCTTGATTTCTTTCAGCATGATGTTACTCATTAAAATCACCCCTTTCCATCCTGAGCATGGTATCTTCAAGGCTTTCACCCTCATGTGAGTGTTGCTCCATAAAGGCTTCTTTGGAAGATGCGGAAACTATTTTCCCTTTTGAAATATACACTATGTCATCGGCGCACTTCTCGATGTCCGATATTATGTGGGTGGAGAAGAATACGGCAACGCCCTCCTTCTTAAGCCCGGTAAATATATTGAGGAGTTCATTTCTTGAGAAAGGATCCAGACCGCTCGTGGGCTCGTCAAGGATCAGCACTTCCGCCTTGTGGGAGAGCGCTATCAGAAGATTGAACTTCACTTTCATGCCTTCGGAAAGCTCGCTCGGAGCCTTAGTTTCGTCCAGACTGAATAATTCCAGATATTTCCTGTACGAATCATCATCCCAGGTATCATAGAATCTTCTGACGATATTTACAATGTCACGGATCTTCTTTCTGGGATACCAGTTGACAGTTCCCGTGGAATAGCCGGTCCTCTTCTTTATCTCTTTCTCATTTCCTGTAAGCGGCATGCCGAAATATTCGATCTCTCCTCTGTCAGGATGGATCAGATTCAGCATTGATTTGATGGTGGTGGTCTTACCCGCGCCGTTTCTCCCTATGAACCCGGTGATCTTTCCCCCATCTATGCTGAAGGAAACATCATCCAGGGTAAAGGTTGGATATTTTTGGGTGAGACCCCTTACTTCTGCAATACTCATATTCACCTCCCAAAATTCGATTTATATGAATATTGTAAAGTTTGGTTGTCTTCAAATCTACCAACCCAAGATAACGATAAATGGATATTTTTGTTAACTTTAGTTGCAAAAAGAAGCGCTTCCGAAGAAACGCTTCTGAAAAATGATATTGTGCCTATTTGTCGGTTAATGTGCCGGAGTTGCTCTTTTCATAAGATCAGATGCTCCAGCCTGCGCTGGTTAGCCACCACTAACTGCCTCTTATTATATTCCACTCTTGCAAAGAAATCAAGATGAAAGATTCTCTTATGAGATTATTTAGCCTTTCAGGCCTGCTGGGATCTCCTCACATCGGCGTACCAACTTCGATCAGATTACCATCAGGATCATAAAACCTGACCACTTTCTGTCCCCAGCTGTGTGTCATCAGACGATTTACGTATTCTGTATCAGGATAGAGTGACTCCAGACGTTTTATAAAGTCTTCTATTTCAGGTTCCTCAAAATACAATTCGGAGCAATTGTTGTAAGGAATCGTTCTTTTGCCTGTAAATGATTCCCAGTAACTCGTTTCCTGCAGATACAGTCCATCCGTCAGTTCCATGTTTCCGCCGTTATCCTGAACCAGCTTAAATCCGAACATATCATTATAAAATTTTAGAGCACGGCTGCAGTCCCGTACAACAATAAGATAACCTTTGAATTTCATGACTTTCCTCCGACATATAAATCACAGCTTGAACAATATCACAAAATATCTAGAGTATACACATCTGCGACACACGGCTTACCGTGCCCCCAATCCTCCGGTTTTGTGAGAAGGTATTCAAATCCATTCTTTAATAAGCATCGTGCTGAAGCCATATTCTCGGGTATCACGTGAGCAGTGATTTGCTGAATCTTTTCCAGCGCCTTTTCAGGGGTTCCCTGAAGCTCCGTAAGAAACGTCGGCTCATAGCAGTATACCCGCTCGTCGCGCCTGATAGCTTCCAGCCCTTTCAGATCCCGTTTTTCCAGACTGCGTATTATTAATCTGTCATTTTCAATGCGAATTGGATCACTCATCATCGACACATCTCCACAAATAGCGATTTGTCAATATTTCTTTATTTTTCCCTCTGATACTTCCGATACAGTAAATAACTTATTCCCCCGATAGCTGCATTTATTACAGCAAGTAATGCAACAAGCAAACCTATATCATCATCTATCTGCACTGTCGCGTCTACTATCCTCACCAGAAATCTGGATGCTATCAGCATAATTATAATCGTTACTGTAATATGCAGTACCTTTTTCATTGGATCCACTCCTGATTATTCCGATCCATATCTATAAACCTGCAAACTGGTGGTTGCGGGGAGACGTGGCCTATGTGTGAGGTGTCAATTTTTTGCAAAATACGTGGATCTGACACCTTTATCCTGAATGGGTGTCAATTTCTTACAATTCATTAACAATTGACACCGCTTTGTATATAGATGTATATTATTTTGCTCATATCATACTTGTCTGTGGATGAGCTAAGCCCTCCTGTACCACATGATACGACAAATACTGACATTTATCGGCATAACATAGTAGTGATGCCTTCGGGTCTGCTCTTTAAAAAATGTGAAAGCGGTGTCAATAAGGAGCAAAAAATCCAAAATTGACACCCTACAAGAGGCTTAACAAATAATATGCATAATATACAATGAATATGTGCACATTATACAAACAACACCGAATTCTGCCGTCGCTGCGGACATTTTTTGCGATTTCAGCAGAAATTGTCTGCACATAATTATGATACGGACAGTTTCTGTTATTTTCCAAAAAATTGTCCGCATCAGAACCTTTTGATACTCATACTCTTATAGGCTTTATACGCAAATGACTACCTGCGGTTTATTATTAATAATATAAGCTTTAATTCCATCTCCATGGCAGGGCTCAAACAGCGATTTAACCCTCATTCTGCGGACAAAATTTGTAGAAAATCCATTTTCTGTCCGCACCTTAAGCACTGCGTTCATAACCAAGAAAATCTGCAAGAATTGTCCGCAAGTCACCCAACAAATCCAAGATTTGTCTATCTCTTCTTTGGGGCAGGAAGCTCATCATACATCGCCTCCAGCAATTCTCGCAGAAACTCCCTGTTCTCCACATCGTCCACGAGGAGCATTTCTTTCGCCCCTTCATAGGGCAGTTCCATATCTGCATCCGGCATCATGGCGACTGCTGATTTCACAGGCTTGACGAGAAAGCGGTCATCATATATACCGCCGACTACCTTGCCGCGATAATAGATGATGTATTCTCCCATCATGGCGCGATAGGATATATCGTCCAACCCTGATAGCTGATACAGTATGTAATCAAGATAATCTTTGCTTGAAGCCATGACTTCACCTCGTTTTAGACATCAACACAACTGTCTCCACATGCCTCGGAACTCTCATATCAGTGTCTTAAATAATGTGTTCCGCGACCGCTTCCATCTTTCTGGATATATCCTGCATCGATAAGAGCATTCAAAACTCTAATCGTTTTGGCTTTACTCCAGCCTAATTGCGCAGCTATTTCCACGCTCGAAAGAACTCTTCCGATTTTTAAAACATCCAGCAGTCTCTGCTCGTTTGTATTAACAACCATTTCTTTGCCTAAACAAGGAAGTATTACGGTAATCGAATGATCTGTTATCTTGAAAGAGGGTTTCGTTGGAGCATTTTTATAGGCATCATTAATTCGTCTGATTCCAGTTCCAAACATCTCAATATAATGTAGTCTGAAAAACATATTTCCTATAATAGGATTTCTAAGATTAGAGATATCTCCGTTCATGTACTCTTCTTTGGTAAGACCTCTTGGAAGTCCACCTGGAGAAGTCACCTCTATTCTGTCTGAAAACATGGCGATTCTGACGTGGGAATTAATATCCCATTCTCTATGAACAAGGGAATTGGCAACTGCCTCACGGAAAGCATTTTCCGGAAGCAAATCTACAGTTTTTCTTTCAATACCTTCAATCGTTTCATACTGATAGTAACGTCTGAATGCTAAAACCGCCTTGTCATATTGTTCTAAAACAGAAACCCCTTTTATCGTTTCCCTATCTAATATCTCATTGATCGAATTTCCGAATCGAGCTATATCTATACCGTAAAACTGATTCGTATCCGCAAATATTGCAGCAGCATTTATATACTCTTTTTCTTCATTAATAAAACCTAAAGTACGAAGAATATCTTCATTGATTTTTTGTATTCCCAGTTTTTCAATCATTTTAGTTTCAAGATACTGAAAACTCAAATCACTTCTTCTACAGGGCAGTTCTTCAAAATATAGATTTGAGCCTTCAAGAACCAGTCTCTTTAATTCGAAATCATCTACTTCTACAGTGGAGGTATCGCTTCTACGATATGCTTTTCCTCTATATAAATACGGTTTTTGCTTTCCCTCCGAGACCTTAAGAGTTATAACTCCAGACTTCTGATTTAAAACGATAGAGTATTCAGGTCTGGGATGAATACTGTCATTAATTTTATTTTCTATATCCAGCCGTGTACTTTCCGGGTCTGATATTCCTATATGATTTCCGTTGTCATCAACGCCAAAGAGGATTGAACCGGTTCCGTAATTAGCAAAAGCACTTACCGTTTTTAAAAAAGTATTCGTTATATCTTGTTTAAACTCAAGAATACGACTTTCTTTCATACTTATATACCTCCTGTTCTTTGCGACTTTATGATATCACACAAGAAACGATAATGCAACGATAATTTTTGCGTCTCATTACCGCTTCGCTTTTGAGTCTTTTTCGGATCAGAGATTGCCTTCGAATAGAGCAACGTCCGCAGACTGTTCAGCCGGATCACGATCTACGACGACAAGGTGATCTTTTCCTTCAAGGAAGGGAAGGAAGTCACAATAAAGGAATAATACCCATAGACGCAGAAACACCTCCGAGCCGTAATGGTTCAGAGGTGCTTTTGTTACAATGCCGCTCCCCGCCGCCTGTAATGGCCGTGCGGGTGCCGTGTGGCATCGTTATAGATCTGGTTTTTACTTCAAATCATAAACCCACTTTCCGCCATCTTGCCTATAGAAGAATTCACTTAAATCATCTTCGGTAAAAACACGAAGCATATCATTCATATCCAATGACAGGCTAAGGTTCGGAAGATTATCTATTTCTTCCCACCAAACTTCTCCTTCATCCGACGACTGTAACTCTCCTTTATAATGGCTTGTTTTATAAAATAGCACCACATATCTTTGCTGGTTTTCGTACCAATCTTTAATACCACATAGTCTGGGCGAGTTGATATGAAGTCCGGTTTCCTCCTTGACCTCTCGAATTACGGAATCAGAAAACGATTCTCCTAATTCTACTTTACCTCCCGGAAAGGTAATGCCCGGCCAATCTCTCTTTTTTCGATTAATGACGACCACTTTAGTACCGTCGCAAATCATACACATGTTAGTAAATTCAACTCGTTCAACCATTGGCTTTTCCTCTTATAAATCATAGTTTATTTCTTTATTCTACCCCCGAACATCGGAACTACAGTTACAGTCGATTTGACAGCAGAACGACAGTCTCCACATGCCCCGTATGCGGGAACATATCCACTGGAGTCGCTTCTTTGAACTCATAGCCATTTTCTGTCAGATGCTTTATATCTCTTGCCAGAGTCGCAGGGTCACAGGATACGTATACTATCCGGTCAGGCTCTGCCTGCACTACTGAGCTTAAGAGTTCCTCTTCACAGCCTGCTCTCGGGGGATCCAGGAATACCACGTCCGCATGATCAACTGTAAGCGGCGGCTCCTTCTCAACAAGCTCGTTCACCTCGTTATATCCCATGAATGGCTTGATCCCCATGATGGCCGGGAGGATATCTTCAGCTTTTCCTGTCAGATATCTGGTGCTCACCATTCCGTTTATAACGGAGTTCCTGTTGGCGTCTATCACCGCAGGCTTCACGGATTCGATACCGATGACTCGGCCGTCGTCTCCCATTTCTTTCGCCGCAAAGAGACCGATGGTCCCTACTCCGCAGTAAAGGTCGAGAACGGTTTCACCGCCCTTGAGGTCTGCGTACTCCATGGCTTTTCCGTAGAGTTTAAGCATCTGCTCCGAGTTCACCTGGTAGAATGATTCCAGTGATATCTCGAATTTCAGGCCGCCGGTCTCTTCTGTGATCACGGGTTTACCTGCGATGCATTTATCATCGATATATATACTCTCAAGTGAGAAGTCTGACCCTTCGTCCAGAAGTCCTGCCATAAGCTCAAGGTCGGGCAGTTTTCCCTTGTTCTTGGTTTTGATGACCGCCATCATCTCGCCTGTTCCGGGAGCGGTGCGCACCATGAGCTTGTCGACAGCGCCCTTCAGGTTCTTCTCATGAAGATACTGATAGAGGCCTTCTGCGATACCCATGGCTTTTTCTGACTGGATCCTGCAGTCAGGGCAGTCCACCACCTCGTGGCTCTTCTTCCTGACGAAGCCGATCTCACCGTTCTTTGACACAGCAAAAACAGCCTTGTTCCTGTATCTCAAAGGCTCATCCATTCCGATGATCGGTCTCATGACGGGGTCTTCCAGGCCGCCGATCCTTGTGAGCTTGTCCTTCACCCATCTGGCTTTTAGCTCAAGCTGCTCTTCGTACCTCAGGTCTCCCAAAGGACAGCCTCCGCAGTCCTTTGAGAACTGACAGAAGCCTTCGTTTCTCTTGTCAGATGGCTCAAGTATCTTAAGGCAGTCCGCAAAGGCGTAGTTCTTCTTTGCCTTAGTGATCTTAGCCCTCACCTTATCGCCCAGAACGCAGCCGTCGACGAAGACAACCTGGCCTTCAGTCTTACCGATCCCGTTTCCGTCGGAACTCATATCTTCTATGTATAATTCTATGATCTGTCCTTTTTCCATATCAAATCAGATCTCCGGAACAGAATCCGTTGAGACCCTTATCTCCCTTTCAAAATCATATCTAGATGTGTCTGCACAGGCTCTTTCGCAGCCGCAGATCACCAGAAGTTTTTCGTATTTTTTCGTATCGTCTGCCATTTCAAAAGTATGGCCCGGATAAGCCTCTTTCGTTTTTTCAAAGAGTTTTCCCCTGTCATACATGGGGTTGCAGCCCCCGCAGAATTTAACTCCTATAGTCAT
>JAZQAY010000039.1:0-2431 GCA_045545455.1 Anaerovoracaceae bacterium | reverse complement strand
CTACGATCCGACTTCCCGTATGGTGCGTACACAAAAACGCCCTGTATAACTAATTTGGCAGATACCGGCGCAGAATTCGCCGCATATTTTCTCGGACATCAATCGTCAGATCGCTCATGGCCCAGTCGAACAAGCACCCCTTGACAATTGTGCAGATATCGGCGCTCAGTTCATGAGGATCTGTGTCCGGTTTCAGGATCCCGACAAGGATAGCAGCTTCCACTTCCTGTTCACATCTCGCCATAGCAGTACCTTCTGCAAAGTGTCCGTCGGTCTCACACATATAGGCGGCCAGGCCCTGGTTCCTGGTCGTGTAAAACCTTTTCATAAACTCTACACCTAAATTGAGATAATGATCGATCAGATGATCATACAGTTCACAGATGCGGTCCGGAAACTGCTCCAAAGGCGTTGCGAGTTCGAGGGAGTCAAAAGAAAGGTCTTTTACGATCGTGATCATGAGGTCATCAATGTTCCGAAAATGATGATAAAAGGTACCATTGGATAATCCCGATTCATTCAGGATATTATTCAGCGTAACAGCCTCTATTCCTCTTTGTCTGATCAGCCTGATCGCGGCATCGAGGAATCTCTTTTTTGTGTCAACGGGCCCAATGCTTTTTGAGGGGCGTCCGGCCTTCCGTACCATATCTAGTGCCTCCTGAGAATTATTAAACAACATATTGACATTATACCAGAAATCTGCTATATTGTCTACTGCAAAATAGAGAATACTCTATTTTCAATGAAACCTGAAAATGAGAGGATACAGCATGAAGATCATCAAACGCAACGGCAGCGAAATGCCCTTTGATAACCAAAAGATCTATTCCGCCATATCGCGTGCAAATGCTCAGGTGGAAGAGACCGATCGCATCACTCCGGAAGAGATCGAAGCCATCACTGAAAGAGTGACGGAATATTGTAAGCAGCTGGACCGGGCACCCGATGTAGAAGAAGTTCAGGACCAGGTAGAGCATGAGCTCATGGTCCATGGGGCTTTTGTTCTTGCAAAGTGCTACATCACATACCGATATACGCGTGCCTTGGTCCGTCAGAGCAATACCACGGATGACCGGATCCTCAGCCTGATTGAATGCTCCAACGAAGAGGCAAAACAGGAAAACGCCAACAAAAACCCTGTGATCAACTCCACCCAGCGGGACTATATGGCCGGAGAAGTCTCTAAAGATCTGTCCGAACGCCTGCTTCTGCCTGCTGATATCGTAAAGGCTCATCAGGAAGGGATCATCCACTTCCATGATATGGACTACTATGCGCAGCACATGCATAACTGCGATCTGGTCAATCTGGAAGACATGCTCCTGAACGGGACAGTGATCACCGGAACACTGATCGAAAAGCCCCACAGTTTCTCCACTGCCTGCAATATCGCCACCCAGATCATTGCGCAGGTTGCTTCCAACCAGTATGGCGGACAGTCTATTTCCCTGACCCACCTGGCACCGTTTGTGCAGGTGAGCCGTGAAAAGATCCGCAGGGAGCTTCTGGAAGAGCTTGCAGACTGCGAGGTCCCGATGGATGAGGAAACGATCAGCAAGCTGGTGGAACGCCAGCTTAAGAATGAGATCAAGCGCGGCGTCCAGACGATCCAGTATCAGGTCGTAACACTTCTGACCACCAACGGACAGGCGCCGTTTGTAACGGTCTTTATGTATCTTGGTGAAGCGAGAAATGAACAGGAGCGTGAAGACCTGGCCCTGATCATCGAGGAAGTCCTGCGCCAGCGATATGAGGGCGTAAAAAACGAGCAGGGCGTTTGGGTGACTCCGGCCTTTCCGAAGCTCATCTACGTGCTCGAAGAGGACAACATCCACGAGGGCAGCAAGTATTATGAACTGACAAAGCTCGCTGCCAAGTGCACCGCCAAGCGCATGGTGCCGGACTATATCTCCGAGAAGATCATGAAGGAGCTCAAGGGCGGCGACGTCTACACCTGCATGGGCTGCCGCAGCTTCCTCACACCGGATCGCTTTACGGACGTGGGACTTGGCAATATGGCAAACGCCGGAAACTATGAGCCGGGCAAGCACAAATATTATGGCCGCTTCAACCAGGGCGTTGTAACAGTCAATCTGGTGGATATCGGCCTTTCCGCGCACGGCGACATGGACGCTTTCTGGAAGATCTTCGATGAGCGGATGGAGCTGTGCCATCGGGCTCTGCGCTGCCGCCATGAGCGGCTGCTGGGCACGCCGTCGGATGTGGCGCCTATCCTGTGGCAGTACGGCGCGCTGGCACGGCTTCGGAAAGGTGAAGTCATCGATAAGCTGCTCTATGATGGTTACAGTACGATCAGCCTCGGTTATGCCGGACTGTGGGAATGCGTAAAGGCACTGAACGGGAAAAAGCTTACCGAGCCGGAAGGTGAAGGGCTGGGCCTTGAGATCATGAAGAAGCTCAATGAATA
>JAZQAY010000038.1:0-9860 GCA_045545455.1 Anaerovoracaceae bacterium | reverse complement strand
AGGAAGGTGAATAAATATGAAGGGTAAAGGCGAATATTTCGGCACACACAGAGTTATAGAACCGCAGGGTCTGCTTCCTCAGGCAGCATCCAAGGTCGACAACGATCCTGAGATCTGGTCAAACGAGATCCTCATCGACGTCATAGCTCTCCAGCCTACAGCTACAGCCATCAACGAGATCAAGAAGAGAGTCGGCGATGACAAGCAGGCTATCATGGATGAGATCGGAAGGATAGTTGAGGAAGAGGGCAAGTTCCAGGAACCCGCTTCCAAGGCAGGCGGAATGCTTATCGGACGTGTCAAGGAGATCGGCGAGGACATGAAGGATCAGGTGGGAGACCTGAAGGTAGGCGACAAGATCGCAACTCTCGTGTCATTATCCCTTACACCTCTTAAGATATATGAGATCCTTGACTTCGACCCTGACACTGAACAGGTACCCGTCAAGGCTGACGCTGTTCTCTTTGAGTCAGGTATCTACACCAAGATCCCGGATGATCTGGGACAGGAACTTTCACTTGCCATCATGGACGTTGCAGGAGCTCCCGCACAGGTGGCTGTTAACGCCAAACCCGGAGATACCGTAGTAGTTATGGGAGCCGGCAAGGCCGGACTGCTCTGTCTGGCGGAAGCCAAGAAGAGGGTAGCTCCAACCGGTAAGGTAGTATGCCTTGAGTATTCCGAGAAGGCATGTGAACTTGTAAAGGAACTCGATCTGGCTGACGTCATCCTTCAGGTAAACGGACAGAAGCCTCTTGAGACATATAATAAGTATATGGAAGCCATGAACGGTCAGCTCGCTGACTTCACGGTATCCACCGTTAACGTAAGGGATACGGAGCTTTCCACCATTCTTGTAACCAAGGATACCGGTAAGATCTACTTCTTCACCATGTCAACAGACTTCGCCAAAGCATCCCTTGGATGTGAAGGCGCCAAGAAGTACGTTACCATGGTACTGGGAGCAGGTTACTATCCCGGACACGCTGAGATCGCCTTTGATATCGTAAGAAGACATGAAGGCCTCAGAAACTATCTCACCAAGAGATACTGCAAATAGTCATCCAAAGATGAAAAGGTAACTGACATCTAATGCATATTTAATTTTTAGGAGGAGGAATTCTTAAATGAAAAAGTTATTAGTATTATTGCTCTCCTTCGCCCTTATCTTCACTTTCGCAGTAGGCTGCGGCGGTGACACAAGCGGCGGAGATGCTGCAGGCGGCGACGAAGAAGCTCCTGCAATCGAGATCTCCATCGGACATACTGACTCCGGTGAGCGTTCAACCAACGTTTGGGGCGAGTGGCTCGGCGAACAGTTATCTGCTGAGACTGACGGAAGGATCACAGTTACAATGTATCCCGACGGACAGGCTGGAGATGACCCTGATATCGCTGCCGGCGTTAAACTCGGAACCGTTACAATGTATTTCGGACTTGCTTCCGTAATTTCTTCCATCGTTGGAGACCAGGCTAACGGCGTTGAACTTCCTTATCTGTACACCAATTATGACAATTGGATCGAAGGTACCTTCAACAACGGCGGACTTGACCTCTTCAATGCTGCTCTTGACGGATCCGGCTATACTTGCCTTGACATGCTCTACAACGGCATGAGAAACGTAATTTCCAACAAGAAAGTTTACCACAATGCAGCTGACCTCAATGGTCAGAAGGTAAGAATCTCCCAGAATGAGCTGAACGTAAGAATTTGGCAGGCTATGGGAGCTAACCCTACACCTATGGCATGGGGCGAAGTTATCACTTCCCTTTCAACAGGTGCTGTTGACGCTCTTGACCACTCCATCGGAGTATTCAACGACTTCAACATCAACGAGATGGCACCTCACATGACCATCACCAACCACTGCTCATCACCTTATCCTCTTGTTTGCTCCACAGACTGGCTCAACTCCTTATCTGATGAAGACAGAGAACTGATCACATCCAAGGTAAAAGAGATGTGCGAGAACCAGAGAAACGAAGAGAGAGAGAACGAACTTGGATACATCACCAAGTTCCAGGAAGCAGGAACAGAAGTTTATGAGCTTTCTGCAGAAGAGACCGCAGCATTCACAGAAGCTTGCCAGTCCGTATATGAGTACTGGACAGGACTCGTTGGTCAGGACACCATGGATGCTTGGTTAGCAACAGTTCCTCAATAAGAAATTGTATAATTCAAAAGAGTTTAATTGATCAATTGAGATTATATTAAATGTAGAATTGGTTGTCAGTATACTATACAATTTTGGAAAAACAGCATGATCTGCCGGGCCCGTAAGGGCCCCGGCGGGCTTGCTGGTTTTGTGCATTATTGATTATTATGGAGACTGGACTCATGAAAAAGTTTATTAACGTGCTCAACAAGACCGAGGAAGTGGTCCTGGTCGCGATGTTTGCACTGATGGTTGCCATAATCTTTATACAGGTAGTCATGCGTAAGCTGAATAATTCACTCTACTGGTCTGAAGAACTTGGTAAATTCCTCTTTATCTGGATCTCCTGGCTGGGTATAAGCATAGGAGAGAAGAGGGGCGAACATATCAAGATCACTATGCTGACTGATAAGTTTTCGCCGAAGGTGCAGCACATACTCAACATCATATCAGAACTCATCGTCATCTTTATTTGTGCTATCACCGTATATTACAGCGCTCAGCTTGTAAGTTCACAGATGGGCACACACTATACAGGAATCAAGATCTCTGTATCCTGGGGCTACCTTGCTGTTGCTCTCGGATGCCTTTGTATGATATTAAGATCCCTGGGCATGTGTGTCATGTCTATTAAAAATATCAACTCCGGTAAAACTCCTCAGGAGATCATAGGAGACGAAATTGCAGCAGGGGACCTTCTTGATCAGCAGAAGCATGATGCTAAAAAAGCTGAGAAAGCAGCTCAGAAAGCTGCAAAGAAAGGAGGTAAGGGCAAATGAGTATGATCGTACTTCTGGTAATACTGTTTATCTTTATCCTCGTCGGCGTTCCTGTAGGTTTCGCTATCGGCGGAGCTACCATGATCGCCATTGCTACCACCTCCAACCTGAACATGGTAGTTAACGCCCAGTATTGCTATTCCGGTATCTTCTCGTTCACCGTAATGGCTATTCCTTTCTTCATGCTGGCAGGTATCATCATGTCGACGGGAGGTATCGCCAAGAAGATCGTAAACTTCTGCGAAGCGCTGATCGGTTCAGTGACAGGTGCGCTGGGATGTGTATCAATGCTGGCCTGCATGTTCTTCGGAGCTCTTTCCGGCTCAGGTATGGCTACCACATCCGCTATCGGATCCATGCTCATCCCTGAGATGCGTCAGAAGGGTTATCCCGCCGACTATGCAGCGACCCTGGTATGCTTCGGCGGTATCGTAGGACCTATCATCCCGCCAAGCTTATCATTCGTACTTTATGGATCGGCTACCGGCGTTTCCATCGCCACACTGTTCAAGGCGGGCATCTTCCCCGGTATCATGCTGGGTCTGGGATTCATGTTCATGAACATCTTCTTCTGCAAGAAGTATGGATATGGCAGAGTGGCTGTAAACGAAGTAGACGCTGCTATGGCTAAATCTGCTTTCCATCACAGGATGCAGAACCTCTGGAAAGCTACCAGAGAAGGTTTCTGGGCTTTGCTTTCACCTGTTATCATTCTCGGAGGAATCTACTCAGGTATCTTCACACCCACTGAGGCAGCCTGCGTATCCGTAGTATATTCCCTTATCGTATCATTCTTCGTTTACAGAGACCTTGACCTTCACGGTATCTATAAGACCTTTGTAGACGCTGCGGTACTCAACGGAATCACTTCATTCCTTCTTGGATATTCGACAGTATTCTCCACTTTCATGACATTCATGAAGGTGCCTAACGATATTTACAACTTCCTGATGAGCGTATCCTCATCCAAGTACGTAATGCTTCTGATCATCAACGTGATCCTGCTCGTACTCGGATGCTTCCTGGATACTGTACCTGCCATCATCCTGATGGCTCCGCTGCTCCTTCCTGCTGTTTCAGCATACGGAGTAGACCCGGTACACTTCGGTGTTATCATGGCAGTTAACCTTGCTCTCGGACTCTGCTCGCCTCCTTACGGATGCAACCTCTTCGTAGGTATCGCAGTAGCCAAGATCAAGATGCAGGATATGTTCAAATGGATCATACCGTTCTTCATACTAGGCGTCATCATGGTACTTATAATCACCTTCGTACCTGCGATCTCGCTGGTTCTGGTATGATGGAACGTTAAACGCAAAATCATTCAGCTGAGTGTAAAAGCTCAGCTGAATTGTTCTGTAAGAGGTTTTTAAGGTATTATGACGACAGCTTTTTTCTATTTGGGATTCGCCGGACTGGGGTATTTCATCGGTTCGCGTCTGAGAAGTAAAAAAGACAGTTTCTGGTGGCTCGGCAAGCTGCTTACGTTTGTGGTGTTCTCTCTCATCACCTGCATGGGATACAAGATAGGTTCATCTGAGTCAGTCATAAAAGATATTATGGAGATAGGGGTGAATTCGGTTATCCTTGCCGTGGTCCCGCTTATCTTTACTATCATAGCCCTCAGTATCACAAGGAGAGCTGTAGGATATAACGAGGTGGGGGTCCTTGTGCCAAAAGCCGAAAGAGAAGCGCTCAAAAAATCCGGGCAGAGCAAAAAGACCGGCAAGACAGTGATCCCTAAAACCACCTTCCTTTATGTGGCAGGTGTAGTTGCCGGTTTCATTTTTGGTTATTTTATGGTGGTAAGAAACCATATCATTGATTTCGAAAAAGGTTATTCTGCGGTAGGCACATACATCACCTATGCGCTCTACCTCATGGTATTTCTCGTTGGTGTGGATCTTGGTTTTGACGGGACGGCGCCCAAACTCATAAAGCAGGCAGGGGTAAAAACGCTTATCTTCCCACTGGCAGTCGGAATATCAACTCTTCTGGGAGTTTTCGCATGCACGCTGTTCATGGATTATGATGCCCATGAATCGCTTATGATAGGTGCGACCTTCTGCTGGTATTCCCTGGCGCCCAATATCATAATAGACGGGGGCTTCGTAGCTGCGGGAGCAGTCGCCTTCCTTTCGAATTTCTTCAGGGTCATCCTTACCCTGATAACGGTTCCCATCGTAGCGCAGAAGGTGGGATACGTGGAGACCACGGGTATGGCTGTGGCTGCTTCCATGGACGTATGCATCGGCACCATAGAGTCAAGCACCAATAAGACCTGCGCGATAATCGCTTTTGTTACGGGCTGTGTATTCACGTTCATCATTCCTGTCACCATGCCCATAATTGTGAGTCTGAATTTCTGAGGTATGATAAATGAGGATAAATAAATACATTGCAGGGTCGGGACTTTGCTCGAGGCGCAAGGCTGACGAACTCATAATGAACGGAAACGTGAAGGTCAACGGCGCGATCATGAAGGAACCGGGATATGACGTTAAAGAAGGGGACAAGGTAGTGGTGAATGGAACTGAGATCCGGGAACAGGAGGAAATGGTATATTATCTCCTGAACAAACCCGCCGGTTACGTCACTACTGCAAAGGACGAGCAGGACAGGGCGACGGTCATGGATCTGGTGGCGGACGTTGGCGAAAGAGTTTTCCCGGTGGGCAGGCTCGATATGAACACCACCGGTGCCCTGATACTTACGAACGACGGGAATGCCTCGTACAGGCTCACTCATCCGAAAAAAGAAGTTTTCAAGACGTATCATGCTCTTGTTAAAGGAGTGCTTTCCAAGGAGAAACTCTGGAAACTGAGAAACGGCATCGATATCGGAGGCTACGTAACCAAACCGGCCAGGGTCACCCTTCTTAAAGAGAATACGAACTCAACTCTGGTGGAGATCTCCATATCGGAAGGAAAGAACCGTCAGGTGAGAAAGATGTGCAAGGCTGTCGGGAATCCTGTACAGGAACTGCACAGGGTGTCCATAGGAGAGGTAAGACTGGGCCGCCTTAAAGAGGGAACCTACAGAAAACTGACAAAATCTGAAATAGATTATATAAAGAATTGCTAGAAAAAACCCGAAGGATGGACCTTCGGGTTTTTGGTTGTTGAACGTATTGAAAGTTTTTAACTATCGTTTGATTATTTTCTCTTGCATTCCTTAGGTGTAACGCAGGTTCCGGAAGCACGGGCTACAACGATGGGTTCCTCAAGGAAGTCAGCAGCGGAAGCGCTGATGTATTTTCTGGAAACAACAACTTTTCTTGCTTCAAATACCATGTGTCTTGAAGTGTTGCCGATCTTGTCGATCTCGCCGTAAGCTTCGATATAGTCACCTGCATAGGTAGGAGCTAAGAATTCAACGTTGTCATAAGCACAGAATAAACCTTCGTCTCCGTCTAACTTGATGAGAAGTTCGGTAGCAACGTCACCGAAAAGGTGAACCATGTGTGCTCCGTCAACTAATTCTCCACCATAGTGAGCGTCCTTTGCAGACATTCTGAGTCTGAGTAATGATGTGATTTTTTCTTCAGCCATTTTAATAATTCTCCTTTTTAAAAAATTTGCAAATTTTTTGAATAGAACTAGCTATGATCATTTAGCACAAATAAATATTGCAAATCCCGTGCCAATGGTTTATCATAGGTTTTGAGGTAAAAATGAACCGTTTACGGTTCATGTAGAAATCAGGAGTGAACCGATTATGTCAAACTACGGAACAAACAGAGTGCTGGAACCGAAATTCGTGATCCCGACCTCCGCCTGGAGGCTGGATAATTCAAGAAGCATAAGGCCGGATGAGATAAGGATATCCACGGATCTTATACATCTCGAGGGCACCAGTTTCAAGCAGATATGCACTGAAGCAAATAACGATCCCAGCGAGATCAGAAGAGAGATAATAGATACCGTTATAAGACGCGGCAAACTCCACAACCCTGTAACAGATACGGGAGGAGTGCTTTATGG
The DNA here is from genome assembly GCA_045545455.1 of Anaerovoracaceae bacterium. Taxonomy (GTDB): domain Bacteria; phylum Bacillota; class Clostridia; order Peptostreptococcales; family Anaerovoracaceae; genus RUG754. The sequence goes on along the minus strand of JAZQAY010000038.1, from coordinate 2,942 downwards.
CACGGTTGAAGCAATAGGCGATGAATACGAGAACAGGGAAGGCCTCGTCATTGGCGATAAAGTCATAGTGAACGCTTCTCTTACGTCTTTTCCCATGCATCTCGAAGAGATAGGTGAGATAGACTGGGTCTTCAATCAGCTAACGGTCAAGGGCTATGCCATAATACATTCCGATATACCGCTGATAAAAGCCGGAGATGACGTACCGGTAAAGCCTCTTCTGTTCGCACTGGACGAGTCAGGGACCTTGTATAAACTCAGTACTCTTATCAAAGGGAAATCCAGATTTCTGATAGTGGGGAACAACCTGCTTTCGAACATAATGTATGGTTATGTGATCAGGAGGGCTCTGGGAAACCAGTGTGAGATCGTATGCGTTCTTGATAAGCGCACAGGCGTGGGTGTAAGGGGAGAGGGCATAGAACGCCTTATGCCCAGGGTGTTCGACCAGATACAGCTCCTCGACATATTGCGTCCGGTGGAGTGCATCAGACAGCTGGGAGAATCGTATTTCGATCTCTCTGTCAACTGTGCTGAGATACCCGGAGCTGAGACAATAAATATTCTCGCAACGAGGGAAAAAGGGACCGTTCTGTTCGCAAACCTCATAAACAATCTGAATATAGCCCTCTATATCACTGAATCCATATCGAAGGAAATGGTGGTCCTCGGAGCGGAAGGGTATACTGAAAACTATGCGGACTTCGATATCGGGATGATAAAGGAGATATCTGAAGACCTTTCGGATGTTGAACTCGTATACGATGAGGGCAGCGGCCCGGTAGAGGGTGAGGCCGACGCCTTTTCACAGTCTTTGACAGCGAGCTCGATGTTTGAGGATTTCATATGCGATTCGAAGCCTATGAAGAAGGTCCTGCAGGACATACTTAAGGTCAGCAGGTATGACTGCAATGTCATAATATTCGGAGATACCGGTGTAGGAAAGGAGAAGGCTGCCAACCTGATCCAGAAGAATTCGGACAGAAAGATGCAGCCCTTCCTCAAGATAAACTGCGGAGCCATATCCCCCAATCTTATAGAGTCGGAATTCTTCGGCTATGAAAAAGGGGCTTTCACGGGAGCCAGCAACACCGGCAAGAAGGGCTACTTCGAAATAGCGAATAACGGAGTTCTCTTCCTGGACGAGATCGGTGAGATACCGCTTGAGATGCAGGCCAAACTGCTGAGGGTGATCCAGGACGGCGAGTTCTACAGAGTGGGCGGTGTTTCACCCATCAAAACCAACGTGAGGATAATCTCGGCCACCAACAGGAATCTTGAGAAGATGGTTGAAGAGGGTGGATTCAGAAGGGATCTTTACTACAGGCTGAACGTTATTCCTATCATTATACCCAAGCTCAGCGACAGAAAAGATGACATACCCGGGCTTGTTGAGCATTTCCTTCAGAAGTACGGGAACAAGTTTGGTGAGAAGAAGAGTATAAGCCCCTGGGCTATGGATTATCTCAGGGAACAGCCTTGGGAAGGAAACATCAGAGAACTGGAGAACGTAGTCCAGAGAATGATCATTTCAGCTGCAGGGCGTGAGATAACGCTGGCTGATGTGATCGCCGAGATGAAGGGAGAAAGCGCGAGAGATGAGGTTCTGGAGCCTCTGGAGGGCAATGCCGGAGAGGAACCGGAGATAGATCTTGAGTCTGCAGTAAGTGATTATGAGAAGGGCCTCATAAGATACGCACTGGATAAATATGGATCCACCAGAAAAGCCGCAAGAGCTGTGGGGATATCCCAGACTCAGCTGGTAAGAAAGAAGAAAAAATACGGGATCTGACTCTATGAAAAGCAGCCGGAGAAGAACTTAAATTATGAAAGCGAACCGAATTAGGTTCGCTTTTTTAAGCTGGTGCGATTTCGGTTCGCTTATTTGCGGTTTATTTATTCATACCGATTAAATAAAATAAACGCTGACTTTCGGAAGCCTTAAAATTCAAGGGCTCAGGCGAATTGGACAAATGAATAACAATCTCGAGGATTTTGGCATATTAATTGCAAATATTACTTAATGTAACTTTATGGTACATCATTGACCAGTTTACAAATTTATATTTTTAATATTTAGGAGGAAACCAAAATGAAAACAGGCGGAAGCCCTTACGGCACACACAGAGTTATTTCACCCAAGGGAGTATTACCCCAGCCCGCAGACGTTATCGATAACGATATGGAGATCTGGGACAACGAATTAAAGATCAACGTTAAGACTTTAAACATCGACTCCGCTTCCTTCACAGAGATCGTAAGAAGAACTTGCGACGGAAAGAAGCCTGCTGATATTACAGAACAGAAGGACCTTGATGCTATCGCAGAATGCATGAAGGGTATCGTAGCTAAGGCTGGTAAGCATAAGAATCCCTGGACAGGTTCAGGCGGAATGCTCATCGGAACAGTTGAAGAGATCGGACCTAACTGGAAGGGCGACCTTAAGGTAGGCGACAAGATCGCTACTCTCGTATCCCTTTCCCTTACACCGCTCGTAATCGATGAGATCCTTGCTATCAGACCTGCTATCGACCAGGTTGACATCAAGGGACACGCTATCCTGTTCCAGTCCGGTATCTACGCTAAGTTACCTGATGACATGGAAGAAGGTCTTGCATTATCTGCTCTCGACGTAGCTGGTGCTCCTGCACAGGCTGCTAAGTTAGTAAAGCCCGGCGATAAGGTTCTCGTTATCGGCGGCGGCGGAAAGTCCGGACTCCTTTGCCTCTATGAAGCAAAGAAGAGAGCTGGCGTTACCGGTCTCGTTGTTTGCGCAGCTGGTTCACAGAAGTCAGAAGACAGAGCAAGAAATCTTGACCTCGCTAACGAATACTTCCACATGGACGCTACAGATGCAGTTGGAATGTATGAGAAGGCTATGGAATTAACAAACGGCGAATTATTCGACGTAGTTATCAACGTAGTATCCAACGAGAACACAG
>JAZQAY010000037.1:0-5617 GCA_045545455.1 Anaerovoracaceae bacterium | reverse complement strand
ATTAACACAAATGATAATGAATTGAATATCATGTTAAAACGCAGAACTAGTATTTATACGTAGTAAGTCACTTTGCCTTGCTTATTGAGCCGAAGCTCACGTATCACGCAACATATCTGAGGATCCAGCTGCCTGTTATCCTGCCCTGGTCGTATAATTTATATTGCTCGATCTCCAGCTTCTTGGTATCTCCGGCTGCATAGCCGTCGGATTTCAGGTAGTACCAGGTGTCGCCGTATTTCAGCCACTTGCCCTTGACGATCAGTCCCTCGGAATCGACCCACATGAAGCCGCTTGTGGCTTTTAACCACTCCTCAGCGGCCATATATCCGTCCGATTTCAGGTAGTACTTGTTGCCGTCGTATTCTATCCACTGGCCCTTCACTATCTTTCCCTCGGAATCGACCCACATCCGGCCATTGCTGTCTTCTACCCACTCATCAGCTGCCTGGTATCCATCGTCTTTCAGATAATACCATTCATCCCCGTCCTGGATCCACTGGGATGTTAACTTCTCATCGTTTTCATAAAATACCCAGCCGTTTTCATCCTGTTCCCAGCCGTTTTTTACAACAGGCTCTTCAACAGGTGCGGTCGCACCGCCGGTGCTCTGTGCCGCTCCGGAATTATCAGCGGTTCCGCCGGAAGAACTTCCGCTGCTTGAAGGAGATCCGCTGCTTGAAGATGATGACGATCCAGACGATCCGTCAGCATATTCATAGCTGAACACCATAGCCCAATAAGGTGTGCCGCCGGAAGTGATGTAACAACCGATTCCCACAGACTTATATCCTGAATCCAGGATATTGTCCCTGTGAGCATAGGAGTCCATCCACCCGCTCATTGTTCTGTCCGCACTCATTCCCCAGGAGATATTCTCACTGTATATCTTCCAGTTCAAAGAACTGGCGTCGCCGCCATTAGGCCTGTAGTGGCTGAAATAATATGAACATTCATATGCACGCGTCATCGCTGCATCCAGCATGCCGGAGTCCATTTCCACTGCTGAAAGCCCGTATGCTGCCCTCTGCTGGTTGACTAAAGAAAGCATATAGTATGCATTATCATAATCGTAGCTGTCAGCATATGCAGTACTGCCTCCCACGACGGGAACGTACCCAATAACTAAAACTGTTACCAATAATATCAGGATGATTCTCTTGATTCCATTGGATTTAAGGGGGCTGTTATAACTTGTCCTCATTAATTCTCCTCTTAATTCTTCTTGGTCTCTTAAGTTTCAGATCGCTCGTTTTTAAAGCGCCGGATCGCGGATAAATGCTTCCGGATCCTCGAATTCATATGCGTATTATCTCACACTTTCTTGATAGCTAAAGTGCGCTCTTTATGAAGATTCCGTGAAATAATATCGCATATTGCCGATATATTATAACATGTTCTGAGGAATAATGCCAGCACTTTATTAAATTTAATTCCACACCCTCTTGTAGCTGCTCAAAGATATCCTATACAACATGTAGCTCTTCGATCCTTTTCTGTAAGTATTTTGGATCTCATATATCAATAACTCGGGTTAAAGTTCGTGATCTCTTCCATGCAGATCTCTCTCGCCTGCTTCACCATCTCAAGGAACTGGTCCACCTCCTCTTCGGTGTTATAGATACCGAAGCTGACTCTGATCATTCCCGGGGTGCCGCTGTCGCCGCACTCCTTGAAGCCCTGTACATCGCTGTCTGAAAGCCCCAAAAGCCTCCACGCATATGGATTCGCACAAAACGCTCCGCGCCTGGTGGCTACTCCGAACTCATCAGCCAGCTTGGCCGCCAGATGGTATGAATTCACGTCCGTGAAGTTGAAGGTTATAACGCCTACACGGTCCGACAGATCCTCGGAATCACCGTATATGATCACGTTATCTATCTGCTTAAGTCCGTCCACCAGCCTCTGGTTAAGCACCCTCTCGTGCTCCTGAATGTTGTCGAAGCCGATCTCTGTCAGGATGTCCATGGCCTTACCCATGCCGATGACCCCGGGATAGTTGGGGGAACCTGCCTCGTAGCTTGCGGGAGGATATTTGTAATCCTGCCAGTCGTCACCTACGATGTTGATGATACCCCCGCCATAGAACTCCGGCATGTGCTCCATAAGAACATCCGAAAGCCCCACTATGGCTCCTCCGCCATATGGCGAGTACATCTTATGGGCCGAGAAAACGATGAAGTCTATGTTCTCTTCAGGTGTGTCCCCCATCATGGAGAACTGTCTGTGAGCCACGATCTGCGCACCGTCCACGATGATCTTGGCGCCGTGCTCGTGAGCCATCTTTGCGACCTTGTGGACATCTGTCACGTAGCCCGTCACGTTGGAAGCTGCGGTAACCGTGACGTAGTCAACTTTATTCTCGTTAAGAAGTTTCTCGATATCGTCGTATATGATCCTGCCCTGCTCGTCAACTTCGGCATAGATCACGTTGCACCTCTCGCGCCAGGGAAGGTCGTTCGCATGGTGCTCCATCCGGGTTGCGAGGACCGTCTCGTCACCGGTCTCAACCAATGCGGACGCCAGCTTATTCAGGCCGTCAGTCGTGGTGTTCACGTAAACGCAGGTGTACTGCTCAGGGTCAGCGTTAAAGAACTGCAGCACCTTGTCCCTGGTCTCGTTATATATGTCCGTCGAATAGTTGGACTTGGGCGAGAAGCCGCGGCCGATGGAGCCGTACATCCTAAGCTTCGAATCCACCTCATCCATTACAGGCTGAAGCGCGGGTGTGGTCGCCGCGTTATCGAAGTTTATCACCGTAGTCGTGGTACCGTTCTCCAGGGTCACTTCCTCGTTAAGCCCCACCACATAATCCCTGATGTTATCGATGGTGTAGGGGCCGCCCGCGGGTACTGTTTCGTTGGAAGCAGGCTCAGCCGAGCCGCCGTCACCGGAGCCGGAGCCTCCGGAGCCGGAACTCTGTCCGCAGCCCGTAAGGGTGAACGCCATACACACCACGAGCAAAACACAGATCAACAAAACAAATCCTTTTGACCTTTTCATAAACCCTCCCTTTCCCTTTTGCACGGGAATCAAACATATCAAACGAATGAATGCAACTATTAAAAAAGCAGGCACCGCATTTACATGCTGCCTGCCAATAAAGCCAAAACGAATATAAATGCCTTTGTTGGGGATATTATACCATATGAGTGTGCACTGGTAAATGAGATGTTTAGTTCCATCTGCTCGGTTTACCCCAGCTCCAGGACCACCAGTTCGCCCGGGTTAAAGATCCTCGGCACAGGCACGTGGTTCGCCAACCCCCGGCTGATCACCATATCTCCGTGCTCGCCATGATGAACACCTGACGTATACTTTGGCAAAATACCCTGCCCGGGCGAGAACAGTCCTCTTCCCGCGAGCCGGATCTGGCCGCCGTGGGCGTGCCCGGCAACCACCAGATCGATTGGATGACCAATCAGTCGCGGCTCCCTTATCGCCCAGTACTCCGGCTGATGGCACAGCAGAAGCTTATATCCTTCCTGCGCCTCAAACTCATCGAGCCATTCCGCGTCGGCGGACCTCCTGAAAGCATCAGTCTTCCAGCCATAATATTCGTCCCTTATATTGCCTCGTGTATCATCCAGATGCGCCTCATGCCACTCCGTCTGAAAAGTCCGGTAGTTGGTCACGTCCGGCGACGAAAGGCCCCCGATAACGAATTCGCCGAACTTCGTCCACGCGTTGTCCAGCAGTTTCACACCTGCATCAGCGATCCGCTCCTCATCAGCGGGCGTAAGCATCCACTCATGGTTCCCATAGGAAAAGAACGTCGGCGCGATGCCAGGCGCTTCGTGCACCAGTCTGTCCCCATTCGGAAACCTGAGAAGCATCGGAACGTCAGGATCATAAGTGAAGGTCTTCATCCCTTTCTTCCTTCTGAAAACTATGTCCCCCGGGATCAGGATGAGGTCCGGCTTCAAAGCTTCCAGCTCCCGAAACAACCTGTCGACAGGCTTATCATGAGTGTCCGACACCAGCGCGATCCGATAGGATCTGTTCAGTTTTGAATCTATTCTGTATGTCGTGATCTGCATTGTCTGGCCGTGATTCGGGTTAAAAAGTTTTTTAAATTATATCATAGACCTTAACCCGAATTAAACTTTAATTACACCTCAGCATCTCTATAATATACTTATTGATACCATCTTCAGAAGTCAGATCATATTTCAAATCGACACTTCTGAAATACTCTCTTATGCTTTCTTTTGATATGATCTCATTTGAAGAAATATCATCAGCATATCCTTTCCGTGCTGCTTTCCAAGGCTCCTCTTTATGTGTGATTCGTTCTAAAGTCTTACCTCCATACATGCCGAATGTTTCTATTACCAGATCTATGGTCTTTTTCTGATCTTCAGTTAAAACATCTTCACTATTCTCCAAAACAGCGAACCTATCATCATCTATCGGATTGTATTTAAAATCTTTAAACAGGTTATACACCCCAACATAAACAGGCCCGTGGACCCAGGCTCTGCAATCTTCACTAAAAATCATTTTATTGCTTCTGATGCTATCGAGTCCCTGAACGTAGTACAGCAGCTTTTGAAGCAGCAAAGGTGTAACCTCTTCAAGATTTTTAAAAATATAGTATACCGCGCCTTTGATCCCATCCGACATACAAAACATCTTTTCAAGATCGTTTGCAGCACTATATGCTTTATTATATGCGGAATGTACTATTTTGTTTTTATTCTTATTAAGCAGTGATTTCATATATCGCGGTGACGAGATTGCATGCTTAATGATATCGGAATACTCCTTTGAAGGAACCTGTCCGTCAAGATACCTGGAGATAGTGATCTCTCCGAACCCGAGAGCAAGCGATAAAGGTGCCTTCCCCATATTATAGATCGACATCAGTTTCTCTATGTCCCTTGTGTTTACAAGTTTTTCATAATATCTGTATTGGTCATCTATTTCTTTCACGTTATAGTCTATAAGTCCGGGTACACTGATCTCATTACCGCATTCAGAACACACTGCAGCAGTAATATAAAATGAATAGTCTTTTCCCTTTATAGTTTTCCCATATTTGATCTTATGCAAATCATACTCTGCTTCTTTTCTGCACTGAGTACAGAATGCCTTCCTTTCTTTACCTTCCATTTCGTTCCCCCTATCTCCCTTCCTATTTAAAATAGTATTTTATGGGATATCTCCCTTCATGAAAAGATACTACGATAACATAATTATCCTGAAGCTTATTGATTTTTATATATAAACTTACTAGCTTCTCTCCGGTGCCGAAACGTTTGACCAAATAAACCTCTTTCCCGAAGACATAAAGCCTTTCGTCCGGAAATCTGGGATTATCATTATTTTTTATATCTGAGAAATCCAGTGGATCAAGCTGCAAAAGTATCTCTTTAGCACCTGCCTGATCTATAACATAATCAAAGAACAGCTTCCTGTTATCCTGCCTTTTATCATTTAATTCAATTTGAAATCTATCTGATTTAACAGCCTCTGTTAGCGACGGGGCTTTTTAGCCACGGCGCGGCCGAATTAATTTAGCCAATTTCTGGCGGTTTAAATAGAAAAGTCACTACCAATATTCTTCGTATTCTTTTAAACTGGATTTGAACCAATCACCCAGTAAGGAGGAATA
>JAZQAY010000036.1:0-5186 GCA_045545455.1 Anaerovoracaceae bacterium | reverse complement strand
CGTAGTTATCCGCCATCAGTATGATGCAGTAATTCTTGTCTGTTGTAAGGTTCTCTATGATCTGCTCATAGAGAGCTTCTCTCATTTCCTCGGATTCCAGTTCAGATCCTGCAAGTGCGTAGAGAGTTTTTTGCTGTTCGGAATCCGGCATGCCGATCTCAAGAAGGTTCTTATCCTGCCTTCCTGAAATGCATTTTTTAAATAGCTTGGTGTACATGTCTTTCTCTTCATTTGAAAGATCAAGCACCGGTATACTCATCCTGGCCACGATCTGCCCTGCGCATACGTAGCAGCCGTATACCCTTTTTATATCATCTACGTTCAGGTCACGCCTGACTCTTTTGGTTTCAGTTAGATCCATGATCTGATTCCTTTCCACGTTTCAAAAAATGATGCCATCGGCAAATCTCGTAAGCCGACTCAACCATTATATCATGACAGGGTGATCAGTACACGCACATTTTTTGTTCTCAAAAATATTTCAGACATGAAAAAGCTGCTCCCTTTAATGAGCAGCTTCTGTATCAGTATCTTTTAGTGAGCTTTCTCAAACTCATCCATGTGCTTCGATCCAAGGATGGGCTTATTGCCCTCTCCCTCATCTCCGCCTTCGGTCTCGAAGTCGATCCCGCTCTTGAACTCGAAGTAGATATAGCTTTCTCCGCCGCCCTCGCCGGAGTACAGATTGAAGGCAACTCCAAGACCTTTATCTTCGTTAGTGTAGCCGTTGGACTTGCTCGAACCCAGTTCTGAAGCGGGTACCCTGTAGAAGCCGTCATCTTCAAGGGCAGCTGCCAGCTTATCGAGATACCCTTCCGCCTCCTCAGATGTATCGAATTTCATGGATAAGGATATGGCCGAATCATAGGTCTTTCCGTACATTACCTTCTGAAACCTGGTGTGATCCCTTCCGTTGACATATGCCGACAGATCCGTTTCAGGGAAGCCTGCCTCTGAAAGCATAGCCTTTGTCTCATCCGCTGTCAGGCACTTCTCGGCCTTGAAGAGAAGTATCACGGTCTCACCGTCGTCTTCAAAGTGATATCTGAAGGTCATGGACTCATCTTCAGAACGGTAGTGATCGATCTCACCCTCTTCATCGCCGTCAACGTATACGATGCTGTATCCGTCGTTTACGAGGCCTGCAGCATATGCATCCAGATACTCCGTGACCTTATCCTGATCCTCATATTTTCCGTAAACATAGAGATTAATATTGTAGTCGTAGAAGTACAGCCAGGACTCGGTCTGCTCGAACCTGGTATCGGTGGCTGTTAGATCGGTCATCACATCAGTCTCTGAAAGAGCGGGATATCCGTTCGCCGTGATCTGGCCGTTTATCTCATCAAGCCCTTCGTACTTCGGGAAGTCATAGTACTTCTTAGCCGTTATATTCATACCGTTATCATACTCGACTGCGATGGATGAATAGCACTTGGTATTCTCCCTTAGCATCTTGCGGTAGTATGTCTCGCCTTCTTCAGCCGCTTCCGCGAAGCCGTTCTGTTTAAGTGTATCTATATATGCTTCCACGTCAGCTTCTTCAGCGTGAGGATCGCGGATGTACACAGCATCATCCGAAAGGAACCTCTCATCGTCAACGCTAAGGGCGTAGCTCGCTGACTGAACGAAGGGCACGGCCTCTTCCCCGTATTCCGGAAGGAATACCGAGTTAAAGATAAAGATATCTCCCTCGGACCATTCCGTACGGGCTTCGGGATAAACCGGATCCTTCATCCATGCTTCAGCCCTCTCGTCTGCCGCTGCATCACCGAAGGTTATGGTAATGTCTATATCGTCAAAATAGTACCTTGCCACCTCATCATCGTTCACCACCGCCGTTAAGTGCGCTACCTTCGGATCCTCCTTGTCAAAGGTCAGATAGACCTCTTCCATGTAATTCATAGCGACCTGCCCATATCCTGCCATGGACCTGGCCTGATCCTTGATGGTGTCATCATAGGAGACGAATTTGAGCGGGTTTTCTGTATCGTTATAGAATAGGTTGAAGATGTTTCCGTCTGCCAGGTCTATCCAGCCTGACGGCAGTCTTCCTGAGGATGCTTCAAGAGCAGTACCCTCTTTCAGATACTGGACTTCACCTATGCCGTCCTCTTCAAGCGGTCCCTGAAAGACTTCGTTATCCACGCTCATTACCGCAAAATCGGTATATGCGCTGTTATCCTCATAGTCAAAATATACCAGGTCTTCTGAATATGCTGTGGTCTTCAGGTATCCCTCAGCATTTACCACGTAGTTCCCGCTGTTTATCTTTTCAACGAAGTTTTCCATGGCGTGTTCGGAAACTTCAGCCGGATCGGCTTTAGTACCGCAGCCGCCCATAAGTGCCAAAGTAAAGATCAGAATGAACATGATGAAAATATTTTTCTTTTTCATTTTCATATACCTCCGGTCCGGATCAGAAACTGGTTTTTATAATTATACCATATAACTGAGGGTGTGTCATAAAAATGAATGATCCTGCATATTTAAATGCAGGATCTCAATGCAAATACATAATTACTTGTTCAATGTCTTTTCCTTAAGGAAGTCAAGTATGCGCTCCTTATAGTCCGGAGCTGTATCATAGGCCGCATGGCCATAACCGTCGTACATATAGAGTGTGCAGTCGCCATCCTTCAGGATCTCTGCGATCTTTTCGGAAGCTTCGCCTCCTACCACCTGATCCTCATTTGAACCAAGGACGAGCACCGGGCAATCGATGCCTTCAAGTTTATCTGTTACATCGAAGCCGTCCATTCCTTCTGCCAGGATAGTGAAACGTTCCAGATCCTCGTCCGTCACGGTCTCAGCAGCTGCGACAAGAAGATCACGGGATTGCTCAAATACTTCCTTCGGATACACTGCTTCGCCAAAAGCCAGATAAAGACCTTCCCTGTCGCCTGCCTTTGCCAGGTTTATCCAGTTATCTATCGTATCGTAATGTTCCTCATCTAAGCAGGGAGCAGTCGATCCAAGGATCAGGTTCTTTACAAGTTCCGGATGATTTATAGCCATGTCCATTGCCATCATCCCGCCCTGTGATGCCCCGAAAAGATTCGCTTCATCAAGGCCTATGGCTTTAAGCGCTTCTGCTGTATCCTCGGCCATATCGTGCACGGAATAATTCTCCGGAAGATCATTTCTGCGGTCAACCAGATATACGGTGTAATCATCCGCCAGCGCCTGATAGGCATCCTCCACAGCGGATGCAAAGCCCATAACGCTCTGCACGCTTAATCCAGGAATGATAACGAAAGCCTCATCACCATGCCCGAATTTATAGTACTCCATCGAGAAATCATCCGTCGTTACCGTTTCGATCTGTCCTCCCATGTCGGTCTCGCTTTCTTTGCTTTCCTGCTGATCTGTCGCACCGCAGCCTGACAAAAGAAGCAGTGCCGCGAGTAAGATCACCAATAGTTTTTTTAAATACTTCATATTTTCACTTCCGTTTTTTGTTCTTTCATGCTCTTACCTGAGCCAGCCCTTTTGGGACATCTTATCCAGCACCAGTATGTATACCACGTAGCAGGCAAAGGTAAGGAAGAAATCTCTCCAGCCCACCTGTGTCTGGATCTGACCGAAGCCAAATCCCGTAAGGTAAAAGGCAGTCATGTTATTCACTATGTGATAAGCACAGGACGATTCCAGCCCCTTGGCCAGCCATGCTATGATGCCAAGGCCTATGCCTGCCACCCAGATCTCAAGAACTCCAACGAAATTATAAGGATGAGCTGATGCAAAGATCATGGTCTGCAGTACGATGGCTATTATGGGTACTTTGAACCATGATCCGAAGGTCTGCATGAAAAGACCGCGGAAAATATATTCTTCAGCCACGCACTGAAGCGGTCCCAAAAGTGTGCAAAGAATCAGCCCTGCAATGGTGAACCTGGGATCCCCCGTCCTTCCGTCGATCAGTATGATATATGCAGCGTTCGGAACACCGCAGATCAGAAGAGCCGGGAAGAAGCATTTGAAGAATATGCCCCAGCTCCAGCCTTTGCCGGATGACGAAGAATATGAATGAAAAGGTCTGTCTTTAACGATCTTCACCGCTAAAATGAGTGCGATCAGCATCCATACAACGCTTCCCACGGTGGCTATTGCTCCAGGCGCTGTATATACGTCGAAGCTGTCATAACCGCCCTGCGCCAGCGCGCTGATGACAGAAGTCTTGCTTCCGCATATAAGCTCGATTATGAATACCAGAATAGTATTCACGATGGAACCCATGAAATAAAAGACCGCTGTCAGGATACCCACAAGAAACGGCTTCCACCACTTGTAGGTCTTGAACTTGTTCGGATACGTTATATAGTCAGGTATTACTTTCGTCAGATCAGGTATATTATTAGGCATAGTTCGACCCCTTTCTCAAATCGTGATAATTATACCATATATGAGAAACTCGTACATCATTTTTTGTATAAACAAAATAAGGACCGCACTTTTGATGCAGTTCGGGTTAGCTTCGTATTTGTAAAACGCTGCCCGTTCACATTATTCACGCTTTGTCATCTTTTGCAACCGAAACCACCGCAGACTTCTGTGGTAACCCTTTGTCTGGAGATGTTTTGTAGAGACATTTAAAGGATATGCCATTATCTGTCGACATTCCGCAAAAAATAAAAAAAGTGTCTACGGAAACCCTCGTTTCAGCGGGTTTCTGTAGACACTTTGACTGGATATTCCTATATGCTCGACATTCCAATTATTCAGCAAAAAATATCGACAGCAGGATCATAAGGCCTACATAAGCAAATCAATCTCCTACGGCCTCCTGCAGAGCCATGAAATCTCTGTAACAGCTTTTACACATACCGGTACGTGCAATATTCATATAGTTTCCGCCATTATCACCAGCTTCATAAACATGGCCGCAAGTATTGCATTTAAGTGTGTCACCACCGGATCCGTTCGAAAAGGCTGAACCACCCGTTACGATGTAAATGATGAGTGTGACTACCAATGCGAATATTACACTTCCCAAAAAAATATGTTTGTTCCACCAAGCTAAGTATGCTTTAAGATACTCCAATTCCCCATCCTCCTGATTATTACTGAAAGACTATTATTTAAGTATGCTACGTACGCAATACATTTAATTCTTCACCCTTTACCAGAATTAACTCCAATCCTTTAGTTTAAGTAAACTAGATTGAGAGAAATATCATTATTCC
>JAZQAY010000035.1:0-24345 GCA_045545455.1 Anaerovoracaceae bacterium | reverse complement strand
TCCCTTGCCGCCCTTGGCAGCAACGAAAGAATCCCCGTCTTCCACGAGATCCTTCATGATACGGCCTGTTTCCTGATCGATGACCACTGTACCCATGGGGACTTTGATGATCAGGTCCTGACCGTCCTTGCCGAACTTGTTCCTGCTCATGCCGTTCTGTCCGGCTTCAGCCTCATATTTTCTCTTGTATTTGAAATCCATAAGGGTCCTTAAGTTACGGTCAGCCCTGAAGATGATGCTTCCGCCCTTGCCGCCGTCTCCTCCGTCGGGACCGCCGTTCGGAACGTAGGGATCGCGTCTGAAGGTAACTGCGCCGTTTCCGCCTTTACCGGATCTTATATGGATCTTCGCTCTGTCAACAAACATTGTTATTTCCTCTTGATAACAAAAAATCAGCCCCATACATTACGTACAGGGCCTGTAACTCAAATTAAGCTTCCTTAGGGTAAACGCTTACCTGCTTTCTGGACTTGTCTTTTCTTTCGAATTTGACTGCGCCGTCGATCTTAGCAAATAATGTATCGTCTCCGCCGATACCTACGTTGTTACCGGGATGGAACTTGGTTCCTCTCTGTCTTACGATGATGCTGCCAGCGGTTACATACTGACCGTCACCGGCTTTTAATCCAAGACGCTTCGACTCAGAGTCACGACCGTTCTTAGAGCTACCTACACCTTTTTTACTTGCCATTAGTGTACCTCCTTAACCTAATCAGTAATTACTTTAAAGCAGCTTCGATAGTTTCGATGATAACAGCCTTGGTAGCCTTCTCATCTACTTCGATATTGTTAGCTTTAGCTACAGCGATAAGTTCATCTTTCTTCATGGAAGCAGAAACCTTGATCTCCTTAGCTTCCTCAGCGGGAGCTTCAGCCTTGGGAGCTTCAGCCTTCTTAGCACCCTTCATGCCGAGACCTGTGATCTCAACCATTGTGTAGGGCTGTCTGTGTCCCTGTTTCTTTCTGTAGTCCTTCTTAGCCTTGTACTTGAAGATGATGACTTTCTTGCCCTTTCCTTCTTCAACTACCTTGCCTTCTACAGCTGTTCCTACGTAAGGAGTACCTACCTGGATACCCTCACCTTCGCCGAGTACAAGAACGTGATCAAAGCAAACTGTTTCACCAACTGCTGCATCGAGCTTCTCAACTGTGATAACGTCGCCTTCCTGAACTCTGTACTGCTTTCCGCCTGTTTCAATAATTGCGTACATTTGATTTATTTCCTCCTCTAACCAGTCTCGCCATTGACGGTGGCCTCGATTTATTTCAAAGCACTTAAAAACGACCGTGTCTGCGCGGCTCAACTATTGCATAATAGCAAAGAAATCCTTGATTGTCAAGGATTTTTTTAACAAATAACATTAGAAAAAATAAGCTTTTTCAAGGCTTTCGCTGTTTTTAACGTGTAACTTTATAAAACAGTAAGATAAAGCCTTTAAAACTCAAATCTAAGCCTCTGGGAGGCATTCTATAACAAAAGAGCGGCCCCGTCAAGAGCCGCTCCATGTTCCATAAACTATTTTTCGAAGATCACGCCGTCTTCATCGACAAAGATATCCATGATCTCGTCGATCTCCTTCTGAGTTATATCATCCTTCTTCTCTTCGGGCGTGTTCTCCTTCGGCTTAAGAGAGTCCAGCAAGAGCTTCTCCACCTTATCCATGACTTCAGGATGCTGTGAGAGATATTCCTTCACGTTTTCTCTACCCTGGCCGATGCGTTCGCCCTCGAAGCTGTACCATGAGCCTGCCTTCTCGATTATGCCGGCTGTGGCTGCGCAGTCCAGAAGGTCTCCTGCCTTGGATATGCCCTTGCCGTACATGATGTCGAATTCAGCCTGCTTGAAAGGAGGAGCTACCTTGTTCTTAACGATCTTGGCTCTGGTGCGGTTACCGACTACATTGTCGCCCACCTTAAGGGATTCGATCCTTCTCACATCGATCCTCATGGATGCGTAGAACTTCAGAGCTCTTCCTCCTGTGGTCACTTCGGGGTTGCCGAACATGATGCCCACCTTCTCACGGAGCTGGTTGATGAAGATGACGCAGGTATTGGTCTTATTCACGGTTCCCGTTATCTTACGAAGCGCCTGTGACATGAGTCTGGCGTGAAGACCTACGTGGGAGTCTCCCATATCTCCCTCGATCTCCGCTCTGGGAACCAGGGCTGCTACGGAGTCTATGACGATAACGTCCAGCGCTCCGGACCTTGCCAGCATGTCACAGATCTCCAGGGCCTGCTCACCGGTATCCGGCTGTGAGACCAAAAGTTCATCCACATCTACGCCGAGGTTCTTGGCATAGACGGGATCCAGTGCGTGTTCAGCATCGATGAATGCTGCCCTGCCTCCCTGCTTCTGTGATTCAGCTACTACGTGAAGTGCCAGAGTCGTCTTACCTGAAGATTCAGGTCCGTAGATCTCTATGATCCTTCCCTTGGGAACTCCGCCGATCCCGGTAGCCATATCAAGGCTGATGGAACCCGTTGAAATAGCTTCTACATTCATCTGGGTATCGTCACCCAGCTTCATGATTGATCCTTTACCGAACTGCTTATGTATCTGAGATAATGCGGCTTCAAGAGCCTTATCCTTTTCTGTTGTCTTATTGTTTACTGCCATTTCGTTCTCCTTATCGAACATTTGTTCTTTATTCAATAATACTATAGTTTCGCGATCCGGTCAAGGATTATTTTTGGATAAAACGGTAATATATAAAGCCTTTTTTCAAAGCGCTTTAACGATCTCATCATAAAGCTCATCGTACGTCTCGAGAGCTTTATATTCCGGATAGTCCTTCTTAAGCTGTTCTGTGGTCCTGAAGAGGAATCCGGCTTTGGATGCCCTGATCATTCCAAGGTCGTTGAAACTGTCGCCTGCGGCAATAGTGTCGAAGCCCATGGCCTGGAGGCATTTGACCGTAGTAAGTTTGGACTGCTCACATCTCATCTTATAGCCTGTGATCTCACCGTTCTCCCCTACCGTAAGTTCGTTGCAGAAGATGGTGGGCATTCCAAGCTTTTTCATGAGAGGTGCTGCGAATTGGGTGAAGGTATCGCTTAAGATTATTACCTGAGTGGTATCTCTGAGCCTGTCCATGAATTCTTTAGCGCCCGGCATGGGATCGATCTTTCCGATCGTCTCCTGGATCTCTTTAAGGCCGAGACCGTGTTCCTTAAGTATCTCAAGCCTGTATTTCATGAGCTTGTCATAGTCGGGTTCATCTCTGGTTGTCCTTCTGAGTTCCGGGATACCGGTCTCCTCTGAAAATGCTATCCATATCTCGGGCACAAGTACGCCTTCCATGTCTAAACATACTACGTTCATAATTAGTCCTTTCTTTTGTGTGCTGATGTAGTTTGATTCTATTTGATCTGTTCTTTGAAAAGCAATGTCCTTATTGCTGAAGCCACTCCTTCGTTGTCGCAGGAGGAAGTGATGTAATCTGCTGCCGCCTTTACCTCAGGAAGCGCGTTCTCGACAGCCACGCCGAAACCGGATTCCTTTAGCATGGCTATATCATTGGGACTGTCTCCGAAGCTCATCACTCTCTTAAGAGGCATGCCTGAAATAACGGCGAATTCACTGAGTGCATGGGCTTTGGATGTGTTCTCCCCTCCGATCTCAAGATTATATGAGGTGGATGAAGTAACGGTGAATCCGACAGTCTTCTCCTCCGTTTTCAGATAATCCCAGATCCTGAGCTTATCCTCGCGGCTTTCAAAAATTATATTTATGTTCTCTATTTTATCCAGGTGTTCTGTCCATAATTTCCAGATATCATCTACCGGGTTCCTGGTGCGGAGCACGTATTCGGCCCCTTCTACGACACCTGCACCGGATCTGCATCTTTCGTATCTTTCCCTGCAGGTATATGCTTTCCCTTCAGAAAAAACTTCCACAGGGAATCCAAGTGATCTGAAGCAGTCTCTGCACCATTCAGAAGCTTCTTCGGAAAGATAATCGGAATAGATGAATTCTCCGGATCTGAGATCGACGATATGAGCCCCGTTAGAGCAGATAACATAATCCAGGCCATTTATACCGAGAACGCTCTCGGGAAGCGCTGAAAAAGGCCTTCCTGTGGCAGCTACCACCTGAAATCCTTTCTTTACGGCTTCTTCCAGACATTCCTTTGACTCTTGGGTAAGTCCGGAAGATGAAAGCAGCGTTCTGTCGAGATCCATCGCTATCAGACCGATCTTTTCGAGTACTTTGGTTTTTTCATCGGATATTGTCATCTTATAGTTTGATATACCTCGTTTATCATTCTTAGAACGAAGAAATTCCGGTTCCAAAAACGGCCGTTGTTCCTGTGCCATACTTTGGTGACCCGTGTTTCCCCGTTATATGAGATCCCGATGTATGCAAGGCCTGCAGGCCTTTTGGGATCTATATCATCCGGTCCTGCAACTCCTGTGATGGCTATGCAGAGATCCGATCCTGTCTTCTCTCTGAGTCCCGTGACCATCTCAAAGGCCACTTCTTCTGATTCAGCGGTATATTTCTCCAGAGTCTCAGGGGATACTCCAAGCTCTTCTTCCTTCGCCTTCCAGTTATATGTGACAAGACCTCTTTCGAATACCTTTGAAATGCCGGGAATGTCTGTGAGAGCTTTGGCAAAACCGCCTCCGGTACAGCTTTCCGCACAGGATATGGTTATATTTTTCTCAAGAAGGAGTTTGCCTGTCACATCCAGGAGATCCTCATCTTCGTAACTGTAGATATATTCACCTATCAGTTCGTTCACCTTTCCGATCATCTCCTCGCAGGCAGCTTTCGCTTCTTCGTACGTAGGGCGCTTGGAAGTGATCCTCAGGCTGCACTCTCCTTCCTTCGCATAGGTGGCGATGGTGGGATCTGTCTGTCCGTCAATAAGAGGAAGGAGAATGGTCTCCATTCTGGACTCACCAAGATTGATCGTACGGATTATCTTATAGTATATAACGCTGTCGCGGTGTTCCTCAAGGATGGGCTTGAGCTGGTTCTCGAACATCTCCTTCATCTCTCTGGGAGGTCCCGGGAGCGCAGCTATGTGCTTACCATTCTTTGATATCATAAATCCGGGAGCGGTACCGTGCGGATTGGGAAGAACCCTGCAGTTGTTCTCGGGGAACCAGGCCTGCTTCCTGTTATTTTCAGTCCATTTGTATTTGGAATTCTTAAAATGATTCTTAAGGATCTCAAGCTGATCCGGATACTCTACTAGTCTTTCGCCGAAGTATTCAGAGATTATCTCTTTTGTCAGATCGTCCTGCGTAGGTCCGAGACCTCCTGTGGTTATGATGAGATCACAGTCATGATAGGCGAAGTCCAGAAGTTCCTTTAGTCTTCCGGGATTATCGCCTACGGTGTAATGATACATCACATCATAGCCGAGATTCTGAAGATTTTCGGAAAGGTAGGCCGCGTTTGTGTTTACTACCTGACCGAAGAGTATTTCTGTACCCACTGTGAGTAAAGCTGTTTTCATATCATCCTCTGTTTATCTGGAAAATACCTGTTTGTTATCGACTACGTACTGCATACCGCTTACTATGGTCATCACCAGTGCTGCCCAGAGAACGACTTTTGAAAGTGTAAGGAACCAGGCTGCATCGATGACCGGAGCTATGAGAAGCATGCAGACAGCTGTCATCTGCAATACCGTCTTGATCTTGCCGCTCATGGCAGCCGCGATAACTATGCCTTCAGACGCTGCAACGGTCCTTACGCCTGCAACCAGGAACTCTCTTGCAAGTATGACTATAAGCATCCAGCCAGGTACCGGATCCGGGACCATCAGACAAAATGCTGAGTAGACCAGTACCTTATCTGCGAGAGGATCCATGATCTTTCCGAAGTTTGTCACAAGGTCATACTTCCTTGCGATCTTTCCATCCAGCATATCAGTAAATGATGCCAGTATGAAGATTATAAAAGCAACCAGATGCCATTCAAGATAATAGGCGGCGATAAAGAATGGTACCGCAATTATTCTGGCAATGGTGAGCTTGTTAGGAAGATTCATAGCTATTCTGCCTCCTTTTCATAACCTGCAAGATCGTAATCGAATGCGTCGTTTATATATACCTTAACCATGTCTCCAGGCTTAAGGTCATTTTCAGACGTGAAAATGACGGAATTGTCTATTTCCGGAGCATCGTACTGACTTCTTCCGATATAGCTTCCGTCTTCATCCTTATCCTCTACCAGCACGTCAAGAACTGATCCTATCATAGCCTGATTGTGCTGATAGCTTATTTCGAGCTGGGTCCTCATTATCTGATCCAGTCTCATTTCCTTAACGTCTTCCGGAATCTGATCTTCCCTGTCTCCGGCGGGTGTCCCTTCCTCCTGGGAATATGCGAATACCCCAAGCCTCTGGAATCTCTCTTCTTCAACGAAATCAAGAAGATCGCTGAAATCTTCTTCTGTCTCTCCCGGGAAACCTACTATGAGGGTGGTACGTATGGCTATATCCGGCATAGCATCTCTAAGTCTTGAAATGGTGTTTCTTATAGAAGCTCCGGTGGACCTTCTCTTCATTTCCTTAAGGGTATGATCTGATGAATGCTGGATCGGAACATCGATATAGTGACAGATCTTAGGTTCTTCTGCCATCACTCTGATGAGTTCATCGGTTATCCTGTCCTCATAGCAGTACATAAGCCTTATCCAACGGATACCGGATATCCTGACGAGTTTCTTAAGAAGTTCCGGAAGCATGAACTTACCATAAAGGTCTATACCGTAATTGGTAACGTCCTGAGCTATCAGGATGATCTCTTTTATACCGATATCCGCAAGCTTTTCAGCTTCAGATACTACGTCTTCCATGGATTTGGACCGGTACCCTCCCCTGATGGAGGGGATCACGCAGTAGGCGCAGCAGTTGTCGCAGCCTTCCGCGATCCTCAGCGTAGCTGAATAAGCTCCCTTTCTGATATTTCTTTCGAGAAGCGGAAGCTGTGATGCATATCCACAGCTGTCGGAGCTGCTGTTTCTATCAGGATGGTCCCCTTCAGAAAGTTTATTCAGAAGCTCAGGAAGTCTTTCATAGTCGTTAACTCCTATGAAGAGGTCCACTTCCGGCATCTCCTCCGCAAGTTCAGAAGCATATCTTTGAGAAAGGCAGCCTGAGACCGTCAGGGTCTTGCCCTTATCCTTCAGTTCAGCCAGCTCAAATATCTTATCTATGGACTCTTTCTTTGCGTCGTTTATAAAACCGCAGGTGTTGACGATTATATGATCCGCATATTCCGGAGAATCAGCTATTTCAAAGCCTTCTTTTAAAAGAAAAGCTTCTGCAGCCTGGGTGTCATTGAAATTTTTAGGACACCCGAGAGTTTCAAAATATACTTTCATTAAAACAGCATCTCCTGTTCGTTTTCCTGCTCCTGTGAATTCTGAAGTTCTTCGAATTCTTCCCTGGTCATGAGGACCTGTCTGGGGCTGGATCCGTCCTGAGGGCCTACTACCCCCATTTCTTCCATGATATCGACGATCCTTGCAGCTCTGTTATAGCCTATCCTGAATCTTCTCTGAAGCATGGATACGGAAGCTTTGCCTGAGTCTATAACGAGTTCGATGGCATCCATGAGGAGTTCATCTCCGCCGTTGGACTGTTCTTTAGAAGCCGATCCGTTAGCATCTGATCTTTCGATCCTGGCCAGTATCTCAGCCTGTTTGGTGTCAGGAGCCTGCCCTTCCACCTGAGACTTGACGTAGTCTATGACGGAGTTTACTTCTCTGTCTGAGACGAAGCATCCCTGGATCCTGGTGGGTTCTCCCTGCCCCATGGGTCTGAAGAGCATATCGCCCTTTCCTACTAGTTTCTCAGCGCCTTTCTCATCCAGGATAGTCTGTGAATCGACGTGAGATGAAACGGCGAATGCTATCCTTGAAGGTATGTTCGCTTTGATTACTCCTGTAATAACGTCTACTGAAGGTCTCTGTGTGGCAACGATCAGGTGCATGCCTGCAGCTCTGGCTTTCTGTGCTATCCTGCAGATGGAATCCTGTACCTGTGATGAAGCGGCCATCATGAGATCTGCCAGCTCATCTATGACGATCACGATCTGAGGAAGCACCTTGTCTGCTTCGCCGTTCATTGTTACCAGATCGTTATATGAAGCGAGATCCTTCGCTCCTTCGATGTGGAACTTGTTATATCTCTCTTCCATTTCAGCCACAGCCCAGTTAAGTGCAGCTGCAGCCTTGGTGGGATCAGTTACTACAGGTATGAGAAGATGTGGTATGCCGTTATAGTTGCTGAGTTCGACGACTTTAGGATCTATGAGTATGAGTTTCACTTCATCCGGAGTAGCCTTATAAAGAAGGGATACAAGGATGGAGTTTATGCATACGGATTTACCGGATCCGGTGGAACCTGCGATCAGCATATGCGGCATATCCTTAAGATTTGCTACGATAGCATCTCCTGATATATCTTTACCTACTGCAAAGGATATCTTTGACTTGGCATTCTTGAAGTTAGCAGAATCCACTATCTCCCTGAGTGCGACAGGAGTTGATTTCTCGTTTTCGATTTCCACGCCTATGGCAGCCTTACCGGGGATCGGAGCTTCTATCCTGATGCTCTTGGCTCTTAAATTAAGGGCGATATCATCTGCAAGGTTGACGATCTTTGAAACTTTCACGCCTACAGCAGGCTGTATCTCATACCTGGTGACGGTAGGTCCCTGAGTCACCTGAACTACCGAAGCATCAACGTTGAAGGACTTGAGAGTATCCTCAAGTTTAAGCGCTTTTGCTTCAAGGGTCCCTGCGGATTCCCTGTTAGCCTGTGCAGGTCTGTCAAGGAGATTGATCGGCGGCATCTTGTATTTCCTGGGTGCCTTGGTCTTATTGATCTCACTGGCTGAAAGCATTGCCTCCCCTGCTTCCTTGTCGCTGATCTTTTTAACTACCTCCTTATCAGGGTCCTCAGGTTTAGCGCTGACAACCTTATAATCCGATGAAGAGGATGCCGATGAAGAGTTATCGAACTGTTTTACTGACAGACCTTTTCTTACTGAGCTGTGCTTTTCAGAAGCAGCTACTCCTTCAAGTCCGTAACCTTCCTGTGGGGCCACGTTCTCTTCAAGCCCTACGGTGCCTGTTTCAGTCCTTTCAAAGAGACTGTCGTCGTTCATATATTGCAGAACGCGATTGGATTTATCTGATTCGTATCCTTTGCCTTTAAAGAGATCTGAAGGTGCAATGTAGTTTTCTTCCTTTCCGGAGGGAACGCCCTTTTCCATAAGGGCCTGCTGTCTTACTTCTTCTGCAGAAGGTTTCCTGATAGTAGGCCATTCCTTGCCCACGGCAGCCATTTCCATCTGTCCTCCGGGTTCCTCATCAAGATGGGCATATTCCTTACTGAGTTTATGTTCTTCCACCTTTTCTGATATCTTGCTGAGTCCTCTTGAGATAGGTGTATTGATGATCAGCAGAAGACAGATAACGATAGCTGCTATGGTGAAGATATAGCTTCCTGCCTCCCCCAGCCATTTGACCAGAAGAGTCGATACCAGCATTCCGATAACGCCTCCTGATACCAGATCCTGTCCTTCTTCAAAGAATCGTTTTATGACAGAAAAACTGAAATCTGTGTCATCGATAAAATGGATCGACCAGGCAGAACATATCATGATCAGAAGGAGGACGAAAAGCAGGAACGTCCTGAGATTGAAGTGGGAAGTTGCCTTGGCAAACATAAGCACACCGAAAATGATGAGTATGAATGGCAGGACCTCCGCTACGTGACCGAAGATACCCAGCATGCCTTCTCTTAAAAGGTTGCCTAGCTGTCCCGCACCTCCTGTGAAGATGCTCACTGCGAAGAAGACACCTATGGCAATGGTTATTATAGCCCAGATCTCATCTACAACGCGCTTATCGGCCCGCCTCTGTTCCTGGATCTCTCTGGCTTTCTGACGTGCTTTTGACTCTGTGCCTGTGCTTTTTTTAGTTTTTGTATTTTTCTTTTTAGCCTGAGCCATTAAACTACCTCTTATTCAAAATTACCCGTTGATGATCGAATAAATGATCACGAACGCTGCAAGAGCGAATAAATAGAATGAGAAATATTTAAGTTTTTTATTTGATACGACCTTGAGCATGATCTTAACTGCAAAAAGACCGCTTAAAAACGCTACTATGACGCCTACGATGATAGGCCCCCAGGCAGCCCCGCTTATACCCTGTTTAAGTCCGTCGGGAAGTTCCAGTAAAAAGGACCCGAGGATAGTCGGTATTGAGATGAGGAATACGAATTTGACTGCAAATTCCCTGTCGAGTTTACAGAGAAGAGAAGCGAACAGCGTTGATCCTGATCTTGATATACCGGGTATGATAGCAAGACCCTGCACGATACCGATAAAGATCGAGTTTCTGTAATTCAGGTTATTTATATTCCTGTTTCCCCCTCCCCAGGTCTCAGCAGCGATAAGAAGCAGACCGGTGATGATGAACATCACTCCTATGAGTACAGGCTTGGAATAGATGCCTTCGAATATGTCTCCGAAAACGAAACCGATGATAGCGGTGGGTATGCATGAAACGATTATCATGACGCCGAGTTTTCTTACGGGTCTTTCGTTAAGGCGGAGTCCCTTTTTGCCGATCAGATCCTTTATCGTAAGGATCAGTTCCTTAAAAAGTTCAACTATATCTTTCCAAAAGACGACAAAGACGGAAAGCAGCGTTCCGAAGTGAAGCATGACTGCGAAGAACAGCATGCTGTCTTCTTTGATTCCAAAAAAGTTCTCTAGGATAGCAAGATGTCCCGATGAAGATATCGGTAAAAATTCTGCCAGACCCTGAACCAGGCCCAGTATAACTGCCTGTAAATAAGTCATTTAACTATTTCTCCTTTA
This sequence comes from Anaerovoracaceae bacterium, assembly GCA_045545455.1. Lineage (GTDB taxonomy): Bacteria > Bacillota > Clostridia > Peptostreptococcales > Anaerovoracaceae > RUG754. The sequence goes on along the minus strand of JAZQAY010000035.1, from coordinate 13,485 downwards.
TATATCCCATTTTGTAAAGAGTTTCAGCTCCGAGAACTCCGCCCCCTGCTGCACCTCTTAATGTATTATGTGAAAGTCCTATGAACTTCCAGTCATAGATCTTGTCTTCCCTCAGTCTTCCGATGGAGATACCCATACCCTTATCTCTGTCAACGTCAAGTTTTACCTGAGGTCTGTCATCTTCCTCAAAGTATTTTATGAATTGAACGGGGGCCATGGGAAGATCGTTTTCCTGAGGGAAACCTCTGTAATCTTCCAGAGCTTTTATAAGTTCTTCTTTGGTAGGTTTTTTTCTGAATTTAACGAAGCAGGCTGCCGTATGACCGTTTAGTACGGGAACTCTGAGGCACTGACAGGTAATGTTGATCTGGTCGCCTTTTACTATCTCGCCGTTCTCGATGTGTCCCCATATCTTCAGAGGTTCATCTTCGGACTTTGCCTCTTCTCCTCCTATGTATGGAATGAGATTTTCAACCATTTCGGGCCAGGACTTGAAATCCTTGCCGGCACCGGATATAGCCTGATATGTGGTTATCACTGCTTCATAGGGTTCCCAGGGCATCCAGGCTTCCAGAGCCGGGACGTATGACTGGATCGAGCAGTTGGGTTTAACGGCAATAAATCCGTTCTCCGTACCGAGTCTCTTCTTCTGTTCATCGATGATCCTGTAATGATCGCTGTTTATCTCAGGTATGACCATGGGAACATCGGGGGTCCACCTGTGAGCTGAGTTGTTTGAAACAACCGGAGTCTCAGCTTTGGCATAAGCTTCCTCAATGGATTTGATCTCCTCTTTTTTCATATCCACCGCGCTGAAAACGAAATCTACTGTTTCAGAGACCTTTTCAACGTCATTGACGTTCATGACGATCATGCTGCGTACTTTTTCGGGGATGGGAACATCCATCTTCCACCTTCCCTCCACAGCCTTTTCATATGTAAGCCCTTCTGATCTGGGGCTTGCAGCTAATGTGGTGAGTTCAAACCAAGGATGATCTGCAAGTAATGTAATGAATCTCTGTCCTACCATTCCTGTGGCACCGAGGATGCCTGCTCTTAATTTCTTCATGTCGATTCCTTTCATGTCATATATCTTTTTTATCCCATTGACAGATATCTGCCAGTGGGCATTCTTTACATCTCGGTTTACGGGCATCGCAAATATTGCGTCCGTGGAAGATCAGGCTGTGATGTGTCCTTGACCACCGGTCTTCGGGTATGCATTCCATCAGAGCCAGTTCGGTTTTAAGTACGTCTTTTTCATGTACCAGTCCAATGCGGTTCACTACCCTGAAGACGTGGGTATCCACAGCTATACGCTGCACTCCGAATCCTACGGAAAGCACCACGTTTGCAGTTTTTCTCCCTACTCCGGGAAGATCCACCAGCTCTTCATATGTGCCGGGAACCTTGCCATCATACCTTAAAACAAGTTCTTTTGCAAGGCTGATGATGTTTTTCGCCTTGGTGCGGTACATACCTATGGAATGAAGTATCTCCTCCACTTCAGCCTGGTCAGCTTCAGAAAGAGCCTGCGCATCGGGATACTTTGCGAACAGTTCAGGTGATATCCTGTTGACAGACTTATCCGTAGTCTGTGCTGAAAGCACTACGCATACCAGAAGTTCGAACACGTTCCTGTGATCAAGTGCGCATTCCGCATCGGGATAGGTCTCTTCCAAAATATCCAGCGTTTTGATTATATCATCTTTTTGCATTGTTTTTATTTTTATTAAATGTTAAAATTGTATACGATTTTTAATACAGGAGAAGATCATGTTAAACATCGACTTTTTGAATAACGATTATACAGATAACCGTACCCCTGCTGAGAAGGCCCGTGAACAGATAAAAATATCGATTCTCAACCGTGAACTCAAACCGGGTCAAAGGCTCATAGAAACTAAATTGTGTGAGCAGTATGACCTGTCCAGACCTCCCCTGAGGGAAGTAATCAATCAGCTTGCGGCAGACGGTTACGTAGAACTTATCCCTAACAGAGGTGCTTTCGTGGCAAATATCGACAGCCGGATGCTGGACGATATCCTTTCGATGAAAAACCTTCTCTATCCTCAGGCAGTGCGCTGGGCGTTGGAAAGGATCACCGTCGATGAAATGGATATCCTGCAGGAAGTATACGGCTTCATAGAGTTCTATTATCCCACCGGAGATATCCCGAAACTCGAGAGATTTGCCAGAGGATTCGATGCCGTTATCTACGACTCCGCCAAGAACGCGGAAATCGAACACTCACTTCTCAAATATGATTTCATCATAGAGCATACGATGAAGCTCATAAGGTACCCCGTAAACTATCCTGAGATCATCAGGAATGAATACAAGGCCATATTTGATGCTTTCAGGACCCGTAACGTTTCTCAGGGAGAGGAAGCCGCTCAGATCCACGCCTTCAGGTCGATGCTGAGGATAAGATCCGGCATCTAAAGAAGCAGCAGCTGATAGAGTTTGGTTACTATCGGTGACAGTATGATATCTGTTACGTTGAATATTATCAGTGCCATCAGTATCAGCGATCCTCTGGTATACAATGGATACCACCAGCTGTATTTTCTGAGATCGAATATCTGAGTCACTATCCCCCACCCATCAAGCGGCGGACATGGTATCAGGTTGAATACCATAAGCACCAGATTGATGAATACCACGTAGGTACACATCATAGCTATGTAATACAGGGCAGTTTTTCCCGTAGTATAATCGTAGACTCCTGAAAGTCCCCTGACTATGAAGGAGAAGATTATCGCAATTATAAGGTTTACGGTCACACCGGCTATAGAGACGATGAATTCGTCTCTTCTTTTATTTCTGTAATAAAGCGGATTGATCTGCACCGGCTTTCCCCATCCGAATCCTGCAATAAACAGGAACAGGAATCCCAGAGGATCGATGTGGGCAGCAGGATTAAGTGATAGCCTTCCCTGGGCTTTAGGAGTCGGATCTCCCAGCCTATACGATGCAAAGGCATGTCCTGCTTCATGGAAAGTTATTCCTATGATTATCCCCGGAAGCATCAGTATCTTATCTAAAAGGAATTCTCCGATATTCTCTGTTCCGTTAAGAAGTCTTTCTGCGATAAGTATTGCAAGGAAGACCCAGAACAGCGGATCCATGCTACGGAATATTCTCATTATCTTATTTATGATCTCTGTCATTCGCTGAGTGCCTCCAGTACGGCCTTATAAGTCCCGGCATTAAGTGAAGGTTCCTGCGCATTATCCTGACCGGGGAAGCTGTTTCCTTCAATGAGAAGCGGGCCATGGTCTCTGCTTAAGCATACGTCCCAGCCAACATATCCCACCTGTGGCACCACTCTGGCAGCTTCCTTGATCATAGATACGATCTCATCCCACTGAGGGATCTGGAAACCTTTAAGTCTGATCCCGGATTCGGGAACTGTTTCATATACGTTTCTCGCGCGGTCAAAACCATCGGATATAACAGTACCGGTCTTTCTGTCATAGATGACGCCAAGACCGCCGGAATTGAAGTTATCTACCACGTTACCGTTTCTTCCCATCCTGATGCCGCCCGATACTATCCTGGCATCACCGTCTTTTAATATGGTCGTGACCCTTATGGTATTGACAGAGGATGAGTTAAGAAGACTCATCGTTTCGTTCTGGATCACGACTTCCTCGCATAAGGGTTTGCCGCTTTTAAGAAGATAATCGTAGAGTTCTTCGGGATCTCTTTCGGAAACTTTTATTTTTTCGATACCGTGACCGCAGCTTTCATCCAGAGGTTTTACCATTATGTATTCCTTGTCTGAAAGAAATCTTCTGAAATCTTCAGGTCCGGCACCCCTTACCCTGTCATCTTCTGTGAGAGCTGTCCCTTCGATATCTCCGTACATGATGCCTTCTCCGACCATTATCCAGTCGCGTTTGACGAAGTCACTGAATTTTTTGTTAAAGATAGCCTTGTCCTCGAAGTAAGGCATGTATCTCTTATCGTTGTATTTCTTTATGAGCTCATTGTTTTTACCTATGGTAAGGATATATCCTCTCTCCTCCGGGCTCATATCATACATCTTGAATGCTTCATAATCGACCCAGCCCGATCCGTACTTTGCAGTACAGTAAAGTATATCCATGAGGACGAGTCTCCAGGGCTTGTGTACGAGCACAGAAACGCGTTTGGCACAGTCTGTGAACCTCGACATATCAAGAGTCTTTAATTTTTTTAAATAGAACGAAAGGTTCATATTGTTCTCCTCAATTCTTCAAGCCTGTACTGGTATGCTTCCATGATCTCCTTTTCAAAGACAAGGTCGTCCTTAAGTCCGAGCAATCTGAGGATATACTTGGTAAAGGGAGGATTCATTATGAAATAGGGACCGAGGGAATATGTTCCGAAGAAATTCTTCACGTGGACGCCTTCCCTGTCGGTATCGGGATTCATTCCTATTCCCTTGTATATCTTGATGAAGCAATTTTCAAACTCTCCGTAACAAAAGCTGTACTGGCTTCTGTGACCCAGCATGAGCATACCATCGAAATTGCCTATATACTGGGAATTGTGTCTGCTCTGTTTCATATGTCTGACAGACTGATAGTCAAAGATGCTGAGTCCCCTGATATCGATCTTATCGTCGCTCATTACCTCGTCACCTATGATCTTGGTGCCGAAGATCTCAAGGGCGTTCCCTGTGACAACAAAGATTATCCCGCTCTGTATGGCATTGATGATGTAATTTCTGTAAGGCATGAGAAGCTCGATGGTCTTCTCCTGCTTGTCTTCGGTCATGCATCCCATATATACCATATCAGCCTGACCGTATATGAATTTCGGGGTGTCCCCTACGTGAGTCTCGATCACCTGGATCTCCTTATTGCATCTTTTAAGATACTCAAGGTTGTAAGATTCTCCGTAAATGTTTGTGTATTCAGGATAAAGGAATTCTACGATCTTCATTATCTGCCGCCCTCCTTTACGTATGATACGATGCTGTCTCTCATGTTGAGAGCTTTGGTTACACAATCGGTCTCATAAAGTACATAAACTTTGGTTATACCATCCTGATCAACATAAAGCGGTATGTCAGCCTCATCCTCTACAGCCACTATCCTGTCTTCAGGAACTCCAGCCAGAAGGAGTCTCAACTTATGATTGAGGTACATATGTCCCCCGACGATTATGCGTTTGATCTTGGGATCATTAAGGAACTCATAATCTGTCTCATACAGCCATGAAAGAGTTTCTGTAGGATGATTCTTATCCTGTACCTCATCCATAAGAAGTACGACATCTTTATCCGAGGGTTCCTTAGCCATGTATTCAAACACGGTGGAAGCAGCAGAAACGTTCTGTGACTTGGCCGCAAAAGTATAATACTCTATACCGTTATATTCGACGCAGGTCTCCCTGATATCCGTGACCTTCTGGGTGGAAAGGAATGAGCTTATCTCATTTTCCCTGTAGCCGAGTTCCCTTAAAATGGCGACTGCAGCGAGTACGTTGAAAGCATTGAATATCGTATCGGAAATAAGAGGATATTCGTGACCTGCTATAGTCATGGTCCTCTCTTCCAGATTCGTGAATTCAGCCATATAGTCGGGATGAGGTGTTCTGAAATCGCAGTTTTCACATCTGTATTTGCCCAGATGTCTGTACTGACGGTAGTCATATACTATTTTCCCACCGCATCTCGGGCATATGGTGATGTCTTTGCCCAGATTAACAAAAGGATTCGTTCTGGGGTCTGTCATACCGAAATAGATCCTTCTGTTCCCCTTGCCAAGTTCTGAAGAGATCGGATCATTGGCGTTGAGGACAGCTGTGGTCTTATCGCCCAGGATCCTCAGTGTATGCTCGATGTGATTGTAGATATTCTCAGGATGTCCGTTCCTTCTTAAACTGTCCTTGCATATGTTGGTGACAAGGATATAGTCGGGCTTTATCTTTGGCATGTTTTCGTCGAGAGTGAGCTCATCAGCCTCAAGTATGGAACAGTCCACCCTGGGTTTATTGAAGAGATTGACTCCTCTTATAAGGTTGACTGAATATCCTGCCTGCATATTGGCGCCCCACTCGTTGAATGAGGTGGTAAGACCGGCAGATCTCAGGAAATCGTTTATAAGGGTCGACGTGGTGGTCTTGCCGTTAGTTCCCGTGACTGTAATAGTCAGTGCCGGTTTATTGATATGACTGAGAAAATCCGGACAGATCTTTGAAGCCAGAAGACCCGGAAGGTCTGTCTGCGGCTGTCTGATCATCGTATAGAATGCCAACATCAGTTTTGATGCCCAAAGGGCGATATAAAATCTGAACATCTGATCTCCTTTAAAGTATTTCTGTCATTAACGTCGATATGTTTTCCTTGAATTTTATAATGATTGACCTGTGATTATAGTCGTCAAGAGTCAGTTCGTGACTGTTTTTCATATCCTCAATGAACGCTTCCTTCATTTTCAGAGCAAACTCCTCATCATATATGAAAGCGTTGGTCTCAAAATTCAGTTTGAATGACCTTATGTCGAAGTTGCAGGAGCCTATGGAGGATACTTCATCGTCGCTGACTATCGTCTTGGCATGGAGAAAACCTCCGTCATATATATATACTTTACAGCCTGCTCTCAGCAGTTCTCCCACATAGGAGTAAGTCGCCCAGTATACGAAAATGTGGTCCGGCTTGCATGGTATCATGACATTGACGTCAACGCCGGACTGCCTGGCCATCTTAAGGGATTCGATTATGGCAGCATCGGGAACAAAATACGGCGACTGGATGTAAATGGTCCTCTTGGAAGATGTGATCATCTTCATGAATGCCCTCTTTATTTCCTGATGAGGAGCCTCCGGTCCGCATGAAACGATCTGTATACCCTTATTACCCACGATATTGCCGGTATCCATTTTAGTAGGTATGGGCATGATCTCCTTCGTGGTAAAACGCCAGTCAAGAATGAACCTTCCAAGGAGTTCCTTTACCGCTTCTCCCCTGATCCTTACGTGTGAATCTCTCCAATGACCGAATTTCGGTACCAGATCGCAGTATTCATTAGCGATGTTGTACCCTCCTGTATAACCGATCTTTTCATCGATGACCATGATCTTTCTGTGGTTGCGGTAATTGAGATTCATGCCTATTTTGATCCCGAACCTGAAAAGTCTTGGAGGGAAAAAGTACCCGACTTTACCTCCGGCCTCAGTATAGTCCTTAAGAACTCTCTTGCCTACTCTTCTGGAACCCTGAGTGTCTATCAGGAGTTTGACGCTTACGCCCCTCTCTGCAGCATATGTGAGTTCTTTTATGAACTTCTTGCCTATGAGATCGTTCTTGATTATGAAATACTCAACGAAAACGCTCTTTTCGGCTGCCCGGATATCGGATATCATCCTGTTAAGAAGTTCGTTTCCGTTAACTATCAGATCCACGTCATTACCCTCTGTATAGATGGATTCGCCGTATACCTGATTCAGCTTCACAAGATCTCTTCTTCTGATGGCAGACTGATTTATCATATCAGATGAGTCATCATCATTTTCGCGGTTCATTTGCTTCAGAAGAGTGTCCTGAAAAGCGTCCCACTCGTCATCGTAGAGATGATTGATGTGGATCCTTGAAAGATTCTGGTTGAAGACCAGATAAAATATGAAGCCTACAACAGGAATGAAGGCCAGCACCATGATCCACGCAAGACGGGCAGCGGAAGATTTCCTTTCAAAAAACAGTACTGCGATGATAAAAATGAAGTTTATCGTATATATGATGGCCGGTATTGAAATTTTACTGAGTATTTCTGATAATTGTTCCATATAAAGACTTCTATTCCGCCAGCTCTCCTTCTAGACTGAAGGTGTTGGAGGAAGTTATTTTTACTCTTACTACCTTGCCCTGAAGGTCAGGATCTCCTTTGAAATTCACAAGTTTAAAAGTATCTGTTCTGCCTGAAAGCGAACGTGTATTCCTCTTTGAAGGACCATCGCAAAGAACGTCCAGAGTCCTTCCTACGTACGCCGCATTCTTAATGGCCGAAGTGCGGTTTATCTCATCGCAGAGTCTGTTGAATCTTTCATGCTTGATCTCCTCGGGTATCTGATCATCCATTACAGCGGCAGGTGTGCCCTTTCTGATGGAGTAAAGAAATGTAAAGGCAGAATCATACCCGACTTCCTTACACATCTTAAGCGTGTCCTCAAACTGTTCTTCTGTCTCCCCCGGGAAGCCCACGATTATGTCCGTGGATATAGCCATATCAGGATCCACTTCCCTGAGTTTTCTCACGAGATCAAGATATCTTTCCCGGTCATACTTTCTGTTCATTCTCTCGAGGACCTCAGAACTTCCTGACTGAACTGGAAGATGGAAATAGTGACAGAGCTTATCACAGTCTCTGAAGCAATCTATAAGTTTGTCCGAAAGGTCCTTGGGATGTGAGGTCATAAACCTGATGCGTTCGATACCATCGATATCGTTCACCGCCCTGATGAGATCTGCGAAATCCCAGGTGCCGTCGTTACCTTCTCCCCTGTAGCTGTTTACGTTCTGTCCAAGGAGCATGACCTCTTTAACTCCATCAGCTGAAAGCCTGCATATCTCCTTAAGTATATCCTCGGGCCTTCTGGATCTTTCACGGCCTCTTGTATAGGGGACTATGCAGTATGTACAGAAGTTGTTGCAGCCGTAGGTGATGTTCACGTAAGCTTTATGTCTGTATAAACGCTTTGAAGGAAGACCTTCAACTATCTCACCGCCATCGGGCCAGACGCTCATCTGCTTCTCTTTTTCCTTATAGAGATTGTCCAGAAGCGCTGGGAGTTCATGTATGTTGTGAGTTCCGATGATCACGTCGACCCATGGATATTTGGTCTTCAGCGTATCGATTATATGCTGCTGCTGCATCATACAGCCGGTGACGCATACTGTGAAGTTCTCTCCTTCAGCGATTTTTTTCTTTTTTAACTGACCAAGTGTGCCAAAGAAACGTTTGTCTGCATTGTCACGTATGCTGCAGGTGTTGAAGAGGACGATGTTTGCGTCCTTTCTGTCCTTAGCCTGGACATAACCCTTGTCAATGAGCATTCCTGCCATGATCTCAGAGTCATGTTCGTTCATCTGGCATCCGAAGGTCTGTATAAAGAAGCTTTTACTCATGTTTCTCTTTCCTGCCCATGAGAAGTCCTATGCACTCCTCAGCCGTGATATCTCCCAGAAGCAGCCTGTGGAGCGTGGACGTGATGGGCATCTCTATGTTATATTTAACAGCCAGTTCGTTTACGGCTTCCTGAGTAGTATAGCCTTCAACTACCATGCTGATCTTTTCAAGTGCCTTTTCTATGGGCATTCCCTGCCCGAGAAGTATACCGAATCTCCTGTTCCTGGAATGCATGGACGTACAGGTTACCACCAGGTCACCTATGCCGGAAAGACCTGAAAATGTATCCGGCCTTCCGCCCATGGCTGTTCCAAGCCTTGTCATTTCAGCTATGCCTCTGGTGATAAGCGCAGCTTTGGCGTTATCTCCAAGGCCGAGACCGTCTGATATACCGCAGCAGAGAGCGATAACGTTTTTAACGGAGCCTCCGAGTTCTACACCTACGATATCATCATTGGTATATACCCTGAAATTGTCGCCCATGAAAACGTGCTGTACGAGCTCTGCAAATCCGGGATCAGCAGATGCCGCGCAGACCGTAGTGGGAAGGTTTCTTGCAACCTCTTCCGCATGGGAAGGCCCTGACAGACATGCGTACGGAGTATCCTTGAAATACTCTTCTGCGATCTCGGACATTCTCTTAAGAGTCCCCTTTTCTATTCCTTTGGCGACGTTGACGATCGGGATATCCACAGCTATTCCGGATATCTTCAAAGCTGTATCCCTGAAGCTCTGGGCCGGAACTGCCATAACGAGAAGCTCTCTTCCTTTGACAGCTTCTTCGAGATTTGATACTGCATCTATGCTGTCGGGAAGGATAACGCCGGGCAGATACTTATGATTGCCTCCGGTAGCTTTTATCATCTTCATCTGCACTTCATTTCTTCCGTAAAGGATGACATCATGTCCCTTGTTTGCAAGGAGCATGGCAAGCGCAGTGCCGAAACTTCCGGAGCCTATGACTGATATCTTCAATTCCCGCCCTCCTTCTTCTTTTTCTTGTCAAGAAAACCAAGAGGAGGTTCCTCATGATTTATCAGGCGTTTTATATTTCCTCTGTGCATGAATACTATGATCGCTGCCATAACTGCGATAAAAGGCAGTCCGGCTGGTTCTAGCCAGAGAGTATATGGAACGGCACTTACAGCTCCTGCGATCGAGCCCACAGACATTCTCTTTGATATAAGCGTAAATATTACAACGGTAAGCAGGCACAGAAGAGCTATCTTCCAGTTGACGCCGAGAAGTCCTCCGAAAGCCACTGCTACGCCTTTGCCGCCCTTAAAATCGTAATATACCGGGAAAACGTGCCCCCAAAAGGCAAACAGGCAGGCAATACAGCTAAAGTTTCCGCCAAAAATACTGCCGAAGATCAAAGCGGGAAGGAATCCCTTAAGGATATCAACTGCCAGGGTTATGATAGCAGCTTTGCCTCCCATGACTCTCAGGACATTTGTGGTGCCTGCATTGCCGCTGCCCTCTTTTTTGATGTCGATCCCTCTGGCTCTTCCGATAATTATCGCGGGAGAGATACTTCCCACAAGATATGATACTACGATAGTAATAATTACTTTAACCGATGAAATCATCCCTGTCTCCTTTTTCTCTGAAGATGAATTTTATCGAAGTTCCTTCAAACCCGAAACTTTCTCTTATGCGGTTCTCTATATATCTGGAATATGAGAAGTGCATCAATTCTCTCTTATTGATCTGGAAACTGAAAAGAGGAGGTTTGACGCCTATCTGTGTTCCGTAGTAGATCTTAAGTCTCTTTCCTTTGTCCGAAGGCGGCTGCTTCATAAGAACAGCGTCCTGTATAAGGGCGTTCAGCTGGCTGGTGGGAACTCTTAGAGATCTGTTTTCGGAGACAGTCTTGCATGTATCTATTACCTGTTTGACTCTCTGTTTTTCTTTGACAGAGATAAAGAGTATGGGTGCATAGCTCATAAACTGCAGATCAGCCTGAAGCAGCCTCTTGAAATCCCTCATGGTATTAGTTTCCTTAGGTACCAGATCCCATTTATTTACTACAAGGACTATCCCCTTGCCGGCTTCGTGAGCTATCCCTGCGATCTTCTTGTCCTGCTCTGAAAGGCCTTCAGCTCCGTCTATCATAAGTACGCAGACGTCGCATCTTTCGATCGCTGCAACAGCACGTACGACAGAATACTTTTCGATATCATCGTTTATCCTGGACTGACGCCTTATACCTGCAGTATCGATCAGCGTATACTTATCACCGTCTTTTTCAAAGGGACTGTCTATGGAGTCCCTGGTGGTTCCTGCTATGGGAGATACTATAACTCTGTTCTCGCCTAAAAGGCAGTTTATAAGAGATGATTTACCCACGTTTGGCTTCCCTATAACGGCGATCTTTATATCGTCTTCATCTTCTGAAGAAATATCATCAGGGAAACCGCTGACTATCTCATCCAGCACGTCTCCGAAGTTCAGCATGTTCGCCGATGAGATGGGGATGGGCTCTCCAAGTCCCAGCTCATAAAAATCATAGAAGAAGTCAGGCAGATTGGAGGGGTTATCTATCTTGTTGATGACAAGAACTACCTTCTTCCCTGTCCTTCTGAGCATGTCTGCAACTTCGTTGTCAGCACTTGTGAGTCCGTCCTTACCGTCGCACATGAAGATGATAACATCAGCAAGATCCATGGCGATCTGCGCCTGCTCCCTCATCTGTGAAAGTATAACGTCATTTGAAGAAGGTTCTATTCCTCCTGTATCTATGAGACCGAAACTGATGGAATTCCATTCTGCTTCAGCATAGATCCTGTCCCTGGTGACTCCTGGTGTATCTTCCACTATGGCTATACGTCTGCCGACTATTCTGTTGAAAAAGGTGCTTTTTCCTACGTTAGGTCTTCCGACGATCGCAACAATTGGTTTACTCATCAAATAATCCTCCGATAAATCCAACAGGATCGAAGGCCTCGAGATCATCGATACCTTCACCTGTTCCGATGAACTTGACGGGCATATCGAATTCATCAGCGATCGTGATGGCTATGCCGCCTTTAGCAGTACCGTCAAGTTTTGTGATCACGATGCCTGTTATATCTGCAACGTTTCCGAATTCCTGAGCCTGTGAGATCGCATTCTTTCCGGTGGTAGCGTCTAGAATAAGCAAAGTCTCCCTTTCTGCTTCGGGCCACTCTCTGGAAATGACCTTGTTCATCTTTTCCAGTTCGTTCATAAGATTCTTTTTATTCTGAAGCCTTCCGGCAGTATCACAGATCAGTACGTCTGTACCTCTGGCTTTGGCTGACTGTATGGCATCAAAAATTACAGCAGAGGGATCAGCGCCTTCCTGATGCTTTATAACGGGTATCCCGTTTCTCTCTCCCCAGATCGAAAGCTGTTCTGATGCAGCAGCACGGAATGTATCCGCTGCCGCAAGCATGACTGTCTTGCCCTGACCTTTAAGTCTGTGCGCCAGCTTGCCGATAGTGGTAGTCTTGCCTCCGCCGTTTATTCCTATCATCAGAATGACAAGAGGCGTCTTGTCGGACAGAAGCTGCCTGTCACCTTTGTCCACACATTCAAGTATGATATTGGAGAGTGCTTTTCTTACGTTCTCCGGTTTTACGATATAGTCTGTGGATATCTTGTCACGGATCTTATCCATGATCTTCATGGTGGTATCCATACCTATATCGGATGTGATGAGGATCTCTTCGAGCTCATCCATGACGTCTTCATCCACCTCCATCTTGGCAAAGATGGTGTCATGTATCCTGGCTCCCAGATTTCCAAAAAATCCTTTTTTCTCTTTAAAAATACTCATATTGCTCCTTGATAATCAGATCAGATCTCAAAATCGCTTCCAAGTCTCAATGAAAGGACTCTGGATATTCCCTGCTCCGGCATAGTTACGCCGTATAATACGTCGGCATGTTCCATGGTAGTTTTCTGGTGAGTGACGACTGCGAACTGGATATCATGGAAATTCTTAAGGTAATTGGCAAACCTGTCGATATTGGCGTCATCCAGAGCAGCCTCCACCTCGTCAAGAATACAGAAAGGAGTGGGCTTAGTCTTGAGAACGGCGAACATCAAAGCGATCGCAGTCATTGACTTCTCGCCGCCGGAAAGAAGATTGATGTTCTGAAGTTTCTTTCCGGGAGGCTGAGCGTTTATCTCTATTCCGGACTCAAGAGGATCATTCTCATTGTCCAGGGTAAGTTCAGCGGTTCCTCCTCCGAAGAGTTCCTTGAATATCTCTTCGAAATTCTTTACGACTTCATCGAAATTGGATTTAAACCTGGTTTTTATGGTCTTATCCATATCATCGATGATTGCCTTGAGTTCGTCCATTGCCTCAGTGATATCCTTCCTCTGATCAAGCAGGAAT
>JAZQAY010000034.1:0-26017 GCA_045545455.1 Anaerovoracaceae bacterium | reverse complement strand
CTCAGATTCGCTATTCGTGAAGGCGGCAGAACAGTAGGTTCCGGCGTTGTAACCTAGATCATCGAGTAATGGAAAACTAAACAAACTCAGAGCGGCAGCAAAGCCGCGCTTTTTTTATCTTATGGTTTTGTAAAAAGTTTTCTCAGGAGGCTTTCCGCAGCGCCGGTACTTAGCGACCGGTGAGCCTTTAGCGAAGCCGGAGCTTAGCACTGTTGCGCGAGGACTAAGCGAAAGCGACCTCCTGAGAAAATCTTTTTCAAAAACCCCTTGACCTTCCACCTTGTGGAAGCCTTAGAATCGCGGTAGAATTAAGAGGGGAGGAGAAAGCACGATGGAATTTACAAAAATAGGAACAGAACAATTCATCGCACTGGGCCTTGGCGCAGCGCTGTCTGTAATTTTCACACTGGCCATAGCTCTCGTATGGAAGATAAAAAAGAAGGAGCCTTTCACCACCATTCTTGTCGGTGCGGTCACTTTCATCCTGGCTGCTCTTTTGATCGAAAAGACGCTGCAGAATGCCCTGGTATTCCCGACTCAGATGGGGCTTCCGGACCACGCAGCAAGTCGATTTATAAATGCGAGACCGGTACTTTGGGCAATTGTGATTGGCTTGTTCCCCGGAGTCTTTGAAGAGACCGGACGATTCGTTGCTTTTAAGACTGTACTGAAAAAACGTCAGAACAGGGAGACTTCCATTTCATATGGCATAGGCCATGGAGGGATCGAGGTCATTCTCGCATTCTCCGTTACATATATCACGTATATTGCCTACGGGATAATGATAAACAGCGGAGAATTTCAGACCCTTATAGACCAGGTGGCATCGCAGGCACCTGACCAGGTAAGCGCCATGCAGACCTTGGCAGATCAGCTGGCTGCGATCAGCTTCGCAGATATAGGGGTCAGCTTGTTTGAAAGAGTTTTCGCGTTCCTCTTCCATGTAGGTGCGTCGATCCTGGTATTCTACGCCGCGAGGGACAAGGGAAAACTCTGGCTCTATCCGCTTGCGGTAATACTTCATACAGCCCTGGATTCACTTGCAGGCCTGAACGCGGCAAAGGTGATACAGCTTTCCGTACCTGCACTTGAAGCAATGGCTGCAGCCTTCGGCGTATTGACCTTCCTCGGAGCATATATTTTGCTGTACAAAAAAGATACGGGCGCGGCTGAAAGCAAGTGACTTGGGTAAAAGGATCATGCCAAAATTGACAGAGAGATGTCCGGACCATTTTTAAGATAGCCGGACCTCTCTTTTTTAATTGTATTTACAAGTCTGAAATGATATAATATATTGATTAATTATGTGCGTGATGAAAGGACGTTAGATGGATTTCGATAACTTCTGGCTGTATACAGAAAAAGCATTAAGCGAAGGGACGGACGTCGGTTTCGAACTCTTTTCGAGAGGGCATCTCATATGGCTCCTGGTCCTGGCGGTGGCATCGTTTACTCTGGTCCTCAAATATTTGAGATCCGGCAGTAAGAAGCAGCTTAAGATGCGAAAGTTTTTTGCGACCTTTCTTCTGGTGATCGAGATCATCAAGGACATCATAGTCGTGATCATAGGAGCGCCGATACTTGGATATCTCCCGCTTCACCTTTGCGGTTATGCGATATTCTTTTTGCTGGCGGACGCCTATCTTCCGAAGCAGAAGATCACGGGACAGCTTGTGGCATACGCATTTGGTCCCGGAGCTTTGATGGCCCTCCTGTTCTGCAGCTGGACAATGCTTCCGGTCTTATGCAACTTCATGACGATACACAGCTTCATATTCCACGCGGTGATAGTGACATATCTCGTCATGCGCCTTGCGGACGGAGAAATAAAACCGGACTATAAAGGAGTCTGGATAAGCCTTATAACCATGGCAGCGCTGGCTGTTCCGGCATACCTGGTGGATATGAAGTTCGGATACAATTATATGTTCATATACGAGGTACAGAGGAATTCTCCACTTGAGCCCATCTGGGAGATATTCGGCGTGCGATGGGGCAAGCCCGGTTACGTGGTGGGAGCCTTCCTTCTGGTGGCTGTGATCTTCCACGCCCTCTACCTCATATACGGAATATTCAGAAGGAAAAAGAACTGATAAATGGAAAAGATCATAACCATAGATAATCTCACATTTGAATATACAAGGGCTGAGGACGGAGAAGCCATCAGGGCGCTGGACGATGTAAGCCTCGAGATAGATAAGGGGAGCTTCACGGCCATTATCGGTAAGAACGGCTCCGGCAAGTCCACCCTTGCGAAGAACCTGAACGGCCTGCTGATCCCAACTTCAGGAACGGTCTACGTGGACGGGTATGATACTGCTGATGATGACAGCATCTGGGAGATAAGGCAGAGAGCCGGAATGGTGTTTCAGAACCCTGACAATCAGCTGGTCTCATCGATAGTTGAAGATGACGTAGCCTTCGGACCGGAGAACCTTGGCATCGAACCTGAGGAGATAAGAAGGCGCGTGGACAAGGCCCTTGAAGAAGTGAACATGGGCCAGTATAAGCAGAAGGCTCCTCACCTTCTTTCCGGAGGACAGAAGCAGAGAATAGCTATCGCAGGAGTCGTTGCGATGAGGCCCGAGATAATCATCTTCGACGAGCCTACGGCGATGCTTGATCCCAAGGGCAGAAAAGAGATCATGAAGATCATAAGGGAACTGCACGAAGAAGGGATAACGGTGATCCTCATCACCCATTTTATGGAAGAGGTCATCGAAGCTGACAGGGTGATAATCATGCATGAGGGTAAGGTGCTTCTCGACGGAACGCCTTATGAAGTATTCTCTCAGGCAGACGTCATCAGAAGAGCCAATCTGGAACTGCCGCTTATGGTGGAACTGGGTCAGAGGCTGAGAGAGCAGGGAATAGACGTTCCCGAAGGAATCATTAAAGAAGAGGAAATGGTGAAAGCTTTATGTCAATTAAAGTCACAAAACTGAACCATATTTACGATAAAGGAATGCCCACGGAGCAGGCGGCCCTTACGGACGTGAGTTTCGAGATAAACGACGGAGAACTGGTGGGAATAATCGGACATACGGGTTCCGGAAAATCCACCCTTCTTCAGCATCTCAACGGACTCCTTAAAGCCACCAGTGGAAATATAGAGGTGGGCGGCGTGGATATAACACGTCCCGGGGTCTCAATGGTGGAGATCAGAAAGAGGGTAGGACTGGTGTTCCAGTATCCGGAGTATCAACTGTTCGAGGTGAACGTTGCAAAGGACGTTGCCTACGGCCCGAAGAACCTCGGCCTTTCCGAAGAAGAGATCGATCAGAGGGTGAGGGAAGCCATCGCCCTGGTGGGACTCGACTACGAGACCATAAAGGACAGATCGCCCTTCGAACTGTCAGGAGGACAGAGGAGGGCTGTAGCCATCGCAGGAGTGATCGCCATGAGGCCAGAAGTGCTTATCCTGGACGAGCCCACCGCGGGACTCGACCCCAAGGCACACAGCGACATCCTGGATATGATAAAGGAAGTCCACAGGCGCACCGGGAACATCATCATCCTGGTATCCCACAACATGGGGGATATCGCTGAGATCGCCGACAAGGTAATAGTGATCGACAACGGCAAGGTGGTGACTGTGGGAAGTCCTATGGAAGTCTTCAGCCAGGGAGAACTTCTCAAGAGCGTGGGGCTGGATCTTCCGCCCATCACGGAGTTCTGCAATGAACTGGGAATAAATGAGACGGTCCTCAATATCGATGAGGCTGTCGGAAAGATAGTGGATCTGATCAAAGAATGATAAGAGATATAACGCTGGGCCAGTACTACGCATCAGACAGCCTGATACACAGACTGGACCCGAGAGTAAAAATAATAGCCACGCTGCTGTTCATAATAGAACTGTTCATCGTGGACAACTTCATAGGCTTTGCTATCTGCGCGGCCGTTCTGGCAATAGTGATAGCGGTATCCAAAGTGCCCCTGAGCTTCATAATGAGGGGTCTGAAGCCGGTGCTGTTCATCCTTTTCTTTACCTTTGCGCTGAACATCTTCATGGTAAAGGGCGAGGTGCTGTGGTCCTGGAAATTCCTCCATATAACGAGGGAAGGCATCCAGATCGCAGTGTTCATGGCGATCCGCCTGGTGCTTCTCATCATAGGATCTTCCATGCTGACTCTGGCAACCAAACCCTTAAGCCTTACAGACGGTATCGAAAGACTGCTTTCGCCTCTAGCGAAGTTCAAGTTCCCATCCCATGAAATAGCCATGATGATGACCATCGCGCTGAGATTCATCCCGACCCTTCTGGAGGAGACGGATAAGATCATGAAGGCTCAGCAGGCCAGAGGCGCGGACTTCGAGACAGGCGGCCTGATAAAGCGAGCTAAAGCCCTCATTCCCGTACTGGTGCCGCTTTTCGTGAGTGCCTTCAGGATAGCTCAGGATCTGGCGATGGCCATGGAAGCCAGATGCTACAGAGGCGGGGAGAACAGGACAAGGATGCATGAGATGAAACTGAGAAGAAGGGATTTCGTCGCCTTCGGACTTATGGCTGCATTCCTTGCCATTATAATTATCGAAGCAAGGATGTTCTGATGAGACAGAGAAATATAAAGAACCTTCAGGAGAGGATAGACGCCAATTCCACACATCTGGTGAGAGAGCCGGAGGCTGTTAAGGGAAGGTGGCGTGAACTTTTCGGAAATGGCAGGCCCATATTCCTTGAGATAGGAAGCGGCAAGGGAAAGTTCATCTCGGAAAGATCCGAGAGACTGAAGGAATATAACTATATAGCCTGTGAAGGGCAGGACAACGTATGCCTGAGAGTGCTGGAGAAGGCTGAAGAGGCGGATCCGGACAACCTCAAGGTCATGATGAAGTATATCCATGATATACACGAGATCTTTGAAAACGGAGAACTGGAAGGGATGTTCCTGAACTTCAGCGATCCCTGGCCGAAAGAACGCCACGCCAAGAGGAGGCTCACCCACAGGAGAAACCTGAAGGGATTCTTCGACGTGATGAGATCCGGAGGCACCATAGAGTTCAAGACCGATAACGATGACCTTTTCGATTTTTCCCTGGAGGAGATAAAGGATCAGGGTTATGAGATACTCGAGTTCACAAGAGACCTTCACTCAGAGGACTGCCCTTACTTAAGCAAGGAATTCATGACGGAGTATGAAGAACGCTTCATGACTCTCGGCAAGAACATAAATTACGTTAAATTCAGGAAGCCTCAGGAAGACCCGGGGCAGACAGGAGGAAGTATATGATTTTTGTAAGAGAAAACGGACGTACGATCCCTAAGGAAGACAAGATCTTCGCTATTTCCAACAGAGCTAAAGAAGCCATTGCCAAGTATGGCAAGGAGAACGTGATAAACGGCACTGTAGGCGCTCTCTTTGATGATGACGGCAAGCTCATAGTGCTTAAGTCTGTTGACAGGGTATTCAAGTCCCTCACTCCTGATGAGTACGCACCTTACGCACCTATCGGAGGAACGCCTGAATTCAGGACTGCTATCAAGAAGGCAGCTTTCGGTTCCTATGAGCCCAAGGGGTTCACTGAAGCCGTAGCGACTCCGGGCGGTACAGGCGGCGTGAGGAACACGGTTTCCAATTTCTCCGCTCCCGGAGACAGGGTGCTTGTAGCTGACTGGTTCTGGGCTCCTTACAGGACAATCTGCCAGGAGATCGGAAGAGATATCCAGACCTTCAAGTTCTTCAACGAAGAAGGGGGTTTCAACATCGACGATTTCAAGGCAAACGTACTGGAACTTCTGGAGATGCAGGACAGCCTGGTCATCATCATAAACAGCCCTGCGCACAATCCCACGGGATATTCACTTTCCGTTACGGACTGGAGAAATATCAAGGCTATCTTTGAGAAGACGCCCCAGGACAAGCATGTGGCTCTTTTCGTGGATGCTGCATACATAGACTTCGCCGGAGACGAGGAACAGTACAGACAGTTCCTGCCCGTACTTGATGAGATGCCTGAGAACGTGCTTCCCATCGTGGGATACAGCGCATCCAAGACATTCACCATGTACGGCATGAGATGCGGAGCCATGATCTGCATAGCCAAGACTCCCGCCATCGCTCAGGAGTTCAAGCAGGCATGTGAATTCAGTTCCAGAGGAAGCTGGTCCAACTGCAACCGCGCTCCGCAGACCATAATCGCCAAGATATACGCTGATCCCGAACTCAAGAAGATGGTGGACGAGGAGAGAGCTGAATACCGTGAGATGCTTCTCAGAAGAGGGAGAGCTTTCGAAAAGGCCGCAAAGGAATGCGGACTCGAGATGGTACCCTTCGACGCGGGATTCTTTGCAAGCGTTCCCATGCCGAACCCGGACGAGGTAGCGGCTGAACTTGAGAAGGAAAACATCTTCCTGATCCCTCTTGCTAAGGGTATCAGAACTTCTGTGGCATCCGTGCCCGAAGACAAGTGTGCGCTCATTCCTGCAAGGATCAAGGCAGCAATGGAAAAACTCGCAAAATAATATAATTAGGGGGATTTATGACAAAAGCGTCAGATTTAAAATTACAGCATAAGATGAATAAGAGCTTCATGGGAGTCCAGACTCCTGCGGATCTCGCCAAGGTCATAGAAGAGGGGAACTTCAGGGAACTGGTGCAGATCTCCGAAGCCTATCAGGATAAGAGGATAGTTGAGATCGCTCAGCAGATCTTCGATGAAAAGCACAGGGTAGTGCTGATCGCAGGACCTTCAAGCTCCGGTAAGACCACTACCGCAAAAAAACTCTGCACTCAGCTTAAGGTCCTTGGCCTGGACCCTCTGTACATGGGTACGGACGACTATTTCGTTGAAAGAGAGCAGACGCCTCTTGATGAAAACGGCAAGTACAACTTCGAGGACCTGGATGCGTTGGACGTGGAACTGTTCAACCAGAATATCATCGCCCTCCTGAAGGGCCAGGAAGTGGACCTGCCTACATTCAACTTCATGACCGGCCACAAGGAGTACGGCAAGAGAATCACGTCCATCAAGAGAAGCCAGATCATCGTGATCGAAGGCATACACGCCCTTAACGATGAGCTCACTCCTCATATCCGCCAGCACCAGAAGTTCAAGATCTTCGTATGTCCTGTTACGGCTCTCAAGGTCAGCAAAGAATCCGGTGTGGATCCCATCGATCACAGGATGCTGAGAAGAATGGTAAGAGACTACCAGTTCAGGGGGCATTCGGCCAAGGCTACCATAGACAACTGGCCTTCTGTAAGAAAAGGCGAAGAAAAGAACATTTTCCCTTTCAGGGACCAGGCTGACGTGGCCTTCAACACCTCTCATATCTACGAGATACCGATCCTAAAGAAGCACGCTGAGCCGCTTCTCAAGTCCATAAAGGAAGACGAGCCGGAATACGAGGTGGCATCCAAGATGCTGAAATTCCTTGAGGAATTCCCCAGCTATGACGATGATTCCGTCGTTCCCAACGATTCCATCATAAGGGAATTTATCGGCGGCTCATCCTATGCGCAGGAGGATCCTGAGACCGGAAAGAAGACCTTTGTCGGAGGAAACTTCTTCTGGAGGAATATTCAGAATTACCTGAAGGAAAAGCATGTTGAACTTAAGGAAAAGCGCGAGGAATTCCTGGAGAAGCATGAGGATCTTAAGGAAAAACGCGAAGAGTTCCTTGAAAAGCAGGAAGAGACCAGGAGGGAACTTATCGGGAAGCATGCAGAGATCGTTGACGATATCGAAGAGGCAGCGGCGGAAAAGGTCGAGGCTGTGATAAAAGGCGATAAGGAACACGTTGTAAAATAAAAACAGGAGAAGGATTTCAGTTGAAGATAGGAATAATAGGGGGCATCAATATCGATATAGAAGGTGCTCCCTTTGAAAGACTCAAATATCATGACTCCAATCCGGGAAAGATAAGACTTTCCTATGGCGGAGTCGGAAGGAACATAGCGGAGAATCTGGCAAGACTTGGCGGAGACTGCGCTATGATCTCTGTTGTGGGAGATGAACCCATGTCAAGAGGTGCGGTGAGCTATCTGGCGGATCTGGGGGTGGATGTATCACACGTAATGGTCATGCCGGATGAGACGCCCTCCATGTATCTCAGCATCCTGGATGATAAGGGTGACATGGAGATCGGATTGAACGATATGGACATAATAAGGTCTATCACATCGGACTATATCGACAGTATAAAAGGATATATTGAAAAGGCTCAGGTGGTTGCCCTTGACGGAAACCTTACTGAGGAACTTCTGGATCATGCGACCAATGTCCTGAGAGGCACTAAGCTGTTCTACGACCCTGTATCAGCCAGCAAGGGCGTAAGGGTGAAGGATTTCGTGGGAAGGTTTTTTGCTTTAAAGCCGAATAAGATAGAGGCTGAAGCGATACTGGATATGAAAATAGAGACTGAAGAAGATATCAGGGCAGCCGGAAGGAAATTTCTGGAACTGGGAGTCTCCCAGGTATATATAACGCTCGGTGAAGACGGAGTGTACTTCACGGAGCAGGGAGACGAAGGCTTCCTGAGGCCCGGCGAAGACATGACCATCAGGAGCGCCACCGGCGCAGGCGACAGTTTCTCTGCCTGTATCCTTCTGGGGATATCTATGGGAATGAGAGCTGAGACCATAGCCCGCATGGGTATGGTGGCCGCGAAGATCACTATGGAATCTGCCGATGCTGTAAACGAAGAACTCAGCATGGAACTGATAAAGAAATTAATGAATAAGGAGATCTGAAATGAATTATCTTGAAATAAAACCCGAAGTTAAGGAAGCACTTGAAAACGGAAAGGCAGTAGTTGCCCTGGAGTCCACCATAATCGCACACGGCATGCCTTACCCTAAGAACGTCGAGACGGCTCTTGCTGTGGAAGACGTTATCAGAAAAAACGGTGCGGTCCCCGCCACCATCGCTATCATCGACGGCGTGATCAAAGTGGGACTTACGCCTGAAGAGATCGAGTACCTGGGTACGGCCAAAGGAGTCATGAAAGTCTCCAGAAGGGATTTCCCCGTAGTTATGGCCAAAAAGATGGATGGGGCCACGACTGTAGCAGGAACCATGATGGCAGCAGCTATGGCAGGCATCAAGGTCTTCGTGACAGGCGGAATAGGCGGCGTGCACAGAGGAGCAGGGGAGACTCATGACATCTCGGCTGACCTTGAGGAACTGAAGCAGACCAACGTTACCGTGGTATGCGCAGGCGTCAAGTCCATCCTGGACATAGCAGGCACCCTCGAGTATCTTGAAACCAAGGGCGTTCCTGTAGTCACCTGCGGAGGAGATTATTTCCCTGCGTTCTATTCCAGAAGCTCCGGCATCCCCGCTGAACTCAGGGAGGACGATCCTCAGGTCATCGCAGACATGATCAAGGCGAAGGACGAGCTTGGCCTGGGCGGAGGCATGCTGGTCGCCTGTCCTGTGCCTAAAGAGGACGAGATCCCCTTCGAGAAGATGGACGGAGTCATCAAGGAAGCTCTCAGGGAATGCGAGGAACATGGAGTCAAGGGAAAGAGGATCACACCTTTCCTGCTGTCAAAGGTAAAAGACCTTACAGAGGGCGCATCCCTTGAAGCCAACATCAGGCTGGTGCTCCACAATGCTGATATCGGATCAAAGATCGCTTTGGGACTTGTGAAATAACAGCTAACAGAAAAAAGATCGAATTAACAAGCGGACATAAAGTGACATGTCCGCTTTTTTATGCATGAAACGATTCACCCCTGTTTCGCTTTACTCAGAAGAAGCGCCTATATAGTGGGGTTTGGGGACCTGACCCCAATATGATGTGTATGCACGCCATGAATAAGAAACGCCCATATCCGTGTATCAGGTAAAGGGCTGAAAACCCTTGAAAACACTGGGTTCTTTGTTATTAAAACATAAAAAAATCGCGCGAAATTTTTTCTAAAAAACACTTGCCAAACTTGACAAACTCAAGTATAATAAAAAAGCTTGCTTAAGGCGAAGAAGCGGGAAGTTGCAGTGCTATCTGGTAATTTCCGCGGAGCATGTCCGGACTTGATCCGGTCGAAGGGATTCGCCTGGGTTTTTGCGGTGTGTGTAAATGTAGGAAACACACGAGCGCGTGTAAAAGTGAGCGAAAATCTCAGACACGTTGAAATTCAAGGCATTTGAACCCCTGTACGGAGCATAGCGAAAACAGTACAAAGACAAACAAGGAGGAAAACATGAGCGAATTACAGAAAATCAGAATCAAGCTCAAGGCTTATGATCACGCACTGCTTGATCAGAGCGCAGCAAAAATCGTAGAGACTGCCAAGAAGACCGGCGCTGACGTCAGCGGCCCCATCCCTCTTCCTACAGAGAGAGAAGTTGTTACGATCATCAGAGCAGTCCACAAGTATAAGGACTCCCGTGAGCAGTTCGAACAGAGAACTCACAAGAGACTTATCGACATCACCAATGCAACTCTCAAGACAACAGACGCTTTAACAAAGCTCGACCTGCCCGCAGGAGTTGACATCGAGATCAAGCTTTGATCTAAAACACAAATCAGTTAAGGGACACTCCCTTAGTAAGAACTCATGAGAGGGTGTGTGAGTAGCCGATCCTGTGTTACGGCGAAAACTGATGCAAACACCAAACCAGAGAGTTCCAATGTAAGACATGGAGGAAAAATAATGAAAACAATCTTAGGAAAAAAGATGGGTATGACCCAGATCTTCGATGAGAACGGAAACGTTATTCCCGTAACCGTCATCGAAGCAGGTCCTGAAGTTGTAACCCAGGTAAAGACAGTTGAAACAGACGGTTACAACGCAGTACAGGTTGGCTTTGAAGATCAGAAGCCCCAGAGAGTAAACAAGCCTATGACAGGTCACTTTGAGAAGGCAGGAGTTGCTCCCAAGAAGCACCTCGCTGAATTCATTCCTGACGAAGGCGACACATACGAAGTTGGACAGGTTATCACTGCTGCCGAGTTCGAGGTTGGTTCCAAGCTGGACATCACCGGAACTTCCAAAGGTAAGGGCACACAGGGTAACATCAAGAGACATCACCACAGACGTGGTCCTATGACTCACGGTTCCAAGCATAAGAGACTTCCGGGCGGTCTTGCCGCTGCTACTTATCCTTCAAGAGTATTCAAGGGTAATGAAGCTCCCGGAAGAACAGGAAGAGACACCGTTACAGTACAGAACGTTGTTCTCGTAAAAGTTATCGAAGACAGAAACCTGATGCTCGTAAAGGGCGCAGTTCCCGGCAACAAGGGTGGCCTGGTACGCGTTCAGTACGCAGTAAAGGGACAGAACAAATAATCGGGTGAAAGGAGGATTTAAAAATGGCAAAAGTTACAATGCTTAACATGCAGGGAGCTAATGCAGGCACCATCGAATTAAACGATGAGATCTTCGCTATCACTCCGAACGAATTCGCTGTTCACGCAGTAGTAAAGAACTATCTGGCTAACCAGAGACAGGGTACACAGTCCGCTAAGACCAGAGGCGAAGTCAGAGGAGGCGGAAAGAAGCCTTTCAGACAGAAGGGAACCGGTCGTCACAGACAGGGACACTCCACTGACCCTTCACAGATCGGAGGCGGTATCGTATTCGCTCCCAAGCCGAGAGATTACAGATACACCTTACCTAAGAAGTTAAGAAGACTCGCTATGAAGTCCGCTTTATCTTCCAAGGTAGCAGAAAACCAGATCGTAGTTGTTGACGAGTTAAAGTTCGAAGAGCCCAAGACCAAGGAAATGATCAAGTTCCTCGAAGCAGTCAAGGCTGACAAGAAGGCTCTCATCATCACCGCAGAAAAGGACGAAAACGTAGTTAAGTCCGCTGCAAACATCCCGGGAGTCAGAACTGCACTCGCGACTACAATGAACGTTTACGAGATCGTAAACTACACAAGCTTCATCGTAACCAAGGAAGCAGTTGAATTGATCGAGGAGGTGTACAAATAATGAAGAACGCATATGACGTGATTATCACACCTGTTATCACAGAACAGAGTATGGACGTAGCAGTTGACAAAAAGTACACCTTCAAGGTAGCTCCTACAGCCAACAAGACACAGGTCAAGTTAGCCGTTGAAGAGATCTTCGGAGTAGAGGTTGCTAAGGTCAACATCATGAACTACAACGGAAAGTTAAAGAGAATGGGAAGATTCGCCGGATACACTCCTTCCTACAAGAAGGCAGTCGTTACTCTTACTCCTGACAGTAAAGAGATCGAATTCTTCCAGGGATTATAATTTAGGAGGTAGACGAAAATGGCAATAAGAAAATATAAACCGACTACCCCGGGCTTAAGAGGAATGACGGTCTCCACATTCGAGGAGATCACCAAGACCACCCCTGAGAAATCACTTACAGTAACTCTTAAGAAGCACTCCGGCCGTAACAACCGCGGCAAGATCACTGTAAGACATCAGGGCGGCGGCACAAGACCTAAATACAGAATCATCGACTTCAAGAGAGATAAGGACGGAGTTCCCGGAACTGTAACAGCTATCGAATACGATCCCAATAGATCCGCAAACATCGCTCTCATCACTTATGCAGACGGTGAAAAGAGATACATTATCGCTCCTAACAAGTTAGAAGTCGGAGCTAAGATCGTTTCCGGTCCCGAGGCCGATATCGTAATTGGAAATGCACTTCCTATCGCGAACATCCCCGTAGGTACCATCATCCACAACGTAGAGCTCAAGCCCGGCAAAGGCGGACAGCTTGCAAGATCAGCAGGAAACGGTGCACAGCTCATGGCTAAGGAAGGAGATTACGCACAGGTAAGACTTCCTTCCGGCGAAGTTCGTAAAGTCTCCATGAGATGCAAGGCTACCATCGGCGAAGTTGGCAACGATGATCACGCCAACATCCAGATCGGTAAGGCAGGACGCAAGAGACACATGGGTATCAGACCTACCGTAAGAGGTTCCGTAATGAACCCCAACGACCATCCTCATGGCGGTGGTGAAGGAAGAGCACCCGTTGGACGTAAGAGCCCTGTTACACCTTGGGGTAAGCCCGCTCTTGGTTACAAGACCAGAAAGAAGAACAAGGCTTCTAACAAGTACATCGTAAAGAGAAGAAATGAAAAATAACAGAAAGGAGCAAAGATAATGGGAAGATCACTTAAAAAGGGTCCTTTCGTAAACGCCAAGCTGCTCAAGGCCATCGAAGAGATGAACGCAGCTAACGAGAAGAAAGTTATCAAGACATGGTCAAGGCCATCAACAATATTCCCCCAGATGGTGGGACACACTATCGCAGTGCATGACGGTAAGAAACATGTTCCTGTATACATTACAGAGGATATGGTAGGTCACAGACTCGGAGAGTTTGCTCCTACAAGAACTTACAGAGGTCACGCAGCTGACAAGAGTTCAAAGGTCAGATAATTAGAAAGGAGATAATGAAATGGAAGCAAAAGCAGTTGCTAAATACGTAAGAATGTCTCCTATCAAATTACAGCCTGTATGTGATTTAGTAAGAGGCAAGGATCTGAACGACGCACTGGCAATCCTGAAGTTCACACCGGGCAAGGGATCAGCCATCGTTGAGAAGGTAGTTTCCTCTGCAGCAGCAAACGCAGAGAACAACTTCGACATGAATCCTGACAATTTATATGTTGCAGAAGTCTACGCAAACCAGGGTCCCACAATGAAGAGATGGAGAGCCGGTTCACAGGGTAGAGCATCAATAATCCTTAAGAGAACAAGCCACGTAGGCGTTACTCTTAAGGAGAAGGAATAAGGAGGTTAGCTAAATGGGACAGAAAGTTAGTCCGCACGGATTAAGAGTGGGCGTTATCAAAGACTGGGATTCCAAATGGTACGCAAATAAATCAAACTTTGCTGATTTCCTCGTTGTAGACAACAAGGTAAGAGAATTCGTAAAGAAAAAATTATACATTGCCGGAGTTTCAAAGGTTGTCATTGAGAGAGCCGCTGAAAACAAGATGAGAGTCACTGTTCTCACAGCTAAGCCCGGTATGGTCATCGGAAGATCCGGAGACGGTATCGAAGCCCTTAAGAAGGACCTCGTTAAGATGACCGGTAAGGAAGTAGAGATTTCCATCGTTGAAGTTAGACGTTCCGAATTAGATGCACAGTTAAGCGCTGAGTCAGTTGCACAGGCTCTTGAGAGACGTGTTTCCTTCAGAAGAGCTATGAAGCAGCAGATCTCCAGAGCAATGAAGGCCGGTGCCAAGGGAATCAAGATCGTGGTTTCCGGACGTGTTGGCGGAGCTGAGATCGCAAGATCCGAAAAGTACTCCGAGGGTAACGTTCCTCTTCACACTTTAAGAGCTGATATCGACTATGGTTTCGCTGAAGCTGACACCACCTATGGTAAGCTCGGTGTCAAGGTTTGGATCAACCATGGTGAGATCCTCGACAAGGGTCTTGTCGGAGCCGTTCGCGAAGAAAAGCGCGAAAAGAGAGGCGAGAGAAGACAGAGAAGAGACGGAGATCGTCGTGACAGAAGAGACGGAAACAGACAGGACAGAAGAGACAACAGAAGGTCCGACAGGTTCCAGAAAGACGAAGCTCCCAAGGCTGTAAACCCCAGAGTAAGAAAGACTCCTAAGGCTGAGCCTAAGAAAGAAGAACCGCAGGTCGAAGCAGTAGAGACTGCAGAGACAACTGAAGCATAATAATTTGGAAAGGAGGAACTAAGCCATGTTAATGCCGAAACGTGTTAAGCGCAGAAGACAACACAGAGGAAGAATGAAAGGCGTTGCAACCAAGGGTAACAAAGTTACTTACGGTTCATATGGATTAGTCGCACAGGAATGTGCATGGATCACCTCTAATCAGATCGAGGCTGCCCGTGTAGCCATGACCAGATCCATCAAGAGAGGTGGTAAAGTATATATCAAGATTTTCCCGCACAAACCGGTTACCAAGAAGCCCGCTGAAGTACGTATGGGTTCCGGTAAAGGTGCTCCTGAGTACTGGGTAGCAGTAGTTAAACCAGGCAGAGTAATGTTCGAGATCGACGGTGTAACCGAAGCTCAGGCAAGAGAAGCTATGAGACTCGCTATGCATAAGCTCCCGATCAAGTGCAAGTTTGCCATCAAGGAAGAAGCAAAGGGTGGTGAAGCATAATGGAATTAAAGAAAATGAGAGAAATGACCGAAGTTGAACTCAACGGTGAACTCGACAAGATGAAGAAGGAACTGTTCAACTTAAGATTCCAGCATGTTACAGGCCAGTTAGAGAACCCTGTAAAGATGAGAGAATTAAAGAAAGATATCGCAAGAGTCAAGACCATTCTCAGAGAGAAAGAGTTAGCTTAAGCAGAAAGGAGGAAAAATTATGGCAGTTGACAGAAACGCAAGAAAGACCAAAGTTGGTATCGTAGTATCCGACAAGATGGACAAGACCATCGTAGTAGCCATGGAAGACTTCATAAGACATCCTCTTTACGGCAAGGCTGTTAAGAGAACCAAGAAGGTCAAGGCTCACGACGAGAACAATGAATGCCAGATCGGCGATAAAGTAAGAATTATGGAAACAAGACCTCTCTCCAAGGATAAGAGATGGAGACTTGTAAACATAGTAGAGAAAGTTAAGTAAGGAGGCAACAGATCATGATTCAGACAGAAACCAGATTAAAAGTTGCTGACAACTCCGGCGCAAAGGAACTGCTTTGCATTCGTATCCTCGGCGGAACAAGCCGTCAGTATGCGAACATCGGCGACGTTATCGTTTGCGCAGTTAAAGACGCAACACCCGGCGGCGTTGTTAAGAAGGGCGACGTTGTCAAGGCTGTAGTAGTCAGAACCAAGCACGGCGTAAGACGTGCAGACGGTTCCTACGTTAAGTTCGATCAGAACGCAGCTGTTATTATAGGAAGCAAAGAAGATAAGAACCCCAAGGGAACTCGTATCTTCGGGCCTGTTGCCAGAGAACTTAGAGATAAGGGCTTTATGAAGATCGTTTCATTAGCTCCGGAAGTATTATAAGGAGGTAAATGAATATGAAAATCAAAAAAGGCGACACAGTAATGGTTATCGCAGGCAAGGACAAAGGCAAGTCCGGTAAGGTCCTGGCTGCAATGCCCAAGGAAAATAAAGTTGTAGTTGAAGGCGTTAACGTTCAGACAAAGCACGCTAAGGCCACCCAGAAGACTCCTGCTGAGATCAAGCACATCGAAGGACCCATCGACGCGTCCAACGTTATGTACTATGATACCAAGGCTAAGCAGGCTTCCCGCATCGGCTACAAGGTAAAAGAAGACGGTACCAAGGTAAGAGTTTCCAAGAAGACCGGAAACGTAATTGACTAAGAAAGGAGGAGACGATTTTGACAGCTAGATTAAGAGAAACTTACGATAACGAAGTTTTTAACCAGTTAAAGGAAAAATTCCAGTATGCCAACGTAATGGAAGTTCCCAAGTTAGTTAAGATCACCATCAACATGGGTCTTGGCGAAGCAAAGGACAACTCCAAGGTTCTTGAATCCGCAGTTAATGAGATCGCTCTCATCGCTGGTCAGAGACCGGTCATTACCAAGGCTAAGAAGTCCATCGCTAACTTCAAGGTAAGACAGGGCATGCCCGTAGGCGCCAAGGTTACCTTAAGAGGAGACAGGATGTATGAATTTGCTGACAAGTTCTTCAACATCGCTCTTCCTCGTGTAAGAGACTTCAAGGGAGTCAGCAAGAACGCCTTTGATGGCCGCGGAAACTACTCCATGGGTATCAAGGAACAGCTCATCTTCCCTGAGATCAACTACGATCAGGTTGAGACAATCAAAGGAATGAACATAGTATTTACTACAACGGCTAAGACAGACGAAGAAGCAATGGCACTGCTTGAACTTCTTGGTATGCCGTTTGAAAAGTAGGAGGTATTTCATGGCAAAGACATCTTTAAAGGTTAAACAAGCTAGAAAACCTAAATATTCAACACGTGCATATACAAGGTGCAGAATCTGCGGAAGACCGCACTCCGTACTCAGAAAGTACGGTATCTGCCGTATCTGTTTTAGAGAGCTTGCATACAAAGGTGAGATCCCCGGCGTGAAGAAAGCAAGCTGGTAAATAATTATGAAAGGAGAAATGCTGTTATGACAATGACAGATCCCATTGCGGATATGCTGACTCGAATCAGAAATGCCAACACCGCAGGACATGATACTGTTGAGATCCCCGCTTCCAAGATGAAGAAGGCTATCGCACAGATCCTCCTGGATGAAGGCTACATCGCTGGTTTCGATGTTATAGAAGACGGTAAGCAGGGTATTATCAAGGTAACTATGAAATACGGTGCTCACAACGAAAGAGTTATTTCAGGAATTAAGAAGATTTCCAAGCCCGGCCTCAAGGTCTATGCTAAGGCTGAAGACGTACCCAGGGTACTCGGAGGATTAGGAATCGCCATCATTTCAACTTCCAAAGGAATCATCTCCGATAAGGAAGCAAGAAAGCTTGGCGTAGGCGGCGAAGTAATCTGTTATGTATGGTAGGAGGAACATAAATGTCACGAATTGGTATTAAACCTATAGTTGTTCCTGCCGGCGTAGAAGTTACTGTAGACGGAAACGTTATCACAGTAAAGGGCCCTAAGGGACAGTTATCCCAGGAAATCAGCAAGAACATGACCGTTGAAGTCAAGGACGGAACAGTTACAGTTTCCAGACCTGACGATGACAGACACAACCGCGGTCAGCACGGACTTGCAAGAACACTGATCAACAATATGGTTATCGGAGTTACCACTGGATTCGAAAAGAAACTCCAGCTGGTAGGCGTAGGATACAAGGCAGAAAAGAAGGGTGACACCCTCGTTATGTCCCTTGGATATTCCCACCCGGTAGAAATGAAAGATCCTGAAGGAATCACAACCGAGTGTCCTTCACAGACAGAAGTTACTGTTAAGGGTATCGATAAGGCACTTGTCGGAAATTACGCAGCTAACATCAGAGCATGGAGAAAGCCTGAACCTTACAAGGGAAAGGGTATCAAGTATGTTGATGAAGTTATCAGACGTAAAGAAGGCAAGGCAGGCGCTAAATAATTAAGAAAGGAGTGAATTGATATGGCATTAGAATCAAGAAATGACAGACGTGTCAAGAGACACCACAGAGCCAGAAAGAACATCTTTGGAACTCCTGAGAGACCCAGACTTTGCGTTTTCAGATCAAACAAGAACATCTCTGCTCAGATCATTGATGACGTAAACGGAACAACTTTAGTAGCTGCTTCCTCATTAGACAAGGAGCTTAAGGCTCAGATCGAATATGGCGGAAACAAGGATGCTGCTAAGGCAGTGGGAGAAGCGCTTGGAAAGAGAGCACTCGAGAAGGGAATCACCGAAGTCTGCTTCGACAGAGCCGGATTCCTTTATCACGGAAGAGTTGCAGCTTTAGCTGACGGTGCTCGTGAAGCCGGATTAAAATTCTAACAGGAGGAAGAAGTAATGCGTAATATCGTTGATGCATCCAAGCTTGAATTAACATCAACTATAGTTAACATCAGAAGAGTTTCCAAGACCGTTAAAGGCGGCAAGAACATGAGATTCTCCGTAACTGTAGTTGTAGGCGACGGAAACGGATACGTAGGCGTAGGCCTTGGAAAGTCCATCGAAATTCCTGAAGCTGTTAGAAAAGCTGAAGAAGATGCAAAGAAGAATCTCATATACGTACAGATGGTCGGTACAACAGTACCTCACAAGAACCTCGGAGTTTTCGGAGCAGGCAGAGTTCTCATCATGCCCGCTGCACAGGGTACCGGAGTTATCGCAGGATCATCCGCACGTACAGTACTTGAAGCTGCCGGAATCAAGGATGTAAGAGCTAAGTCCATCGGTTCCGCCAACACAGTAAATGTTGCCTATGCTACCCTCGAAGGTCTGAAGAACATGATGACCCTCGACAAGGCTGCTAAGTTAAGAGGCAAGACAAAAGAAGAAATTTTAGGATAAGGAGGTAACCGAAATGGCAGAAATGATAAAGATCACTTTAACAAAGAGCACTATCGGCGCTACCCCTCATCAGAGAAAAGTAGTAGAA
Organism: Anaerovoracaceae bacterium; assembly: GCA_045545455.1. Lineage (GTDB taxonomy): Bacteria > Bacillota > Clostridia > Peptostreptococcales > Anaerovoracaceae > RUG754. Next base: position 7,072 of record JAZQAY010000034.1, on the reverse strand, counting down.
GCTTTAGGCTTAAAGAAGATGCACCAGACCGTAGAGCTTGTAGATAACGCTGCAACACGCGGTGCTATCGCTAAGGTTTCTCATCTTGTTACTGTAGAAGAATAAGAGGAGGTGCACACATGAAATTAAGCGAATTAAAAGCGCCCCAGGGTGCGACTCGTGCTCCTAAGAGAAAGGGCAGAGGAACTGCTTCCGGAAATGGAACAACAGCAGGAAGAGGTATGAATGGTCAGAAGTCCAGATCCGGCGGCGGCGTTCGTCTCGGATTCGAAGGCGGCCAGATGCCTTTATACAGAAGACTTCCCAAGAGAGGCTTCACAAACGTTTGGGGAACGACATATGACGTTATAAACGTTTCCGATCTCAACAGATTCGAAAAGGATTCCGTTGTTGATCTCGAAGCTATGATCGAGGCTGGTCTTCTCAAGCAGGTAAAGGACGGCGTCAAGGTTCTCGGAATGGGAGAACTCGAGAAGCCCCTCACCGTAAAAGCTAACAAATTCAGCGCAAGCGCAGTAGAAAAAATAGAGAAGGCCGGAGGAAAGGCAGAGGTGATCTAGAATGGGAATGATCAAGACTGTAATCCAGGCCTGGAAGATTCCTGAGATCAGATCAAAGATGATCTTCACGCTGCTCATGCTTCTCGTTTACAGGATCGGATCAAACATTCCCGTTCCCAACATCAACAGAGCGGCACTTGCAGAGTTATTCACAGGTGAAACAGGCTTATTCGACTTATTCGACCTCTTTTCCGGCGGTTCATTTTCGAACTTCACGATTTTTGCACTTAGTATCACACCCTACATCACAGCTTCCATCATAGTCCAGCTCCTTACGATGGCATTCCCTTACTTCGAGAACCTCGCAAGGCAGGGCGTTGAAGGAAGAAAGAAAATGGCTCAGATCACAAGATACATGACCGTAGTCCTGGCAGTTATCCAGGCTGTAGGTCTTACCGTAGGTCTCTTCAGACGTGCGGTCATCGACAAGAGCGTTTTCTCCGTGATCGTAGTTATCCTGGTACTTACTGCAGGTACGGCTTTCCTCATGTGGTTAGGTGAGCAGATCAATGAAAAAGGCGTAGGTAACGGTATTTCCCTTCTGATCTTTGCGGGTATCGTAGACAGGATCCCCAGCGCAATCAGAAGCATCTATACTCAGTTCACCAGCGGAAACATGACTCTGATCACCATCATCCTTCTGGTAGTTGCAGCAGTCCTGGTAATCGCAGGTGTTGTACTTATCCAGGAAGGACAGAGAAAGATCCCCGTGCAGTATGCCAAGAGGGTAGTCGGAAGAAAGATGTATGGCGGACAGTCCACACACATTCCTGTCAAGGTAAACCAGTCAGGTGTTATTCCGATCATCTTCGCATTATCACTGCTTCAGTTCCCTCTGACGATCACTTACTTCCTGAATTCTGATTCCGGATTCACGGCTTTCGTAAGCAAGTGGCTGTCACCTTCCGGCAACCCGGGAGTATGGGTATATGGAGTGCTTAATGTATTGCTTATCATCTTCTTCACATATTTCTACAATCAGATCACTTTCAATCCTGTAGAAATAGCAGATAATCTCAAATCAAACGGCGGTTTCATCCCCGGTATCAGACCCGGTAAGGCCACGTCCGATTATCTGGCGAAGGTGACATCAAGGATCACGATAGTCGGAGCTATATTCCTTGCGGCTATAGCTACGCTTCCTACGATCCTTTCCGCGTTTACTTCTCTCAACATCCACTTCGGCGGAACATCGCTTCTGATCGCAGTCGGTGTTGCACTTGAGACAGTAAGAGTTCTTGAAAATCAGATGATGATGAGAAACTATCAGGGCTTCCTGAAATAGAGAGGTGAGACTTAAATGCTTAGAACTATTTTGTTGGGACCTCCGGGTGCAGGAAAAGGCACTCAGGCAGTAAAGATCGTTGAAAAGTACGGAGTACCGCACATTTCAACAGGTGACATTTTCAGAGAAAATATCAAGAACGGAACTGAACTTGGAAAGAAAGCTCAGGAGTATATGAACAGGGGAGAGCTGGTTCCCGATGATCTGGTCATCGACCTTGCCACCTCCAGATTACTGGAACCCGATTGTGAGAATGGATTCCTTCTGGATGGCTTCCCCAGAACAGTATATCAGGCTGAAAAGCTCGACGAGTTCCTGGCAGCACACGATTCAAAGATCGACGTAGTGCTTGACATCGCAGTTGAAAAGAAAGAGCTCATCACAAGACTTACAGGCAGACGCGTCTGCAAGTCCTGCGGAGCATCCTTCCACGTTGTGAACATTCCTCCCAGGCAGGAGGGAGTTTGCGACTACTGCGGAGGCGAACTCATCCAGAGAGCGGATGACAATCTTGAGACAGTTACCAACAGGATCGACGTATATGAGTCACAGACCAAGCCTCTCGTAGATTACTATGAGAACGCTGGAAACATCGCTCACATCGACGGATCAACAGGCCTTGAGAACGTATTCAGCGACATCGTGAAAGCTATCGGTGAATAATAATGATAGTTATCAAATCAGAGCATGAACTCAAACTTATGCGCGAGGCCGGTAAGGTCTGTGCCGAGATCTTCAGGGGACTTGAGGACCTCATCAAGCCGGGCATAACCACGAAGGATATAGACGACTACGTGGAGGCCGTTACTGAAAAGCATGGTATGAGAGCTGCTGAAAAAGGCTACTGCGGATATCCGGCATCTGTCTGCACGTCAGTGAATGACGAGGTGGTGCACGGCATTCCTTCCAAAAAGCGCAGGCTTAACGAGGGAGACATCGTGAGCTGTGACCTTGTTATTGAAAACAAGGGTTATATGGCAGACGCCTGCAGGACATATGCTGTAGGAACTGTAGATGACGAAGCCAGACGTCTTATGGAGACGGCCGAAAAGGCATTCTTTGAGGGAATCAAGTATGCCAGGGTCGGAAACAGACTGAGAGACGTTTCCAAAGCGGTCCAGAAGACTGTAGAGGATGAGGGCTTCGGAGTAATAAGAGATTTTGTGGGTCACGGCATCGGAACAGAGATGCATGAGGACCCGCAGATCCCGAATTATGTTTGTCCCGGTCCAAACCCCAGACTCCAGAAGGGCATGACACTTTGCATAGAACCCATGATCACCGAGGGTGACTGGGAAGTGGAAGTCCTGGATGATGACTGGACGGCTGTCACAACAGACGGCGGCTGGGCAGCACACTATGAGAACACTATAGTAATAACCGACGGAGAACCGGAGATAATAACCTTATAAGGAGGCGGCAAGTGGCAAAGAAAGATACCATCGAGGCGATCGGAACCGTTGTTGATGCTCAGCCTAATGCAATGTTCAAGGTGAAGCTTGAGAACGGATTCGAAGTGCTGGCGCATATTTCAGGAAAGATCAGAATGAACTATATAAGGATCCTCCCGGGAGACAAGGTCAAGGTTGAACTTTCACCCTACGACCTCACCAGAGGAAGGATCACATGGCGTGGTAAGTGAGAGTTAGGAAGGAGATAAAATGAAAGTAAGAGCTTCCGTAAAGCCTATTTGCGAAAAGTGCAAGGTCATCAAGAGAAACGGCAAAGTAATGGTTATCTGTGAGAACCCCAAGCACAAGCAGAAACAGGGCTGATAAGTTAAAACAGGTCGGCCGGATCACCGGGACCGGTCAAAATGACCTTTCAAAATTATTTATGTATTTCCTGTCTAGTCGCCCCCGGAAAGGCGAAGTAAGATAGGGGAAGGAGAAAAAATATGGCTCGTATAGCCGGTGTTGACTTACCGAGAGAGAAAAGAATCGAAATCGGTTTGACTTACATCTATGGAATTGGCAGACCTACTGCCACAGCTATCCTTGAAAAGGCCGGTATCAACCCTGATACCAGAGTAAAGGACCTCACTGAAGAAGAAGCTGGTAAGATCAGAAAGATCATTGACGAAGAGTACATCGTAGAAGGAGATCTCAGACGTGAAGTTTCCCTTAACATCAAGAGACTCATGGAGATCGGTTCCTACAGAGGTATCCGTCACAGAAGAGGTCTTCCTGTAAGAGGACAGAAGACAAAGACCAACGCAAGGACTCGCAAGGGACCTAAGAAGACTGTTGGCAGAAAGAAAAAGAAATAATTGAGAAGGAGGTAGGAAATCATGGCTAAAGCTGTTAAGAAAACAGTAAGAAAAAAGAGAAGAGAAAGAAAAAATATTGAAAAAGGCCAGGCACATATCCAGTCCACCTTCAACAATACTTTAGTAACTCTTACAGATATGGATGGCAACGCATTAAGCTGGTCATCCGCAGGATCCCTGGGATTCAAGGGTTCAAGAAAATCAACACCATTCGCAGCACAGATGGCAGCTGAAGAAGCAGCCAAGGGTGCAATGGAACATGGCTTAAAGACGGTAGAAGTATACGTAAAGGGACCCGGTTCCGGAAGAGAAGCTGCTATCAGAGCTCTTCAGACAGCCGGACTCGAGATCACTATGATCCGCGATATCACACCCATCCCTCACAATGGATGCAGACCGCCTAAGCAGAGAAGAGTATAAGAGAAAGGAGGAGTAATTAGATGTCAAGATACACAGATGCAAATTGCAAATTATGCAGAAGAGAAGGACAGAAGCTTTTCTTAAAGGGCGAAAGATGCTACAGCACTAAGTGCGCATTAGAAAAGAGAAATTACGCCCCCGGACAGCATGGACAGGCTAGAAAGAAACAGTCTGACTATGGCAATCAGTTAAGAGAAAAGCAGAAGGCTAAGAGATTCTACGGAGTTCAGGAAACTCAGTTCAGAAACATGTTTGACAAGGCTGCCAAGAAGAGCGGTAAGACCGGTGACAACCTCCTTATCATGCTCGAGACCAGACTTGACAACGCTGTTTTCAGACTTGGTTTTGCAGCTTCCAGAAAGGAAGCAAGACAGCTTGTAACTCACGGACATTTCACAGTTAACGGCAAGAAGGCTAACATTCCTTCAATGGAAGTAAAGGCCGGAGACGTTATCGCTGTTAAGAGCAGATCTCAGCAGTCCCCTAAGTTCAAGGAGATCAGAGACATGCAGATCACAGTACCTCAGTGGATGGATGTTGACGTTAACAAGTTAGAAGGCAAGATCCTTGCACTTCCTACAAGAGAACAGATCGATACTCCAATTGCAGAGCACTTAATCGTCGAGTTGTATTCCAAGTAATTTAGTTACCGGATAGTACATACTCAACTTGGAATGTAAAGGAGGTTTTCAAATGATAGAAATTGAAAAGCCAACGATCACTAAGGTCATTGACGAAGATGGACGCTACGGCAAGTTCGTAGTAGAACCTCTCGAAAGAGGATACGGCACCACCCTCGGAAATGCTCTGAGAAGGATCCTTCTCAGTTCCCTTCCCGGCGCTGCTGTAGTCTCTGTAAAGATCGACGGAGTACTCCACGAGTTTTCGACGATTCCCGGAGTAAAGGAAGACGTCACTGAGATCATATTAAACCTCAAAAAGCTTGCAGTAAGGCTTAACGGAGAAAACACCAAGAGAGCCATCATCAATGCGGTAGGTCCCTGCGAAGTGACCGCTGCTGACATTCAGGCTGACAGCGATCTGGAGATCTTCAATCCCGAACTCCACATCGCTACTCTTGAAGAGAATGCAACTCTTGTTATGGAGATCAACTTTGCAAGGGGCAGAGGATACGTTCCCGCAGAGATGAACAAGACTGAAGATACACCTATCTCAGTCATCCCTGTGGACTCCATCTACACACCTGCAAGAAAGGTCAACTTTACTGTAGAGAATACCAGAGTCGGTCAGGTTACTGACTATGACAAACTCATCCTTGAGATCTGGACAGACGGATCCATCACCCCTGAAGAGGGAGTTTCCATCGGTGCCAAGATCATGCAGGAACACCTTAACCTTTTCATCCAGCTCACCGATTCCACGGTAAACATGGACATCATGGTAGAGAAGGAAGAAGACCAGAAGGAAAAGGCTCTGGAAATGACTATCGAGGAACTGGAACTTTCAGTTCGTTCATTCAACTGTCTGAAGCGTGCAGCTATCAACACAGTTGAGGAACTCACTCAGAAGTCTGAGGACGATATGATGAAGGTAAGAAACCTTGGTAAGAAGTCATTAGACGAAGTAAAAGCAAAATTGGAAGAGCTCGGCCTGTCATTAAGACCGAACGATGATTGATTTGAAGTGAAAGGAGAATCTCAATATGCCTGGATATAGAAAATTAGGCAGACCTTCCGCTCACAGAAAGTCCATGTTAAGAAACCTGACAACTGATCTTTTCAAGTATGGCAGGATCGAGACGACTGATATGAGAGCGAAGGAAACCAGAAGAATCGCCGAGAAGATGATCACCTTGGCAAAGCGCGGAGATCTTCACGCAAGACGTCAGGTTTTATCCTATCTTGTAGATGAAACAACAGTTACCAAGCTGTTCGAAGAGATCGCGCCCAAGTATGCTGACAGAAACGGCGGCTACACAAGGATCCTTAAGCTCGGCCCTCGTCAGGGAGACGCAGCTGAGGCAGTATTCCTTGAATTAGTATAATAAATAATCAGCACCGGTTTATCCGGTGCTTTTTTTTGCACGATCGTGGGAAAGGAGTTTTTTGCGGGGTTTCACCCATATTTTGCGCAAAATACACCGAATGGGTGTAATAATAGGACGCATTACACTCATATAGTAGGAAAAATGCTTAGTATAGGTGTAATCAGGCGGCCAGGGTACATCTATATTTAAAAATGATCGCCACTTATGGGTGTATTTTAATATCCAAGATACATCCATATTCTACAATATATTAAACAAATAGATGTAACCGTAGAAAAAAGCACACCCATTTTTTGCGCAAAATACATCTGATGGGTGTAACGTAAAAAACAACACATCCATATCCAGCTGAAAATACCAGCGATGAGTGTAAAACCGACAAAAAGATTCAGCGCGGGATCGACACAATGACCTTTATATAGGACAGCATCCATGATATAATAAACATATGAATTTAGATCACTTAAACAAGGAACAAAGAGAAGCAGTCCGGTACACTGAGGGGCCGCTTCTTATATTAGCGGGAGCCG
>JAZQAY010000033.1:0-16111 GCA_045545455.1 Anaerovoracaceae bacterium | reverse complement strand
GTGCTTTACAAAGGACCTTGTAGCTCCGCGCATGTCCGCTTCCTGGAAGACATCGCGGCCAAGCAGTTTGCTGGATACCTGCCCCGAGATCGCAATGAGCGGGATGCTGTCCGCGTATGCCGTTGCAAGGGCAGTTATGAGATTCGTTGCTCCCGGACCCGAAGTCACCACGCACACCGCGGGCCTGCGCGACATCCGCGCGTATCCGCTCGCTGCGTGACCGGCATTCTGTTCCTGACGCACTAAAATATGCTCGATATCCGAGCCATAAAGCCCTTCATAAAAAGGCGCTATAGCCACTCCCGGATAACCGAACACTTTTGTTATGCCTTCCTCCTGAAGGCACCTGACCATTGCCTGAGCTCCAGTCATATGGATTTCCCCCTGTCTCCTGTGAAAGCCCCTTTGATTTGTTCCGTTGATTATACACTATAATCATTCATTTTTCAGCGGATTCCTTCGCCTGCCGGCATCGTTTTTTGTTGACACCGGTACACCGGAGGGAATATCTTAAGACATAGAATATTTTTGACAAATAACGGAAGGAAGGGGACAGGAAAATGACAAATATCGAAATGATACGCGCCTACGGGCATGAACAGGTAGCTTATTTCAACAACGAGAAAGCAGGACTCAGGGCGATCATCGCTCTTCACAACACAAATCTCGGCCCGGCGGTAGGCGGCTGCAGACTCTGGCCTTATGAGAGTGAAGAAGCAGCACTCTTCGACGTCCTCAGACTTTCACGCGGCATGAGCCACAAAAACGCAGCTGCAGGCATGCCTCTCGGAGGAGCAAAGGGGGTCATACTCGCTCATCCGACAGAAAAGACAGAAGCCATGTTCGAAGCCTTCGGCGAAGCCGTCAACACATTCATGGGCAAGTACTACACAGCAGAGGACGTCAACACAGATACAAAGGACGCAGAGTACATGCTCCGTACAACTGACTATGTAGTAGGCCGTGAGAACGTATCCAGCGATCCGTCGCCGTTCACAGCCATCGGTGTTTTCGACGGCATCCGCGCTGTCGCTCAGTTCATGAACGGTTCGGACAGCCTCGACGGAATGAAGATCGCTGTACAGGGTCTCGGCAAGGTCGGCCTGGATCTGGCTAAGCAGCTTCACGCGGCAGGCGCAAAGCTCATCGTATGCAACAACTCAAACCGTGAGGCAATGAAGTACGCAGTCGAAGAGCTCGGAGCCACAGAAGTAGGCAGAGACGAGATCTACGGAGTTGAATGCGATATCTTCGCACCTTGCGCACTGGGCGCTGTCGTAAACAGCAAGACCATACCTCAGTTCAAGTGCAGAGCCATCGCGGGCGCAGCCAACAACGTTATCTACGACGACGCTGCAGGCGAAGCTCTCAAGGCACGCGGCATTCTCTATGCTCCGGACTTCATTATCAATGGCGGCGGAGTCATCAACGCCGGCCAGGAGGCATTCACCACATATGATAAGGAGAACGTCCTAAAGCAGGTACACAACATCTACAATACCGTATATGACATTCTCGAAGAATCCAAGTCCACCGGTGAACCCGAAGGCGTTATCGCACAGAGGTTCGCAGAAGACAGGATCAAGAATGGACTCAAATAACTCCAGACAAATATAAGCATTTAAAAAGAGATGACATCGCGTCATCTCTTTTTTGTGATTTATTTACGAACTGTGGATTATTTGCAGAGCGAATCCAGAAACAGCGGGAGTATCTGCTGCGAATACTGGAGAAGGGAGTAGCTTCCGTTTGAAAGGCACCAGTCGTACATCATTCCTCTTTCAAACATGGCGTATGCCCGGGTGATGTCGTTGATGCTCAGGTCATCCCTGAAAATACCCTGCTCCTGGCCCTCTATGGTTATCTGCCTGAGAAGCTTGTAGTAGGTGCGGTCCGGCTCCAGAAGATGCCTTTCGCCTCTCGTTATCAGCTGCCTCGCGAAGAGCTGTGAGAGAAGGGTCACTGATACGGTATTCTCGATCATCAGGAACAGTTCGCGGTTCATATATATGAGTTTGTCAAGCGGAGACAGGGAAGGATCCAGCACCTCTGAGAGCTCGTCGTATTTCTCATCAAAGAGATAGGAAAGGGAGCCCAGAAGCGAGTCCTTGGATTCGAAATAGTGATAAAACGATCCCTTTGATGTATTGGAGGCTTCGACTATATCATCTATCGTAGTGTTATCGTAGCCGTAGCGATAGAACAGCTGCCAGGCAGCGGATACTATGCGGCTTTTTGTCTGATTCTTGGATGTCTTTCTCATAAGCGTAGCTGTTGATATATAGTTTTATTTTCTCACATATTTTAATATATACTTTAGTCTAATATATAAATCCATGAAAATCAAGGTAATATACGTTTTTTAATATATAAAATATTATATTCAGTCTATTATTTAGTCGGTATTTATTTCTATATTCCGGGGTGATATTATGTTTTAGTAATGAAAACTGTGCTGTCTTTAAAGCGACAGCGCAGAAGGGAGAAAACATAAATGTTCAACGCAGAGATCATCGTATTTATAGGCTATTTCATCATACTTTTCTTCGTTGCTACAGGATTCTTCTTTAACGGAGGGAACAGAAACGAAAAGGATTATTTCCTGGGCGGCAGGACCATGGGTCCATGGGTCACAGCCATGTCAGCCCAGGCATCCGACATGTCCGCGTGGCTTCTCATGGGCCTTCCCGGATCCATACTGGCATTCGGCTTCGGACAGATCTGGATAGGCATAGGACTCGCACTGGGAACCGCTGCCAACTGGATATTTTGCGCTAAGCGTCTCAGACAGTTTTCAAAGGCTGCGGGAGATTCCATAACCATTCCTCAGTACCTTACGAACAGGTTTGTAACAGAGAAGAAGACTCTTCAGATAGTCTGCGCCATAATTTTCCTGGTGGCCTTCACCGTATACGTGGCATCTGCTTTCGTAGCAGGCACGTCGGTGTTCACAACGCTTTTCCCGGGAATAAACGAGAGAACGGCGATGATCGTATTCGCGCTGATCATAGTGGGATATACCTTTCTCGGCGGATTCAAGGCGGTATGCTGGACCGACTTCTTCCAGGGGATACTGATGCTTATCGCGCTGCTTGCCATACCTATCATCGTAAGCACCACACAGGATCTGGATACATCGCTTCTTGCCAATGTATATGAGTATACGGATGCATCGGGCGAAGTGGTCTCCTGCGATTTCGGAGAAGGTCTCTTCTCAGCCAGCTGGCAGGACGTTATAAGCGGACTGGGCTGGGGACTCGGATATTTCGGCATGCCTCATATCATCGTAAGATTCATGTCCATCGAGAAGCCTTCCATGGTAAAGAAATCCGCAGTGATCGCCATAGTATGGGTCGTCCTCTCCATCGGAGCGGCCTGCCTTATGGCATATCAGGCAAGGATGATAGTCGGCGAAGAACTGCTGACACAGGGAGCTCAGAAGACCGTATTCATAGCTATGGCACGCAAGTTCTTCCCGCCGGTGGTTTCAGGTTTCCTTCTTGCAGCCATCATGGCAGCATCCGTATCGACAGCAGACTCGCAGCTTTTGGTAGCTTCCAGCTCCTTTACTTCAGACATGTATAAACCCTTATTAAAGAAGGATGCGAGCGATAAAGAGGTGCTTTGGATAGGAAGACTTGCTGTAGTAGTTATCGCTATAATAGCCTTCATGATCGCGTCCTCCAAGGGTTCAGGAGCACAGGCCATAATGAACCTGGTAGAGAATGCCTGGGGAGTGTTCGGGGCGGCCTTCGGACCCACCATTCTGCTTTCGCTCTTCTGGAGAAGATTCAACTATAAAGGTGCCTGTGCAGGCGTTATCGTGGGCGCGCTGGTGGACGGACTGTGGCTTGCATTCCTTTCTTCCACCGGTGTATATGAGATAATCCCCGGATTCATCCTGGGAGGTCTTGCCGCTGTTATCGTTACGCTTGCAACAAAAGAACCGGATAAGGCGGTTACTGACATATTTGACAGGGCTACTGAAGCCGGTAATGATGACTGATGAATATCCATACTTAAGAGGCTGCTGTCGGGCTTTCTTTCCCGGCGCAGCCTCTTCTTGCTTTGGTGGGAAAAATATTATAGAATATTACCATCGAAAGGAATGTTTATGTATGAAGATATCTGCTAAACCGTTATTTATAGCATATATAGTGATCATCATTCTGATGGTGGTGGGAATGTTTGCCTTCGGGGACAACTATTCCTTTTATGTGCACAGGGAGGATCCGGCCAACGATGAAGTCAGATTCGAAACGGAGCCTGAAGGGATCGTCGAACTGAGAGATATATCAGCGACCGATGAATATTACCGCGTCACTGTCAGAGCGATCAAGCCCGGCAAGACGGACGGTACGGTCATATATACCCTTGACAAGGATAACCCCGGCAAAATGCAGCAGTTCAACTCGTCTGAATATACGGTCACGAAGTTCAACATCATCATGACTGATAATTATGGCTTCGGAGGAAACTATTTCACCTTCATAGGACTGGCTATGCTGTTCCTTGTAACAACAGTGTTCTTTGTCTGGGCCTTTTTAAAGCAATTCAGAGAAAAATTCTTCTCATACAGGACCATACTGTTCCTGGGACTTTCCTTGTATTTTGCCATAATGACAGCTGTTTTCGGAGGGATATACGTTCTGACCGCTGCGCGGCACGAATACTTCGGATCAGCCATGTTCTTTGACTATGCAGGAAACGCTCTGAGCTTTGTGGCAGTATTGACCAGCCCGCTTGTTCTGGTCTTTGCTGTATTCATGGCGATATCAAATCTGATGCTCATTTCAAAGGAGGGCTTCAGACCTGTAAATCTTCTCGGCGTATTTATCGGCGTGTTCATGATCTGCGGCGTGGTGGTATGCTTTGCTCTTATGTACTATGCACCGTATTTGATCGGATCAGAAGCCAAAGATATCGCAATCTACCTGCTCAAGACTGCTGTAGCTTCGGCTTTCCTGTATTTTGAATGCATACTGTTCGCTACTATCGTATGCCTTCAGAGAGCAGGCGGTTATAAACCCAAGCTGAACAAGGACTTCATTATCATCCTCGGATGTGCCATAAAGAAGGACGGAACGCTGTACCCGCTTCTGAAGGGCCGCGTAGACAAGGCTATCGATCTCTACAGGAGACAGCTGGAAGAGACCGGAAAGAAAGCGGTCTTCGTTCCCTCGGGAGGACAGGGGTCCGATGAAGTGATCTCCGAGGGAGAGGCCATGCAACGCTATCTCCTGGAGCAGGGAATAGAAGAGGAACAGATAATGGCGGAGACCCGCTCCACCACGACACTGGAAAACATGAAGTTTTCCGCGGAACTTATAAAAGAACGTGACCCGGATGCCAAGGTCGCCTTCTCCACCACGAACTATCACGTTTTCAGAGGAGGCATGTTCGCCAAGGAAGTCGGTCTCAAAGCCGCAGGCATGGGTGCAAAGACAAAATGGTATTTCTGGCCCAATGCTGAAGTCAGGGAGTTCATAGGCCTTGTGGTCAACGAAAAATGGGTGCATGTGGGAGTCGTGCTGGGGCTTGCCGTCATTTCGATCATAGTGGCTAATCTCGGAAATATTATGGATCTGATATTATAGGTGCAAAAAATGAAAAGATCGCTTCTGGACTTTCTTCCTGAGCATGCTGCCCTGGACCCCGTGTCCTTTCACATGCCAGGACACAAAGGATCGCAGCTGTATAAAAAACTGGGTTACGGAGATATCCTGGACAAACTGATGGACTGTGATATAACCGAGATACCGGGGGCAGACAATCTTTTCCAGACTGAGGACGTGATCCTTGAGGTCATGGAAAAGTACAGGAAACTTTACGGATCAAAGAAGTCATATCTTCTGGTCAACGGTTCTTCCGTGGGTCTCATCGCGGGAATTCTTTCCTGCACGAAAAGAGGGGACAAGGTCATAATGGCCAGGAATTCCCACAAGTCCATCTTCAACGCCATGAGACTGGGAGGGCTGGACCCTGTGTATCTTTTCCCCGGGATACTGGAGGAGTACGGCATACTGGGTGGCATATCGCCTGAAGAAGTGAAGAGACTTCTGGGCGAAAACCCCGAAGCTGCCTGCGTGGTGCTTCCGTCGCCTAACTATTATGGCATCTGTTCTGACATAAAGGCTATCGCAGAAGTCTGCCATGAGAGAGACAAGATTCTGATCGTTGACCAGGCTCATGGAGCCCATCTTAAATTCATAGGCGAAGGCTATCCTCTGTCCGCTGAAGAAGGCGGGGCGGACATAGTGATAAATTCCACTCACAAGACCCTTGCGTCATGGACCCAGACCGCGGTCATGAACGTGATGAGCGACAGGGTGGATCTCAACGTGGCCGAGGATAACCTGCAGATACTGGAGTCTTCAAGTCCTTCTTATCCTCTGATGATGAGTCTGGACATAAACGCGGATATTTTGCTGGATGAGGAAAAGTCCGGCAGATCGTTCGGAGAGTGGAAAGAAGCCGTGGACATGTTCTATTCCGGCGCAGGCAGGATCCCCGGGCTTAAGATAATAGAGGATCCCATGCTTGACAGGACGAAGCTGAACTTCGACATGAGCGCTTACGGACTTACCGGAAATGAGCTGGAAGTGCTGCTGAATGAAAGAGGCATCTTCGTGGAACTCGTTACCGGAAATATCGTAATGGGGATGACAGGGATCGGAACCACAGAGGCTCACGTAAGCAGACTAATGGATGCCCTTAAGGAAATCGCAGATAACAGGGAACTGCTGAATGAAGGGGGCAGCAAGCAGGAAGAAATGCTTTCGATCAGGCTGGATATGACGGCAGTGCCGGATGAAAGAGTGTCGAGGCCTGTCGAAGAATGTGCAGGCCTCGTATGCGCGGGGTCTCTCATACCGTATCCGCCCGGCATACCACTGGCCTGTCCCGGAGAGGTGATAACCTCCGAGGTGATAGAATACGTTAAAAAGCTTCGTTCCATGGGAGAAAAGGTCATCGGAGTGTCCTCCGAAGGCTGCATACTGGTAGGTAAGCAGACTTTATAATAAAAGAGAATATATTGTTCGTTTAAAAAAGCACTGAGATTGATAATTTCTTAGTGCTTTTTGTGTTGTTTTGATGTATAATGCATTATGTATTGTTATGATTTTAGTATGGAGATTTGGGCCCATGCTGAAATGTATCATTAATACAAAATGACAGTAAGTTTTAGAAAGGATGGTCTCACTAATTATGGGCAAAAAACACTTAAGCAGTGTTCACGTAGCGCATTACAAGAATACCGCAGGTTCTGCGACAGAAGTAATGCCCATACCTGACATTGTTAAGATCTCAATGTCCCAGCACATCGGAGCTCCCTGTCAGCCTCTGGTAGCCAAAGGCGATTACGTCAAGGTCGGCCAGAAGATCGGCGATACGGAAGCTTTCGTAAGTGCCCCGATCCATTCCAGCGTTTCCGGTACCGTCAAGGGTATCGAGCAGGCGAGATCCGCTGCAGGCGGATACGACACACTGGTCGTGATCGAGCCGGACAAAAAACAGGAAATCTCTGAGGAAGTGGTAGTACCCGAAGAGCCCGCAGATCTGGCTGCTTTCGTTAAGGAAGTAAGAAAGTCCGGTCTGGTAGGTCTCGGCGGAGCATCATTCCCTACGAGCATCAAATTCAATCCTAAGAACATCGATGACGTTCACTACCTTGTAGTAAACGCAGCAGAGTGCGAGCCCTTCATCACATCTGACCACAGATGCATGCTGGAGGACACAGAAGACCTCATCAGAGGATGCCAGCTCATCATGAAGTATGATAACCTCGATAAGGGTTACATCTGCATCGAGGACAACAAGCCCGATGCTATCGAGCACCTGAACAAGGTTCTTAAGGAAAAAGGCATCACCAACATCGAAACCTTCAGCCTTCAGGCCAGATATCCCAAGGGAGCTGAGCGTGTACTGGTATACGAAGTATTCGGTAAGGTCATGAACGCAGGCGTTCTTCCTGCAGACATGGGCTGCATCCTTGACAACGTAACCACAGTTACCAAGGTAGGTCACTATTTCAGAACAGGTATGCCTCTTATCGCTAAGCGTATGACAGTTGACGGCGACGCAGTAGCTGAACCTAAGAACATCATCGCTCCTATCGGTACTCTTGTACACGACGTTATCGGATTCTGCGGCGGATACAAACAGGAACCCCGTAAGATCCTGATGGGCGGTCCTATGATGGGAAGAGCTATCCCTTCAGACGAGATGCCTATCGTAAAGAACAACAACGCTATTCTGGCGTTCTCCAAGGAAAAATCACTGGTCAAGGAAGAGACAGCCTGCATCAACTGCGGACGCTGCCACGAAGCTTGTCCTTTCAACCTCATTCCTACAGCTCTCGCTGATGCTTATGAGAGAAATGACGCACAGGCACTCTTTGATCTGGACGTTAACCAGTGCATGAACTGCGGTTCCTGCTCCTATGTATGTCCCGCTCACAGACCTCTGGGCTTCATCAATACCCTTGGAAAGACTGTAGTAAAGGAGGCTGGGATTAAATAATGGCTAAGTATAACGATAATTTAATTGTATCCTCTTCACCGCATCTTGTGACGTCCCTGGATACTCAGAAGACAATGATGATCGTCATGGCATGTCTTCTTCCTTCCCTGGTAGTTTCTACCGTGGTATTCGGATTCAGAGTTATCCTTCTGACCGTCGTTTCCATTGCGGCTTGTATGTTCTTCGAATGGGGATGGAACGCACTCCTCAAGAGAAGACAGACAGTAAGTGACTGCTCAGCTGCACTTACCGGAATGCTCCTCGCATTCAACGTACCTTCAGGACTTCCCATCTGGACACTCCTGATCGGTGACTTTGCTGCTATCATCGTAGTCAAGCAGCTCTTCGGAGGCATAGGAAAGAACCTGGTAAATCCTGCTATCACAGCCCGTATCATCCTGTTCATTTCCTTTGCTACCGAAATGACCACATGGCCTGCACCCAAATATGTTGCTGACGCAACATCCACAGCTACTCCTCTCGGAGTGCTCGCAGAAGGCTCAATGGCAGACCTTCCTTCCAACATGCAGATGTTTCTCGGAAACATCGGAGGTTCCTTCGGTGAAGTTTCCGCAGTAGCACTTCTGGTAGGCGGACTCTTCCTTATCTGGAAGAAGATCATCAGCCCCATCATTCCTTGCTGCTTCATCGGAACAGTCTTCGTGTTCGCACTTATCTACTACGCTGCAACAGGTCAGGGAGATCCTCTTCAGATGGCAGTCTTCCACATCCTCGCCGGCGGCGTTATGCTCGGTGCGTTCTTCATGGCTACAGACTATGTAACATCTCCGTTGTTACCTCAGGGAAAAGTTGTATTCGGTATCGGATGCGGGATCATGACCATGGTCATCCGTCTCTGGGGACAGTATCCTGAAGGAGTTTCATTCTCCATCCTTCTCATGAACTGTCTGACACCGCTCATCAACAACTTCTTCCAGAAGAGAATGTATGGAGGTAAGAAAAAATGAAGAGCAACACATTCAAAGAATATATCCAGCCTACAGTAGTACTCGTACTGATCTGCCTGGTAATGACTTTTGCACTTGCTTACGTAAACTCCATCACTGAGCCTATCATCGCGGACAATACCGTAAGAGCTGCAGACGCTGCAAGAGCAGAACTTCTTCCTGCAGCATCAAGCTTCGAACAGTATGACGGAGACCTGGTAGTACTCGAACCCGATAAGGTTTATGTAACAGACTGCTACATCGCTGAAGGCATCGGCATGGTAGTTACAGTCAACACCTCATCCTTCGGCGGCATCCTCACAGAGATGATCGGAATCGACGCTGACGGAGCCATCACAGGCGTTAAGGTAACAAAGCACGCTGACACCAAGGGACTTGGTACCAAGGCTCACGATTCAAGCCATACTCAGCAGTATATCGGACTTACGGAACTCACAGAGACCAGCGCTAAGGCTGATCCCGCTATCACCCCCGTAAGCGGAGCTACTATCTCCTCCAACGGTGTACACTACGGTGTATACGCTGCTCTGGAACAGTTCAAAGAGGCAGGAGGTGTTAATTAATGGAAAAGAAAGCAAGCAAATTAGCGATCCTTACTAAAGGTATCATCAAGGAGAACCCCAACCTGGTACTCCTTCTGGGAACCTGCCCTACGCTGGCAACCACCAGCTCGGCTTTCAACGGTATGGGTATGGGTATCGCTGCTACTGCAGTACTTATCTGCTCTAACATCGTTATCTCCATCCTTGCCAAGATCATTCCCGACAAAGTTCGTATCCCGTGCTACATCGTAGTTATCGCAGGATTCGTAACCCTCGTACAGTTCATCGTTCAGGCTTACGCTGAACCTCTGTACAATTCACTGGGCGTATTCCTTCCGCTGATCGTAGTTAACTGTATCATCCTCGGTCGTGCGGAAATGTTCGCTTCAAAGAACAACCCTCTCGATTCCGCCCTTGACGGTATCGGTATGGGTATCGGTTTCACCTTAGCTCTTACAGTTATCGGAGCTATCCGTGAGATCATCGGAAACGGAACCATCTTCTCAGGATTCTTCCTCGGAGGAGAAGAGCTCGTTAAGAAGCTCACCATTTCCATCCCCTTCATCAGCGAGCACCCCGTGCTCATCATAGCGCTTGCACCCGGCGGATTCTTTGTATACGCTCTGGTAATCGCTCTCGTTAACTGGATCATCACCAGAAAGGGCGGCACACCCAGAGACTTCTCCTGCCAGGGATGCGCACTTGCTGCTATGTGCACACAGGAAAAATGCATCGCTGAACTCGGAGAGATCGAGCTTGCACCGGCTAAGCCCGCTGCACCTAAGGCAGCAGCACCTGCTGCAAATACTGTTACGAAAGGAGCTGAAGCATAATGTCATATTTTGGAATATTACTTGCTATGATATTGGTTAACAACTATGTACTCGCTCAGTTCCTCGGTATCTGTCCTTTCCTCGGCGTATCAAAGAAACTTGACTCAGCCGTTGGTATGGGTGTGGCAGTTATCTTCGTAATGGTACTCGCCACAGCGGCTACATGGCCTATCATGAGGATCCTGAACGCATGGAACATCGCATATCTGCAGACCATCGTATTCATCCTCGTTATCGCAGCCCTCGTACAGTTCGTAGAAATGGTACTGAAGAAGTTCATCCCTTCCTTACACAAGGCTCTGGGAGTATACCTTCCTCTGATCACCACCAACTGCGCTGTACTCGGCGTCTGCATCAACAACATAGACCTGGGATACAACTATCCTCAGGCTCTCGTTAACGCTCTCGGCGCTGGAATCGGTTTCCTTCTTGCCATGGTCATCTTCTCCGGAATGAGATCAAGACTTGAGAACAACCCTAACATTCCCGCACCTTTCCAGGGCGTACCTATCACAATGACAACAGCCGCTATCCTTTCCCTTGCTTTCATGGGATTCGGCGGCTTAGTATAAGGAGGCGACAGTATGAACCCTATTATGACACCTGTATTACTGGTAGTGGCACTGGGATTTGTCTTTGCCGTTATCCTTACCATCGCATCCAAGGTATTCTACGTACCCGTGGATGAGACAGTCATCAAACTTCAGGAAGCTCTTCCCGGCGCTAACTGCGGCGGCTGCGGATTCGCAGGATGCAGCGACTATGCTAACGCTCTCGCTGCAGATCCCGAAGGCGTAGGCCCCAACAAGTGCCCCGTAGGAGGAGCAGACGTTGCAGCACAGCTTGCTTCCATCCTGGGAGTTGAAGCAGGTTCAGCAGAACCTCAGGTTGCAGTAGTTCAGTGCAACGGAAACTGCAGCGTAGTTAAGCCGCTTTCCGAATATCAGGGACCTGAATCCTGCAAGGCAGCAGCCTCTCTCTTCGGAGGAATGAACGCCTGCAAGTACGGATGCTTAGGTCTCGGCGACTGCACCAGAGCATGCAACTTCGGAGCTATCAAGATCTGCGACGGAGTAGCAGTAGTGGCCCGTGAGCTTTGCACAGGATGCGGAGCCTGCGCAGCTACATGCCCTAAGCACGTTATCCGTATCGCACCCGCCAAGAACAAGGTCGTTGTACAGTGCCAGAACCAAGACAAGGGAGCTCAGACTCTCAAGGCTTGCAAGAACGGCTGCATCGGCTGCGGCAAGTGCGCTAAGGTCTGCAAGTTCGACGCTATCGTGATCGAGAACAACCATGCGTTCATCGATCCTGAGAAGTGCAAGAACTGCGGAATGTGCGCAAAGGAATGCCCCACCAAGGCAATCAACAACATGAGAGCAAAGAGACAGCTGCCTAAGCCTAAGGCTGCACCCAAAAAGGAAGCTGCCCCTGAGACACCGGTGACCCCTCAGACAACACCTGAAGGTCCCAGAGCAAACGCATAAGTGAGACAAACTTTCTGTTAATAAAAAGGCATCCATATCGGATGCCTTTTTTACTTTCTGTCGATATTTAAATTAATGTCATCAGTGCTGGAACAGGTGGAGCCCGAATTCAGAAGAAAGGTACTTCAGCATTGCTCCTCCTGCGATGCAGTTTCCTTTTTTATCCAGGGACGGACCGTAGATGCCGATGCCCATGGACTTATCCACGACGGAAAGAAGACCGCCGCCGACACCTGACTTGGTGGGGAGTCCCACTTCCACTGCGAACTGTCCTGAGCCGTCATACATGCCGCAGGTGAGCATTATGGTCTTGACTATTCTGACGGTTTCCTGACTCAGAAGCTTCGAACCTGATACGGGATCTGTACCTCCGTTTGCAAGGATCAGTCCAAGGTTGGCCAGGGAACGGGCTGAAACGCTGAGGGAACACATCGCCGTATACAGGTTCAGCACCTCATCGACGTCGTTTCTTGTGATTCCCTTTGACTTGAGGAGCCATCCTATAGCTCTGTTCCTTTCGCAGTTTTCCATTTCCGACCTGAATACCTTCTCGTCTAGCCTTACGGAATCATCCAGCATCAGCTTCCTTGAGATGTCCAGCATCTGGGTGAAACTGACCTCTCCGAGGAGCAGGTCTTCCACTGCGATGGCTCCTGAATTTATCATGGGATTATAGGGCTTGCCTGAAACCAGGTCCAACTCCACTATGGAGTTAAAAGCTTCGCCTGATGGTTCCATTCCCACCCTCGAAAAAACAGCATCGTAGCCGCAGAGCTCAAGTGCTGCACAGAGGGTGATCACCTTGGAGATACTCTGTATAGTGAACCTCGTATCTGCGTCGCCTGCCGCATAAATATTTCCGTTTTTTCCTGCTATAGCAATGCCGAGGGCGTTTTTGTCAGACTTGGCGAGCTCGGGTATATAGTCCGCGACATCACCCGATGGTATTTCTTTGCGCCCGATCTCAAGGGCTGCATCCAATACCTGTGATATCTTTTCCTTTTCCATTTTATTTCCTTTTAAAGAGTTCTGATCTTCTCTGCGAGAGCCTTTATGTAGAGAGGGCTCGATCCGCAGCATCCGCCTATGTATTTTACGCCGGGGATCAGGGCTGCCTTTGATACCTCTTCCGCAAAATCACTGTAATCCACTTCAGAACCTCCCTCCACCTTGGGTTTCCCTGCGTTAGGCTTGTAAATGAGGGGTATATCAGTTGCTTCGCTGTACTCCTTTATGATGGGGAAGGTCTCTTCAGGACCTTCTGAACAGTTGAGACCGATGGCTTCCGGCTCAAATTGAGCCAGTTCTTCAGCGATTTGCTTCGGTGTGTTACCGAACATAGTGCGGCCGCCTTTTTTAGGGTTGTACTTCGTGAAGCTCATGGAGCAAAGAAGGGGAATATCATACTTTCTTGCTTCCTCGCAGGCTATCTTCAGCATCTCGAGATCCATAAAGGTCTCAAGAAAGATCCCGTCCGGTTTCTCCATGGCGCCGTATTTTATCATCTCAGCGAAGCACTCCCGGGCTTCTTCCTTTGCGATATTTCCGAAGGGGATGAGAAGTCCTGTTAAGGGACCGATATCGAGAAGAACTTTCGCGCGTCCCTTGGCGGCATCCTTTGCGAGGATGACGCCTTCTCTCACGATCTCCTCCACCGTGAAATCGTAAGGATCCACGGAAGGACGGTTGGCGCTGAAGGTGTTTGAAAGCACGAAGTCAGAACCGGCTTCTATGAATTCGTCTGCAAGCTCCCGCACTGAGTCGGGGAAAAGCTTGTTGAATCTCCAGACGGGGCCGTTATCTCCCGTCTTGGACCAGAGGCAGGTGCCGTTGGCACCGTCGAGCAAAAGGATGTCTTTATTCATGGTCAACCTCCAATTTTTATCAATCGGTGAACGCCGGAAGGCGCTCCTCTATGACGTAGGCAAGTATGCCTATGATTATTCCTGTGATGAGTCCGGAAAACAGGAGTACGGGGAAGTAGCTCAGTATTCCGGTGTTTTCCAAAAGGACGACAGCTGTCATAAGCTGGCCCAGATTGTGGCAAACGCCGCCTGCCATGCTGACTCCCACCATGCTGAACTTACCGGTACGGTAGAGCAGATACATGATGACGATGCTCAGTATGCCGCCTGCCAGGGAATAGAGCATGCCGAAGACTCCGCTGAAGAGGAGGCCCGCTGCTGCTATCCTCACCATATTGATGGCGAAGGAGTATCTGAATCCCATCCTGTAGATGGCTATCAGGATGACCAGGTTGGCCAGGCCTAGCTTGATTCCGGGGATAGGAAGAGGTATCGGTATGAGGACCTCTATATAGCTGAATATCAAAGCAAGAGCAGCGAACATGGCGCTTATGGCGATAAGCCTGGTACGCCTGTCGCGGGAGCGGGAAGCTTTAGCCTGAGATGACATCTGCTTCACCTCCTTCGCCTTTGATCTCGACAACTACCCGGTTGGGAAGGCAGACTATGCTGTCACCCTTAAGGGAGATGGAGCCGTGATCCACGCACACCTGATTTTTGCAGCTTGCGGAGTCCATGCGGACCGTACCGTTTTCTATCACGATAACATTAACATGACCGTCCTTCTCCACCGTGATGGTCTGATCCTCGGAAAGGGCATAGATACCGTAGGTCTCGCCGTCCAGGGTCACGACCACGTCTGTGCCTCCCGCCTGCTTTGCAAGGGGACCGAAGGAGATGATCAGGCCAACAGCCACTATTAAGATGAACAGTATGACGTCTGCTTTCTTTATCATGGGTTTATTATATCATAAAGCGTTTCGGTGTCAAAGGTGGTACGGGGCTAAAAATACGAGACAGAGAGGGCTGTCTATGGTATAATGATTTCTATGAAGAAAGAAAAAATGCGTAAAATATACATACTGGCGATGACGTTGATCATCGCCTCGGTGTTGTGTCTTTCCGGCTGCGGAAATACGGGGACCGGGAACGGATACTCGAAGCAGTCATTCTACTTCGATACCATATGCGAGCTGACGATCTACAGCCTTGAAGATGGAGTCATTGACGGGGAGAAGGAGGAAGCTTTCAACGAAGCCTGCAATCTGATAATCACGGACGCTTTTAAGGAAATGAGCGAATATGAGAAGACGCTCTCGAGGACGATAGAAGGATCCGACATAGACAGGATAAACAAGGCAGGCGGCGAAGCGGTCACTGTAAGCGACGTAACCACAGACGTTATCTTAAGAGGCATCGAGTACGGAAACATATCAGGAGGCGTATTCGATATAACGGTCGGCAAGGCTTCGGATCTCTGGGATTTTCATGAGAGCCTTGAAGAGGGTGGGACTGAAGTACCTTCAGATGAGGCGCTGAAAGAAGCGTCGGAACATATAGACTATACGGGTATTGCGGTGGATGAGAGCGCCCATACAGTCAAACTCAATGATCCTGAGATGATGCTAGATCTCGGCGGTATAGCCAAGGGATATATAGCGGATAAGATCGCTTTGTTCCTGAGGGAGCAGGGCGTGACAAGCGGGATCGTGAATCTCGGAGGAAACATCGAGGTCATAGGAGGAAAGAGCGGGGCTCTGGATGCTTCAGAAGAAGACCGGACGGACTTCAGCCTCGGCATCAGGGATCCCAGGGATGAGACCGGAGGACTGCTTGGCATTTATCCGGGGCGTGACGTTACAATTGTGACCTCCGGGACCTATGAGAGGTTCATAGAAGTCGATGGCGTCAAATACCATCACATACTGGATCCGAAGACGGGGAAGTCGGATC
>JAZQAY010000032.1:0-8426 GCA_045545455.1 Anaerovoracaceae bacterium | reverse complement strand
GCCTTCAACTCCATTAAGTCTTAAGATATCGTGAGGATCAAGAGGTCCTCTTGTTATATTCTGGCCTGCATAGACCTTGGCGCCGACCTTGACGTTGATCCTGGCTCCGTAAGGAACCACATATGTTCTGTCCTGATCGGCTTCTTTGACGATGACCTCGGACTTGTTGTCCTGTCTGGCTTCGATGGAAACGACTTCACCGTCAGCCTCGCAGATCTCTGCAAGTCCCTTAGGCTTACGTGCTTCGAAAAGTTCCTCAACTCTGGGAAGACCCTGAGTGATGTCTCCGCCGGCAACACCGCCGGAGTGGAAGGTTCTCATGGTAAGCTGAGTACCGGGCTCACCGATGGACTGAGCAGCGATGATACCAACTGACTCGCCGATGTTGACTTCCTCACCTGTTGCCAGGTTTCTTCCGTAGCACTTAGCGCAGATACCTGTCTTGGAGTGGCAGGTCATGACTGAACGGATGGCAACTGAAGTGATGCCCGCGTTCTTGATCTTCTCTGCTGCGTCCTCAAGGATCTCCTCGTTCTGCTCAACGATGACCTCGCCTGTGGTGGGATCCTTGATATCCATGAGAGCGGTCCTGCCGATGATCCTCTGTGTAAGAGGTTCGATGGTCTCCTTGCCGTCTCTGAATTCCTGTACCTCTACGCCTTCGTCTGTTCCGCAGTCGTATTCCCTTACGATAACGTTGTGGGATACGTCTACGAGACGTCTGGTGAGGTAACCGGAGTCAGCGGTACGGAGAGCGGTATCAGCCAGACCCTTACGGGCTCCGTTTGAAGAAATAAAGTATTCCAGTATGGAAAGACCTTCACGGAAATTGGACTTGATGGGAACCTCTACGGTCTTACCTGTAGCGTTGGCCATCAGACCACGCATACCTCCGACCTGACGGATCTGGTTCTTGGAACCACGGGCACCGGAGTGGGCCATGATCTGCAGGTTGTTGAGAGGAGCAAGGCTGTCCATAAGGGCGTCTGCCACTTCATCAGTAGCCGCATTCCAGATCTCTACGACCTTGTCGTATCTTTCCTGGTTGGAAATGAGACCTGCTCTGAATGCTTTTTCATATTTGTCAACTCTCTTTTCAGCTGCTGCTACGATATCGCCCTTCTCTTCGGGGATCTCCATGTCAGCGACTGAAATGGTAACTGCTGCTCTGGTGGAATACTTGTAACCCATGGACTTGATATAGTCCAGCATGAGTACTGTTCCTGTATTGCCATGCTTCTTGAAGCACTTGTCGATGATCTTTCCCAGTTCCTTCTTTCCGCAAAGGAAATCAACTTCAAGTCCGAAGGGATCTTCTGTTCTGTCTACGAAACCGAGATCCTGTGGGATGCCCTGGTTGAAGATGAATCTTCCGACAGTGGATTCAACGAGACTCTCGCCTGAACCTTCAACTGCGCCTTCTTTTCTTACCTTTACCTTAGCGTGGATGTGTACTGCCCCCGTCTGATAAGCCATGAGCATCTCATCCATATCGGTAAATACCTTGCCGTCGCCCTTTTCGGGAACTCTTTCAAATCCATCATTATGCTCTTTGAAGTCATCAAGCATCTCATGGGCCTTGCCATTCTTATCCGTCATCCTCATGATGCCGGGATAAGTCAGGTAGTATGATCCGAGGATCATATCCTGGGTAGGAGTGGTGATAGGCGATCCGTCCTTGGGAGCAAGGATGTTGTTCACTGAAAGCATGAGGAATCTGGCCTCAGCCTGAGCCTCTACTGAAAGAGGAACGTGAACAGCCATCTGGTCTCCGTCGAAGTCAGCGTTGAAAGCGGTACATGCCAGAGGATGAAGCTTGATAGCCTTGCCCTCTACGAGTACGGGCTCGAACGCCTGGATACCGAGTCTGTGAAGAGTAGGCGCACGGTTCAGCATTACCGGGTGCTCCTTGATAACGCCTTCGAGAACGTCCCATACCTCAGGACGTACCTTCTCTACCATTCTCTTGGCCTGTTTGATGTTATGTGAATAACCCTGTTCCACAAGTTCCTTCATGATGAAGGGCTTGAAGAGTTCCAGAGCCATCTTCTTGGGAAGTCCGCACTGATAGAATTTCAGTTCGGGTCCTACTACGATTACGGAACGTCCGGAGTAGTCTACACGCTTACCGAGAAGGTTCTGTCTGAATCTTCCCTGCTTACCCTTGAGCATGTCTGAAAGCGACTTAAGGGGACGTGATCCGGGGCCTGTAACGGCTCTTCCGCGTCTTCCGTTATCGATGAGGGAGTCTACAGCTTCCTGCAGCATCCTCTTCTCGTTTCTGACGATGATATCGGGTGCTCCAAGTTCAAGAAGTCTGTTAAGACGATTGTTTCTGTTTATGACACGTCTGTACAGATCGTTTAAGTCCGATGTGGCAAATCTTCCGCCGTCCAGCTGTACCATAGGTCTGATATCAGGCGGGATAACGGGGATGACTGTCAGTACCATCCATTCAGGACGGTTTCCTGAAAGCCTCAGAGCTTCGATCACTTCGAGACGTCTTCCGATCCTGAGTTTCTTCTGACCTGTAGCCTCCTTTAACTTGGCTCTCAGATCCTCTGAAAGTTCGTCAAGATCGATGTCTTCGAGAAGCTTTCTTACTGATTCTGCGCCCATTCCGGCTTTGAATCTGTTTCCGTATACTTCCTTTGCTTCTCTGTACTCGTTCTCGGAAAGGATCTGCTTGTATGCGAGATCTGTATCGCCGGGATCGGTTACGATGTATGACGCAAAGTAAAGAACTCTCTCCAGATTTCTGGGAGTGATATCAAGGCAGAGACCCATTCTGGAAGGGGTACCTTTGAAATACCAGATATGTGATACGGGAGCGGCCAGCTTGATGTGGCCCATCCTCTCACGTCTTACCTTGGCCTTTGTTACCTCAACTCCGCAGCGGTCGCATACGAGTCCCTTGTACTTGATCCTCTTATACTTACCGCAGTGGCATTCCCAGTCCTTCATGGGTCCGAAGATCCTCTCGCAGAAGAGGCCGTCCCTTTCGGGCTTCAGGGTCCTGTAGTTGATGGTTTCAGGCTTGGTGACTTCACCGTGGGACCACTCAAGGATCTTTTCAGGTGAAGCAAGGTTGATCTGAATGGACTCGAAGTTGTTTAACTCATAATCTTTTTCTGTATTCTGGTTATTCATCGCTTCCATCCTCCCTTGAATCTTCTGTAAATCCTGCGCTGAAGATCTCATCGTCAGTTCCCCTTCTGGTCTCTGCATTCATGATCTCTTCAACGTTTGAGATTGCATCGTCATAATCCGACGCGTCTCTCATTTCGATTTCTTTGTTGTCTTCGGATAATACCTTGACGTCAAGAGCCAGAGCCTGCATCTCCTTGATGAGTACCTTGAAGGACTCAGGGATTCCGGGCGTAGGAATGTTCTCGCCCTTTACGATGGCTTCATATGTCTTGACACGTCCCACGATATCATCGGACTTGACTGTCAGTATTTCCTGAAGGGTATATGCCGCACCGTAGGCTTCAAGAGCCCAGACTTCCATTTCTCCGAAACGCTGTCCGCCGAACTGGGCCTTACCGCCGAGAGGCTGCTGGGTAACCAGTGAGTACGGGCCGGTTGAACGGGCATGGATCTTGTCGTCAACCAGATGGTGGAGCTTCAGCATATACATATATCCGACGGTTACAGGATTGTCGAAATACTCACCTGTACGTCCGTCTCTTAATCTTAACTTACCGTCTCTGGGATATCCTGTCTCATCCAGGAGTTCCAGTATGTCCTTCTCTCTTGCTCCGTCGAATACGGGGGTAGCGATGTACCAGCCCTTCTTCTTGCAGGCAAGCCCGAGGTGGACTTCAAGTACCTGTCCTACGTTCATACGGGAAGGTACACCCAGAGGGTTAAGCATTACCTGAAGCGGCTGACCATTCTCAAGGAACGGCATATCCTCTTCAGGAAGTATTCTTGAGATAACACCCTTGTTTCCGTGACGTCCGGACATCTTATCGCCTACGTTGATCTTTCTCTTGGTAGCGATGTATACGCGGACGAGCTTGTTCACTCCGGGAGGAAGCTCATCGCCGTTCTCACGTGTGAATACCTTAACGTCAACGACGATACCTGTCTCGCCATGGGGGACCTTAAGGGATCTGTCTCTTACTTCTTTTGCCTTCTCGCCGAAGATGGCACGGAGAAGTCTTTCTTCTGATGTAAGCTCAGTCTCTCCCTTGGGAGTTACCTTACCTACGAGTATATCGGTGGAGTCGACTTCAGCACCGATCCTGATGATACCGTCTTCATCAAGATCCTTGAGAGCATCCTCACCAACGTTGGGGATGTCCCTTGTGATCTCTTCTGCACCGAGCTTGGTGTCTCTCGCTTCCGACTCATATTCTTCAATATGGATGGACGTAAGAATGTCTTCCATGAGAAGTCTTTCGTTAAGGACGATAGCGTCCTCGTAGTTGTATCCTTCCCAGGTCATGAAGCCGATGAGAAGGTTCTTTCCGAGAGCGATCTCTCCCAGGTCAGTTGAAGGACCGTCAGCGATGACTTCGCCTTCTTCGATGTGCTCACCGTGGGAAACGATAGGTCTCTGGTTAACGCAGGTGCCCTGGTTGGATCTCTTGAACTTAAGGAGTTCATAGTGATCGAGTTCGTTGTCTGAATCCCTTCTGATATAGATGGTATCAGCGTCTACGAATTCTACGGTACCGGCATTCTTGGCAAGGATGACTACTCCGGAGTCACGGGCAGCCTTGTATTCCATTCCGGTTCCTACCATAGGAGCCTCGGTAACGAGAAGAGGAACAGCCTGACGCTGCATGTTGGAACCCATGAGGGCACGGTTAGCGTCGTCGTTCTCAAGGAAAGGAATCATAGCTGTAGCTACGGATACTACCTGCTTGGGTGATACGTCCATGTAGTCTACTTCTTCTCTCTCAGCAAGAGCGATCTCGCCATGCTCGATACGGGAAGCGACCTTGGCATTCACGAAACGGCCTTCTGAATCAAGGGGTTCGTTAGCCTGAGCAATGACAGCCATCTCTTCTTCGTCAGCTGTGATGTATTTGATCTCATCAGTTACGACTCCGTTCTTAACGATCCTGTAAGGGGTCTCGATGAAGCCGTACTTGTTGATGATGCCATATGTGGTAAGAGATCCGATAAGTCCGATGTTGGGACCTTCAGGAGTCTCGATAGGGCACATTCTTCCGTAGTGGGAATGATGTACGTCTCGAACTTCGAATCCGGCTCTCTCTCTGGAAAGTCCTCCGGGTCCCAGAGCGGAAAGTCTTCTCATGTGAGTAAGCTCAGCAAGAGGGTTGTTCTGGTCCATGAACTGTGACAGCTGAGATGATCCAAAGAACTCCTTGATGGCTGCAGTAACAGGTCTGATGTTCATCAGCACCTGAGGCGTGGTCACGTCGATGTCCTGAGTGGTCATTCTCTCCTTGACGACTCTCTCCATCCTGGAAAGACCGATCCTGAACTGATTCTGGAGAAGTTCTCCGACGGTTCTCAGACGTCTGTTTCCCAGATGGTCGATATCGTCAACGTTACCGATGCCGTAGTTGAGGTTGATCAGGTAACTGATGGAAGCAATGATATCCTCTGTGATGATATGCTTGGGTGAAAGTTCATCCTTTCTGTCCACAAGCATCTCGCAGAATTCATCATGTGACTGAGCCTTATCGATGATCTCCCTTAATACAGGACAGAATACCTTGTCAGCGATCCTGAGTTCATCGATATCGATATCCTTATACTGAGGAGCATACTCATTCAGGAAGGCCATGATGTCAACGAAACAGCTTCCGATGACCTTGGTGATCTGTCCTTCCTTTTCCTTATCCTTTGAATATGCCATTACGTATTCAACGCCGGCATTCTCGATCTCAAATGCCTTCTCGCGGTCGATGATCGAATTAGCTTCGACCATGATCTCTCCCGTTACAGGATTGATAACGTTCTCAGCAACTTCAACTCCGACTATACGGTTGGATAATCCGAGCTTCTTATTATATTTATATCTTCCTACTTTAGCCAGGTCATAGCGCTTGGCGTCGAAGAACATGGAGTTCAGGGCAGCTCTGGCGCTTTCAAGTGTGGGAGGTTCAGCAGGTCTGATCTTCTTATAGATCTCCTTGATACCTTCCTCGTAGTTGGAAGAAGTGTCCTTTTCAAGTGTCTTGAGCAGTCTGGGGTCTGGTCCGAAAATATCGATGATCTCTTCGTCGGAGCCAAATCCGAGGGCTCTCAGAAGAGTTGTGACGGGCTGCTTACGGGTACGGTCGACTCTTACGGAAAGGATCTCGTTGGAGTCAGTCTCGTATTCGATCCATGCACCCCTGTTCGGTATTATCTGAGTGGAAAACAGTTTGTTGTTTGACTTATCTACAGTTACCTCGTAGTAAGGTCCGGGTGAACGTACCAGCTGTGTAACGACGACACGCTCCGCGCCGTTATAGATAAAGGTTCCTCTCTCCGTCATAAGAGGGAAATCTCCCATGAAAACTTCCTGTTCCTTTACCTCGCCGGTCTCCTTATTGATAAGTCTTACTCTGACTTTGAGCGGAGCTGCATAGGTAACATCTCTTTCCTTGCACTCCTCCTTGGGATACTTGGGTTTGTCAGAGAGAGAGTAGTCAACGAACTCTAAAACGAGATTGTTAGCATAATCCTTGATGGGAGAAATGTCCTCGAACACTTCCCTGAGACCTTCCTCGATAAACCACTTGTAAGAATCCGTCTGGATCTGGATCAAGTTAGGCATCTCGCAGACTTCGTTGATCTTAGCGAAAGTCATACGCTCTTTTCTACCTACTTTTATAGGTCTTGGCATGTTTTATCACTCCTTAACTATTTAACTAAGCCCCCAAAAATGCGCACCTTAACACAAAGGGCACAAGACGGCACTTTAATTTTTATGGCAGTTTAATAGTATATATCAAACAGGTCAATAATGCAAGCATTTTTGAAAATTTTTGTGAAGTTTTTTGCAAGAAAAAACGGCCCTTTGCGGGCCGTGATCTTCAGCACTTTTATTCCTCTTTCTTCCTGATCTTATCGCTTATGGTGATCAGTATATCGCCTTCATAGACCTCGATGGACCTCTCAGCGATCACGGGAAGTTCATCCCTTATTATCAGGTAGATGGTCATTCCGTATTCCTTCTGTATCTCATCTATGGTCTTGTACAGGAGTTCGCTGTCCTCTTCGATATAGATCTCCCCGATGCGGTCCACGTCCTTGAACTCCTTAAGAGCATTTTCGTCTCTGGTGAACCTCTCTACGAATCCGGCGCTTATGATACCTGTGGGGATGGCCACAGCACCTACTCCCAGGAAGGAAAGTATGGTAGCCAGTATGGTTCCCATGGTGGTCACCGGATAGATGTCGCCATAACCTATGGTGAGTATAGTCGTGACGCTCCACCAAAATCCGGAGAAAGCATTCCTGAACACCTCAGGCTGAGCTGCATGTTCAGCGTTATACATGAGTACGCTTCCCGCCAGCATAAGCACAAAGATTATGAAGAGAGACGAAAAGATCTGTCTGCTCTTTTCCTTTATTACGGATGCGATGACGTGGAATGAGTCATACTTCTTATTGAGCCTGAAGAGATGCAGTATCCTTACGACCCTCAGCATCCTGAATACCACCATTCCTGAGAAGAAGAATACAGGGATTATGGTAAGAAGACACACCAAGCCATCAAAGGAAACCATGAATTTAATTCTGGACCCGATGCTTCCCTTTTCCGGGAACAAAAGATCCGCTGTCCACAGTCTCAGCACATATTCCGCGCAGAAGAAAATCGTAGTTATTATCTCCACCGCCTTGAACAGCCCCTGATACGGGCTGAGCTGTTCAAATGTCTCAAGGACCACCACCAGGATGTTCAGCACGATGTTGGCCATCAGAACGTAATCGAATACGATGCTGGGGGTATTCCCCTTCTCTCCTATTTGTATTATGTCGAAAACTTTCTTTTTCATTGTCTCATGTTCGCTTCATAAAGATGTTTTTGTAATTATACCATAGCATTTATATTTTATACAAGTTCCGAATGATCACGCCTTTTCTGCCTTCGTGAGGAGCGATCCTCTGAGTTC
The DNA here is from genome assembly GCA_045545455.1 of Anaerovoracaceae bacterium. Taxonomy (GTDB): domain Bacteria; phylum Bacillota; class Clostridia; order Peptostreptococcales; family Anaerovoracaceae; genus RUG754. The sequence continues at coordinate 339 of JAZQAY010000032.1, read as the reverse complement.
TTAAATGATCACGCCTGGAGGGCCTTTGCGAGGAGCAATTATAACGACCAAAGAAAAAGACGCTTCGATTGGCTGCGGATCCCGTAATTTTGTAGGGATCCGCCCAAGAAAAGCGTCTTTGATTTGATGTCGTTATTTGCGACGAGCACTGGTGCCCGCAAGGCGTGATTATTTAAGAACTACTTCTGCGCCAACTTCTTCAAGCTGAGCCTTGATAGCTTCTGCTTCTGCCTTCTCGATGCCTTCCTTTACGTTGGAAGGAGCTGTGTCAACGAGTTCCTTAGCTTCCTTGAGGCCAAGTCCGGTGATCTCTCTAACGGCCTTGATAACCTTGATCTT
>JAZQAY010000031.1:0-2281 GCA_045545455.1 Anaerovoracaceae bacterium | reverse complement strand
GAGGTGATTTTTTGGTAGAACCATCGACGCGCACCCGCATAGCGGGTGGTTTATACTTCGCGCGCCAGCGCGCTCAGCACGGGCTCATACGCCCTACAATAAAAAACTGCCGGAATCACCGGCAGTTGAAGTCAATATTATGATCAGAGAGAATACCCAAAGTCTCTGAATTCTTTAAGTTTCTCTTCTGAATTGTTCTGTGAACCGTATGCGGTTATGATACCCATATTAGTCGCTCCGAAGTATTTCAGCATGGACTTGTATTCGCTTACAGGAGCGTCATAGACTCCGGGAGATCCTGAACTGAGGAACATAGCGTACTTGGATGCTGCAGGTTTACCGGGAGCGTAGAATCTGGTGATGACCGACATCATCTGTCCTGTGAACCCCCAATAGTATATAGGGCTTGCCAGAACGACCATGTCAGCGTTTGCCAGATAAGGATAAACTTCCTGCATATCGTCCTTCTGCACGCAGGTCCCCTCCCCCTTGGTATGACAGTATTCGCAGCCGATACAGCCGTTGATCTTCATATTTCCAATATGGAGGACTCTTACGCTGTGTCCCTTCGCTTCAGCGCCTTCTACAAATGCCTGAATGTGAGCCTTGGTATTGGCTTTAGGACGAGGACTGCCGTTCAAAACTAAGATATTCATAAAATTTACCTCCTGTGAGTCATTTCTTCTTATACTATTCCTTTCAGGAATGTTTTTCTGTGTATCGGTGTTATTCCGTGAGCACTTACTCCTTCGTAGTGCTTCTTGGTACCATACCCCATATTGGACTCAAATCCATACCAGGGATATTCATCAGCGTAGGCCATCATCATGCGGTCCCTGGTGACCTTGGCCACTATGGATGCAGCTGCGATGGACAAGCTGGTCGCATCACCCTTTATAATGTTCGTCTGCGTCTGTGAAATACCTGTAAGTTTGACAGCGTCTATCAGGACATGCTCCAAGGGCCCCAGATCACGTTTCTGAAGCATTTTATCCGCTTTTTCGATAGATTCTGCCATTGCACGCTTGGTAGCCTCTAAAATGTTGATTTCATCTATTACATGGTTATCGCACATTCCTATGCCTACGGCAAGGGCCTTATCTATTATAAGATCATAAAGTTCTTCGCGCTTTTTAAGGCTGAGTTTCTTTGAGTCGTCTACCCCTAAAACATCAAAATCTTCAGGCAGTACTACACATGCAGTAACTACCGGACCTGCAAGCGGGCCTCTTCCCACTTCATCCACTCCGCCGATATTTCCGTACGCCATCCTGAACTGAGCGTCATAGGCACTCAGTTCATCATGCCGCTTTTTAAGTTTCTCTTCTCTTTCTGCCTTAGTCATTTCAAACCTTCTCCAAAGTGATCTTCCCTATAGCAGCCGTCCTGAATTCATCCAGAACGGTCTTAGAAGTTCTTTCGTAATCTATGCGCTTTCCTGGAAGTATAAAGCCTCTCTTCTTTGCTATGGCCTCCATATTGGCAAGAGCCGCTTCCTGTTCTCCGTCGATCTCTCTCTCAAATGTATCGGAATAGTCTCCGTCCTTTAAGATCTCATCCAGTTTGTATCTGGAGATCAGTAATTCCGGATAATCTCTCGAGAGGACCTTGATCAGCTCCAGCGCCAGTTCTGACATATCCATGATCTCGTCCTTTATGGATCCGCAGAATGCGAGATTGAGTCCAACTTCAGGATCCTCAAACTTAGGCCATAGTATTCCCGGCGTATCCAGAAGCTGCATGCCGTTATCTACGCTTAACCATTGCTTTCCTTTGGTGACTCCGGGACGGTCTCCCGTTTTGGCTGATTTTTTACCCGTCATCCTGTTTATAAGGGATGATTTTCCTACGTTGGGGACGCCGACGATCATCATTCTTAAAGGCTTTTTAAGCGCTTTATCGCGGTTCTTTTCATCCTGAAGTTTTTCCAGCATCCTGAAGAGCTCCTTTACGCCATCTCCTCTGTTGGCGTTAAGCTTGAGCACGAGGTTTCCCTGCCCTTTGAAATATTCAGCCCAGTCATTATTGGCCTTGTCATCAGAGAGATCGCTCTTGTTCAGTATTATTATCCTCTTTTTTGACTGGATCAGCTCATCTATTATGGGATTTCTTGATGATCTGGGTATTCTGGAGTCGATTACCTCGATCACCAGATCGACCATCTTTAGGTTTTCCTGGATGAGCTCCCGGGTCTTCTTCATATGCCCGGGATACCAGTTTATGTTCTTAATGCTTTCACTCATTGTTTTCAGTACTTTCTGTTATTTCGTAACTATGTCTT
>JAZQAY010000030.1:0-31269 GCA_045545455.1 Anaerovoracaceae bacterium | reverse complement strand
GTACATCGAATTCGCTAAGGCTAACACAACTCTCGATACTTCCACACTGGATCCTAACGATCCTTCAACAGGTATCAAGCAGACCCGTCCTGCATTCGGCGGAAACCTCATGGCTACCATCATCTGCCCTAACACCAGACCACAGATGTCAACTGTACATCCCGGCGTTATGCAGAAGCTTGAGAGAAAGCCCGGTGCAACAGGCGAGATCGTAAACGTTAAGCCCGCTATCACCAAGGCTGACATCCATGTAACAGTTAAGGATGTTGTTAAGTCCGCTAAGGAACTCGTTTCCCTTACAGACGCTAAGATCATCTGCTCCGGCGGACGTGGACTCGGCGGTCCTGAAGGATTCGAGCTCATCAACGAATTCGCTGACAAGGTTGGCGGAGTTGTTGGTTCATCCCGTGCAGCTGTAGATGCCGGCTGGATCGATCACTCACATCAGGTAGGACAGACCGGTACGACCGTTAAGCCCGAGATCTACTTCGCTTGCGGTATTTCCGGAGCTATCCAGCACCAGGCTGGTATGTCCGGTTCCAAGATCATCGTTGCCATCAACAAGGATCCTGACTGCCCGATGATGGAAATCGCTGACTATGGTATCGTTGGTGACCTTTACAAGGTAATCCCTGAGATCATCAAGGAGTGGGACAACGCAGAAGAACTCTACGATGCAACCACCAGATAATGATCTGATAAAAGATTAGTTGAAAGTTATTAGCTATACACGGAAAGCCCGGATGAAAGTCTGGGCTTTTTTCATGTGTAAAATCCCCACTTGTACGCTGATGGCATTTTGATTATAATATTTTTATAGGAATTATTTTGACAGCCGTTCATGGCTTTTTATGGAGACTCATTATGAAACTCGATTACAAGCGTACGATCCTTATCGGATTCGCATTTCTTGCCATAAGCGCTTTCTGGCAGATGTACGACAACATCATTCCTCTGATCCTGAAGTATTTCTTCAATATCGGGGATACGCTGTCAGGAGGCATCATGGCACTGGATAATATCTTTGCGCTGTTCATGCTTCCAATCTTCGGAGCGCTCTCTGACAAGGTGAGCACCAACCGCGGCAAGCGTACACCCTTCATCTTTGTGGGTACGATACTGGCAGTCATCTTTATGATCTTCCTGCCGATAGCTGCGAACATGAGAAACCTGGCGCTGTTCATTGTCATGCTGCTTCTCACTTTGATCGCCATGTCAACCTACAGATCGCCTGCGGTATCTCTTATGCCGGACGTAACGCCCAAACCCCTGAGATCCAAGGGAAATGCTATCATCAATCTCATGGGAGCTGTGGGTATAATCCTGGTACTGGGACTTACCATGGTGCTTTCAGGTTCCAAGGACAACAACACTCCTAACTATATCTACCTGTTCCTCGCAGTTGCGGCCATAATGATAATCGCTCTGGTAATAATCCTTACCAAAGTGGATGAGAACAGATTCGTAGCTGAAAGGATCGCCCTTGAAAAGGAATTCGGCATAGAGGATGAAGTGGAGGACGATGGCTCCGGCGATGCCAAGCTTCCTGCTGACGTCAGGCGCTCTCTCATATTCCTTCTTCTTTCAGTAGCCTTTTGGTTCATGGCATATAACGGTGTAACGACTGCATTCTCCAAATACGCGACTGAGACCTGGGGCATGGGAGGCGGATCATATGCGGGAGCAATGATGCTGGCATCCATCGGCGCGCTGATCGCCTTCGTTCCTGTGGGCATAATCTCATCCAGGCTCGGCCGTAAAAAGGTCATACTCTTCGGCGTTATACTCCTGGCGGCATCATGGTTTGCAGCATTTTTGTTCAGGTCGCCTAATGCAGGCATCTACGTGGTATTCATACTGGTAGGCATAGCGTGGGCTTCGATAAACGTTAATTCGTATCCCATGGTGGTAGAGATGTGCAAAGGTTCCGATATCGGTAAGTTCACCGGATACTACTATACATTCTCCATGGCTGCTCAGGTATTCACACCGATCCTTTCCGGATTCTTCCTGGAGCATGTGGGATATTGGACGCTTTTCCCTTATGCGACTATATTCTCGGTCATCGCTTTTGTGACCATGCTTCAGGTCAGACACGGAGATTCAAAACCCGAGGCCCCTAAGAAAGGGGTAGAGGCCTTCGAAGATCTCGATATGTAAATAACAAATGCAGATACTGCCCGGCCGCGTTTACGCTCAGGCCGGGCGGATCTTCTTATGAGAGAGGTGAAGCATGAGAGACAGAAAAAGCATGATCGAAGAATTAAAAAAATACAGATATGCTCACAGAGGTCTGCATCACAAACCTGATGTACCTGAGAATTCCCTTATGGCATTCAAAAAAGCCTGCGAGAAAGGATTTGGGATAGAGCTCGACGTTCATCTTACAAAAGACAGCAAACTTGCTGTTATCCATGATTCCGGACTTAAAAGGGTGACCACGGTAAGATCCGATCACCTGCCGGTCATTCCTGAGAACGCTCAGACTGAGTGTGAGACCTCTTTCCGCACAGCCATGCTCATAGAAGAGATAACCCTTGAAGAAGCGAGGAAATATCCCCTTGAGGAATCCGATGAAAGGATACCGGAATTCAGGGAAGTGCTGGAGCTTGTAGCCGGCCGCGTGCCGCTCATAATCGAACTTAAACCCCGCGGAGGAAATCACGAGGAACTTTGCAAAAGGGTCATGGAGGAACTGGATGGGTACATGGAAAGATATCCGGATGCTGTCTTCTGCGTTGAGAGCTTCAATTCCTTCGCTGTACTTGCTATGAAGAAAAACTATCCTGATGTGGTAAGAGGGCAGCTGGGCTCGGATCTGATCGCGGATTATAAGTCCCGGGTCCCCGGAGATCCCAGGGAAGGAACGAGATTCGACCCCATGACGAATACTCTCGTAAGGGATCTCAGGCTGAATCCTCTGACGGAACCTGATTTTGTAGCATATAATTATGATCATAAAAGAAACAGGGCATTCAGGGCTTTCGGCGGTATTAAAGTATTCTACACCATTAAGGATCCGATCGACCTTGCGGTAGGCGAAGGACTGGGAGCGATATGCATATTTGAGAGATTTGTTCCGGGAAACCCGCTGAGAGGTAAAGAGATCTGAAAAACATGATATTACGAAAAACAGCAGCTGCGAATGACGTGGCTGCTTTTTAAATGGAGAAGCGGGGGTGAAAAAAGCCAAAAATAGCATATTTTCTCTTGATTTATGGTGGAAAGTGGTGTATAGTGGTGGTAAGATGTTTCAGGGTAGGGTCACTATGCCCGTATCGTGGCAAATGATACTGCGGAAACAGCTGATTATCAGGAAGGAGAAACATCCATGTTCATGGGGACCACCTACAATTCAATAGATGACAAGAACAGGATGATCGTGCCTTCCAAACTCAGGGCTGAGCTCGGCGCCAGGTGCGTACTGACCAAGGGACTTGACAAGTGCCTGTATATCTACACTACCGAGAACTGGGCTAAGCAGATGGAGAAAATAGAGAAACTTCCGGAGTCGGATCCTAAGGTCAGGGCCTTTATAAGGCACTTTTGCGCTAACGCATGCGAGTGCGAATTCGATAAGCAGGGCAGAATAGTCATCCCCCAAGAATTAAAGTCCTATGCTGCGATCGAAAAGGAACTCGTTACAATGGGAGCAATGTCCAAGATCGAAGTCTGGTCTAAGGACGTTTGGGAAAACCCGGCAAACGACAGTAAAATGGAGACAGAAGATTTCGCCAACGCTCTTACAGAATATAATTTCTAAGGGAGAGAACTATGGAATTCAAACATATATCGGTAATGTTTGATGAGGCGATAGAAGGACTTGATCTGAAATCGGACGGAATATATGTTGATGGCACTTTGGGCGGCGGCGGCCACTCAGGCGGAATATGCGCCAAATTGGGAGAGAACGGACTCTTGATCGGAATCGACCGCGATAAGGACGCGCTTATGGCGGCCGAAAAGAGGCTCTCCCAATACAAGTGCCGGAAGCAGCTGGTACAGTCAAATTTTTCCGATGTAAAGACTGTGCTTGAGGAACTGGGAGTTGATAAGATAGACGGGGCACTGCTGGATCTGGGAGTAAGTTCCTTCCAGCTTGATAATCCCGAACGAGGCTTCAGCTATATGCAGGAAGCTCCTCTGGACATGAGAATGAACAGAGATGACAGCCTTACAGCTTACGATGTGGTAAATGGTTACGACAGGGATGAGCTTAGGGATATAATAAAGAATTACGGTGAAGAAAGATGGGCATCCAGGATAGCCGAGTTCGTAGTAAGAGAGAGAGCAAACAAACCTCTTGAGACTACGACGGAACTGGTGGACGTCATCAAGAAAGCAATACCTGCCAAGGCAAGACGTGAAGGACCGCATCCGGCCAAGAGAACGTTTCAGGCCATCAGGATCGAAGTTAATGACGAACTTGGAAGACTTGAGAAGGCACTGGACGATTTTCTCGACGTTCTGAAGCCTGGAGGAAGACTTGCCGTAATAACTTTCCACAGCCTTGAAGACAGGATAGTGAAGGAGACCTTCAGGAGAAGGTATGATCCCTGTACCTGCCCCCCTGGGCTTCCGATGTGCGTGTGCGGCAAGGTGGGGGATGTGGAAAGACCCGGGAAACCTATAGTTACCACGGAAGAAGAAATAGAATCCAATCCCAGATCCAGAAGTGCGAAATTAAGGATCGCGGTGAAGATATAGTAGTTATTATTGAAGGTGTTTGAGAATGGCTCCGAGTTCATATGCAGAACAATACATTGAATATCTGACCAGACAGGGGAAATACGTATCCTGGGAAGGTACGGAGGCAGTCAAGCCTGAGGAAGAACTTCCTGTGCCCAGCCGCAGCGCTGTGAGGAGGGAAAACCGCAGGGAAAGAGAGCTGATGAAGGTGGCCACTCAGCTGCCACAGAAGTTCGTGACTGCGCCGGTGCTGATAAGGTCTGCTGCTGTCCTTATACTCATAGGCGCGCTTCTGGTAGCGTCTGTATGGATGGGTGCCAAGGCGACCGCCATCAAGTACAGTATGAACTCGCTGAATAAGGAAAACGTACAGCTCAGAGACGAGATAACGGTGTTGGGGATCGATATCGAAGGAGCGGTAAGTTTTGAGTCTGTCGCCACGTATGCGACCAAGACTCTCGGAATGGTATATCCGAGCAAGAGCCAATGCTACTTTATCGGAGAGGACCAGACGGTAGACGAAAACCTGGTAAAAGTGATCAGGGAGAAAGCCTACGGCAATTAAAGGGTGTATTTTCAGAATAGAAGCCGAACGCAAGTTCGGCTCATTTTACTAAAGGAAGAAATAAGTTATCATGGCCAGGCGCAATACTGACGTGAAACAGCTAAACAGAGGAAGGATAACCCTAGGATTTGCATTCATAGGTCTTATTTTCGTGCTTCTCAGCATCAGGCTTGCCAAGATAATGATAATCGATGCTGAGGAGCTTACGCAGAAGGCCATATCCCAGCAGACCATGGATGCCACGATCGAGGCCAAGAGGGGAATAATATACGACAGGAACGGAAGAGAGCTGGCCACGTCCAGCATCTGCTATACGCTCTACGTATTTCCCGGTAATTTTACCTTTGATAAAACTGATGAAGAAATAGATAAAAACATAAATGTTCTCTGCGATACTCTGGGCATAACCGAAGAGAGCGAAAGAGCATCGACGGCAGAAAAGCTTAAAAGCGAGGACGGCATAGTCACGATCAAGAAATACCTCACCAAGGAGGATGCTGACGCGGTAAGAGAGCTGGGGCTTTCCGGCATAGAGCTTTCACAGGCTACAAGGAGATATTATCCTTTGGGGAATTTTGCTTCCCAGCTGCTTGGATCGGTGAACGACGACGGTCAGGGAAGAACGGGACTGGAGCTGGAGTACGACGAATACCTTTCCGGTGTGAACGGGCGCTGGGTGACCAATACCGACGTTTCCGGAAACGATCTGGTGGAAGGCACGGAAAGGCACTATGAAGCCAAAGACGGTTACAATATCATCACGACTATAGATGAGGCCATACAGTATTACTGCGAAGAAGAGGCCAAGAAAGCCTATACTCAATGGAAGGCGAAAAAGGTCGAGATACTGGCCATGGATCCGAATAACGGAGAAATACTGGCGTCGGTGGTATACCCGGGATTCGATCCAAATGATCCCTTTGAGCCTCAGGGACTGACCGAAGAAGAAAAAACGGCATACGAGAATATGTCTGATGAAGAACAGACCGCTTATCTTTCGAGTATGTGGAGGAATCCTCTGGTTTCAGACACGTATGAGCCGGGTTCTACGTTCAAACTCATAACCGCCACATCGGCGCTGGACGAAGGGGCTATAAGTCTGACCGATACGTTTTACTGCGATCATTCCTTCAGGGTGGAGGACTATACTCTTGCCTGCTGGTATTCAGGAGCTCACGGATCGCAGACCATAAAACAGGCCATAGAGAATTCCTGCAACCCGGCGCTGGCCGAAGTAGCCGCCAGGCTCGGCAAGACCAGGTTCATGCAGTACATAAACGACTTCGGCTTCGGCGGCCTGACGGGAGTGGACTATCCGGGCGAAGCGGGTGCTCTTCTTCAGTCCTATGTAGGGCCTGTAGAACTTGCTACCATGGGATTCGGTCAGGGCATATCCATCACACCGATACAGCTTGTGACTGCGATAAGCTCCATAGCTAACGGAGGGGACCTGGTAAAGCCGCATTATGTGAAAGCACTTACCGATTCAAATGGCAAGATAGTCAAGACCTTTGATAAGGAAATCGTCAGAAAAGTCATTTCACCGGAGACGGCGGCAGAAATGCGTGATATAATGGAGGCCGAAGTTTCTGAGGGAGGCGGAAACACCGCCAAGATGGATGGCTTCAGGATAGGCGGAAAGACCGGAACTGCGGAGAAAGCGGAAGCCGGAGGATACTCGCAGTACGATTACTACAGCTCCTTCATATGCATAGCTCCGATAGATGATCCCAAGATCACCCTTCTGGTAGTAGTCGATTCACCCAGAGGCCAGACGTATGGGTCAGTCGTTGCAGCTCCTGCTGCTAAAAATATACTTGAGAACGTGCTCAGATATATGGCCGTGAGCCCTGATGAACAATAACATGGAGACCGGAAAATGAGAAAAATGACAGCTGAAGAGTTGAATAAAGCCATAAAAGGCAGATTGTTTTGCGGAAGCGGGGAAGAGACGGTGACCAGTGCGGTCATAGACTCCAGGCTGGCCGGACCGGGAGATGTGTTCTTTGCCATAAAAGGCGAAAGAAATGACGGTCACGACTTTCTCGGGCAGGTATTTGATTCCGGATGCAGGATGGCTGTAGTGTCCGACGAGGAAAAAGCCTCATTATACAAAGAAAGAGAAGGGGTGACCATGGTGATCACCGGTGATACTATGTCCGCTCTTCAGAAACTGGGATCGTACTACCTCAGCACGCTTGATCTCAAGGCCAGGATAGGGGTAACGGGATCAGTGGGGAAAACATCCACCCGCGATTTTCTGTATTACGTCCTCAGCGGAAAATACAAGACCGCAAGATCCATAAAGAACTACAACAGCGAGACAGGACTTCCCCTTTCGATAGTCAGCTTCCCGGGAGATACCGAGGCAGCTGTGATCGAGATGGGCATGGATTTCAAGGGATCCATCGCTGTTCTTGCAGATATAGCTGAGCCTGAAATAGGGGTGATAACCAACGTTGGCATATCTCATCTGGAGAATTTCCCTGAAGAGGGAAGAAATGGCATTCTGGATACCAAACTGGAGATCACGAAAAACTTCAATGATGATTCGGTCCTTATCATAAACGATGATAACGATATGCTGGCCACCGTAGATCTTAAAAAAAGGGGCATCCCCGGGAAACTCATAAGAGTGGGAACCGGAGAGAGATGCGATTTCGTGGTAAGCAACGTAAAAGACAAAGGTATAGAAGGCATCAGTTTTGACATCGCATATAACGGGCAGACCGAAAGCGTGGAACTTCAGGTTCCCGGGGCACATAACGCAATCAATGCAGGGCTTGCCATTGCTGCAGGCTGCCTTAAAGGAATGACGCTTGAAGAAGCCGCCGCCGGTTTCACCGGAGCTGAACTGACAGCCAACAGGCTGAACGTCATAAAAAAAGGCGGCATCACTATAATAGATGACACATATAATGCCGCTCCGGATTCCATGAAGGGTGCCATAGATACCCTTATGGCCACGCCGGTGCCTGAAGGGGGAAGACGAATAGCCATAACCGGAGATATGGCAGAACTTGGCTTTGAGACCAAAAAGGGACATGGTGATGTAGGCGCCTATGCTCACAGGATGGGCGTGGACGTAACGCTTACCGTGGGCCCTGAATCCTACGCTGCATATAAGGGGTGGGGAAACGACACAGCTGTGGAAGGACATGAATTAAAGATCAGCCATACGGGAGCCAACATGCCGCTTATGGAAATGGATGCCGAAACAGGCAAGATCTGTGAGTATTTTGAGAACAAGGAGATGATCATGGGCGGTATCCTGAACCACGTCCATGAGGGAGACTGCATTCTTGTCAAAGCTTCAAGGTCCATGGCTCTTGAAAAAATAGTGGAACATTTAGTAAATAATTTATAACGGAGTAAAGAGATATCCATGACTACCTATATTTCAGTCATTTGTGCATTGATTGCCGGTTTCATTCTTTCTGTAATACTGACAGGAAGACTGATACCATTTCTTAAAAAGCACCAGTTCAAACAGTTTGTAAGGGAAGAGGGACCTCAGGCTCATCTTTCCAAGACCGGGACTCCATCCATGGGAGGACTTGCCATAACGGTCTCAGCCGTAGCTTCGGCTTTGATCATTGCAGCTGTATTCGGGATGTTTTCGATCAGGATCCTGGTGGTTTGCGTTACTATGATACTCTTCGGAGTGATCGGCTTTATAGACGATTATGAAAAGGCCATAAAGAAGAATAACGACGGTATCAGTCCCAAGCAGAAGATAGCGCTTCAGTTTACGTTTTCACTTGCTTTTGCGATCTTTGCTTACTTTACAAGCGGGACGCTTTCAGCGGGACTTACAGCCGGAAATGCTGTACACTCTTCCATATGGATACCCATCTGGGATCACTATCTGAACATAGGAATATTCTATATCCCCTGGGTAATGTTCGTAATGATAGCGTTTTCAAATTCCGTCAACCTCACAGATGGTCTGGATGGACTGGCTTCATCCGTTACTGCGCTGGTTGCGTTCCTGATGACCGTTGTGGCTCATAATGCAGGTTTCGGTGAATATCCGCTGTTTTATGCGGGAATAATAGGCGCATGCCTGGGATTCCTGGTATATAATCACAATCCTGCCAGGATATTCATGGGAGATACCGGGTCCATGGCTCTGGGCGGAGGACTGGCTGCGGCTGCGATAATGATGAAACTGGAGATCATTCTCGCTATAGCGGGTCTCATATACGTTATGGAAGCCCTCAGCGTTATCATCCAGGTGTGGTATTTCAAGAAGACCGGAGGAAAGAGGATATTCAGGATGGCTCCTCTTCATCATCATTTCGAATTGGGCGGAATGCATGAGACCAAGGTAGTAAGGCTTTTCGCCACTATCACCCTGGCATTCTGCATACTTGCTTTCCTGCTTTCGGTCATTTAAGGAGTGATATCAATGAAAGCTATCATAATCGGAATGGGCAGAAGCGGCAAATGTGCCATGTATGCCCTTAAAAATCAGGGATATGAGCTTGCGGTACAGGATTCGAAGGATGCCGATAAGGCAGATCCTGAGGTCAGGGAGTTTTGCCGCGAGCATGATATAAAAGAATATTACGGGACTATGCCCGATGACTTCAGCACATATGATATGATGGTGCTGAGCCCGGGGGTCGACCCTGAAAGCACCTTCGTTATAAAGGCCATGGAACAGGGCTGTGAAATAGTAGGGGAACTGGAATTGGCTTACCGCCTGGCAAAGGGTATTTTTGTGGGCATAACCGGAACAAACGGCAAGACGACCACGACTACGCTTGTAGGAGAGATATTCAAAGCTTCAGGAAGACATACCAATGTGGTGGGAAACATAGGTCTCCCTGTTATCAGTGTCGCAGGGGATTCAAAACCTGACGACTGGATGGTGACTGAAGTTTCCAGCTTCCAGCTCCAGACGGTATCTCAGTTCAGGCCTAAAGTAAGCGCCATACTCAATCTGACGCCGGATCATCTGAACAGACACCACACTATGGAAGGGTACGGGCAGGCCAAGGCCTCTATCTGGAAAAACCAGAAGGCAGGAGATTATCTCGTGATGAATATCGACGATCCCGTTCTGATGAAACTCTGCTTTGAGGATATAGACAGGGAGTTCAGGGGAACGTTCGTGGGATTCAGCAGAAAGACCGAACCTGAGACAGGAGCATTCCTGAAGGACGGAAGGCTTGTGATCAGGGACGAAGAGGGAAGGATCCATGACCTTATTTCAAGGGATGAACTCAGGATTCCCGGTGATCACAACGTTGAGAACGCTCTCGCTGCAGCGGCCATCTGTTTCTTCTCGGGCATAGGTACTGAGACGATCGCAGAAGTGCTCAGGAGTTTCGGAGGCGTGGAACACAGACTGGAATACGTCGGCGATATAAACGGAATAAGTTACTATAACGATTCCAAGGGTACGAATACGGATGCTACCCTCATAGCCATAAAGGCGCTTAAAGAAAACATCATCCTGATCGCGGGCGGAGATGCCAAAAGTCAGGATTTCACAGGGATGGCAAAGGAACTTGCCGGTCCGGTGAAACATGTGGTCCTGTTCGGAAGGGACAGGGGCATGATAAAAGAAGCTATGGACAAGGCAGGCTACAAGGATTATTCAGAGCATGCTGATCTGGAAGAATGCGTGAAATACGCCTCTGAGATCGCAGCAGAGGGAGATAAGGTATTGCTTTCACCTGCGTGTGCATCGTGGGATATGTATCCCAACTTCGAAGTAAGGGGCAGACACTTCAAGGATTGCGTGAAAAGACTCAAGTAATGGAAAAAAAGAAATTCAGCCTGATAAACTTCATAAAGAGCAGCAACGGCGGAGATCTGGGGATAGTGCTGCTGGTACTGATCCTCTGTATATTCGGGATCATTATGGTATTTTCAGCCAGCTACTATACGTCGATTAACGAATCGGGGTCCCCTTATGCCTATCTGAGAAGACAGCTCCTCTGGTTTGCCATGGGACTTGCGGCAATGGTGATCCTGTCGAGGATAGACTACCACTTCTGGCTGAAGTTCTCGTTTATATTCTATATGGTCGGACTGGGACTGCTGATTGCGGTACTGATCCCGGGTATCGGTATAGAGATCAACGGAGCAACCAGATGGATAGGAGTCGGTCCCATCACCATCATGCCCGGAGAGATAGCCAAGATCACTCTGATACTGTATCTTTCCGGAATACTCGCAAAGTCACCTGATATGTTGAGAGAATTGCCGGGCCTTTTCGGCGTCATAATTGCCGCAGGTATTTATGCCGGCCTTATACTCAAACAGCCTAATATGTCTACTGCCGCTACGATAATATTCATTGCGGGAGGTATGATGCTGGTGGCAGGTGCTAAAATATGGCAGCTCATGGTGCTTGCAGGACTGGGTTTCGCAGGAGGTATGGCCCTCATATTCTCATCAGAGTACAGGCATGACAGATTCCTGAGCTTCCTGGATCCTTTCGCGGATTCCCTCGGAAACGGGTTCCAGGCCGTACAGTCTCTGCTTGCTCTCGGCACCGGAGGCTTCCTGGGTCAGGGGCTTGGCAAGAGCGTACAGAAATATCTGTATCTTCCGGAACCTCAGAACGATTTCATAACCGCGATAATCGGAGAAGAGATAGGCTTCGTCGGGATAATACTGCTGATGTTCGTATACCTTCTCCTGATATGGAGAGGCTGCAAGGCCGCGATGAATGCACCGGACTTTTACGGTATGATGCTGGCTTCCGGTATCAGCATCATGATAGGCGTTCAGGTATGTATCAATATAGCCGTAGTAACTTCTTCAATGCCGCCCACCGGAGTTATACTTCCGTTTGTAAGCTACGGCGGAAATGCGCTGATGCTTCTGATGGGACTGATGGGGATTCTGTGGAACGTTACAAAGCAATCTGAAAAGAAAGAGATCAGGCTTATCGAGGAGAAGGAAAAGAGAGCCCTTGAAGAAGAGAGGCAGAAACTGATCAGGAGGACTGTAAGACAGAGATAGCTATGAGGATAGCAGTTACAGGTGGAGGTTCGGGCGGACACGTTTATCCCGCTCTTGCCATAGCTGACAAGTTCAGAGAGAAGGATCCTGACGGAGAGGTGCTCTATATAGGCTATAAGAATGGCTTTGAGAAGACAGCGGTGCCCAAGGCAGGTTACAGGCTGGAAGAAATAGATTCCAGATGGGTGAACAGGTCTAATGCAAAGGAGATAATCCTCACGGGATATCACGTAGGAAACGGCATCGTACAGAGCATGAAGATCCTGAAAAAGTTCAGGCCGGATGCGGTCATCGGTACCGGAGGATACGTATGCTTCCCGGTGATATTTGCAGCCCACAGGCTCGGCATACCTTGTTATATACACGAACAGAATGCCTTCCCCGGGCTTGCGAACCGCAGACTGGAGAAATACGTAAGAAGGATATTCCTTGGATTTGAAGAAGGCGGAAAGTATTTCAGCGATAAGGAGAAACTGACGGTTACGGGAAATCCCGTCAGGAGCTCATTCTTCAATGCAGATAAAGAAAAGTCCCGGGAAAAACTCGGTTACGATAAAAATGATTTTCTGGTCTTTTCGTTCGGAGGTTCTCTGGGAGCTGAAGCCATCAACAGGCTTGGAATGAGCCTGGTTGAAGAAATGAACGGAAAAGAAGGACAGAAACTGGTATTCGGCACCGGAAGAAGGTTCTATACTGACGTGATCGGTGAGCTCGCATCCCGGGGGATAAGACCCGAAGGAAATATCAGGATATCAGACTATATAGACGATATGGACGACGTGATCGCGGCAAGCGACCTGATTATTTCAAGGGCCGGAGCTCTTTCGGTCGCTGAGATACTGGTTACAGGAAGAGCTTCTGTACTGATCCCATCCCCAAACGTCACCGGAAACCATCAGTACTTCAATGCCAAAGCCGTAGCAGACAAGGGAGGAGCTATCCTGATAGAAGAAAAGGATATAGATGAGGGATCTTTTAAAGATACTGTAAAGAAGCTTGCGGAGGATCCTGAAAAACTGGAACGTATGGGGCGTATGGCCCATGAGCTGGCCGCACGCTCTGCTTCAGACGTCATTTATGGAGAGATCGTCAGAGATTTATGGAAAAAAGCAAACGCCAGATAAAACAGCATATGAAAAAAGTCAGACTCAGGACCGTTCTGACTGTCATAGCCATTATTGTACTGATGGTGGTCTTTGCTCTGAAAGCACCTGCTTTTAACGTAAGCAAATATGAGGTGGAAGGGAACAGATATTACACCGATGACGAGATAATCAACATGGGTCATGCGGACACAGGAGTCAACATCTTTACCGGCGTAGACTGCGGAGATATCAGAGACAGGCTGATGAGAGACCCATATATGGTGAGGGTCAGAGTCAGGAGACAACTTCCATCGACGGTCACTATAGATATCACTGAAAGGACTCAGGTTGCCGGAGTGGTATACGGCGACAGTTATGTTGTGATAGATAACGAGGGAATCGTTCTGAGAAAAACGACTGTGGACCCCAAGGTCACCATACTGAGAGGACTGAATATCTCCGGCATGACTTTGGGGGAACCCATACAGGTGGATGAGGACGTCCTTCTCAGGCAGTGCATGGAAATAATAACCTGTATGCAGGAGAACAACATGTACTTTAAATCGATCACCATATCCCAGAGTGAAGCTAAAGCCTACGTCCTTGATACGCTGATGGTCAGGGGCCTTCCGGATAATATCCTTACAGCCCTTAAGGATAAGGATATACAGCTGGTGGTACAGCAGCTCTTCAGTCAGGGAATAGAAACCGGGACTATCAAAGTCACGGGAGACAACTACGTTTACTTTACTCCGGTACTCGAAAGCTGACCTAAAAAAGAACATTGCAGGTGCCTGATATGAAATTATCACCAAGGCGCCTGTTTTTTTGATAATTGCAAAAAAAATAGTGCAAAACCTTGTATTATGTGCTATTATTATCTCAAGTATGTTTATGACATTATGGAGGTAGAATACATGCTACAGTTTGACACCAATGATAAAAAAGGGGCTGTGATCAAAGTAATCGGTATCGGCGGCGGCGGATGCAACGCTGTTAACCAGATGGTTGAAGCTGAACTCAGAGGTATCGATTACATTGCGGTAAATACAGATAATCAGGCTCTCGGCAGATGCAACGCTGATACAAAGGTGCAGATCGGAGAGAAACTTACAAGAGGACTCGGTGCAGGCGCTAATCCGGAGATCGGTATGATGGCTGCAGAGGAATCAATAGAGGATATAGTCAGCCATCTCGAAGATGCAGATATGGCTTTCATAACCGCAGGTATGGGTGGCGGTACAGGCACAGGAGCAGCTCCTGTTATAGCCAAGGCATCCAAGGCCATGGGTATACTCACAGTCGGAGTCGTTACCAAGCCATTCACCTTTGAAGGACCCAAGAGAAGAAAACAGGCAGAACTCGGTATCGAGTATCTTAAGGAATACGTTGATGCTCTTGTCGTGATCCCTAACGATAAGCTCATTGAAAACAGCGCTAAGAACACTTCCATGCTTGAAGCTTTCAAGATGTCAGATGACGTGCTTCGTCAGGGCGTTCAGGGCATTTCTGACCTGATCAGAGACGACGCCATGATCAACGTAGACTTTGCAGACGTCCGTTCAGTCATGACAGACAGAGGAGTAGCTCATATGGGCGTAGGCCACGGATTCGGCGAGACCAGAGCTGCAGACGCAGTCAAGGGCGCTATCGAGAGTCCTCTTCTTGAGACGACTATCGACGGAGCCAAGGCTATACTGCTGTACGTCGTAGGCGGATATGACGTGGGAATGATGGAGATCAATGAGATCGCAAGCGAAGTCCAGAACAGAGCAAGCGAGGATTGTATCCTTATTTTCGGAGCTGCGATCGACGATCAGATGAAGGATGAGATCAAGGTAACCGTCATAGCCACCGGCTTTGAAGATGATGAATATGAGGAAGAGATCGAAGAATACGTTCAGCCTCAGGAACCTGTTGTGAAGGAAACACCTAAGCCGAAGACCACAGGCCTCGGAAGCGAGGATGCCAAACTTCCGGGAGAAATGAAGACCAACGTATACGGAAACGTTGAAGGAGTGTCCGGAACCGAGACCACACTGCAGGAACTGTTAGAGAGACAGAAGGACAGCGACGACGGAGATTCGGACTTCGTTATCCCCAGTTTCTTATAAAGACTCCCAAGCCGGCTTTGCCGGCTTTTGGTGTTATAAAGACTTCTCCTTAAAACAGATAATTGAGAGAAATTTCATCAAAAGACAATAAGATCTTCAGACATGCTCTCAGTCTGAAGACTAAAAAATACCGTGACAGATACGGTGAATATCTGATCGAAGGACCCAACCTCCTGAAGGAAGCCCTGAAAGAAGGGATCGAGACGGAGGCGATCTTTGTGAGGCCTGAACTGACCTCTGAAGAGGCTGAGATCCTGGGAAGCTCTGAAGAACTTGAAAGGAAGACCTTCACCCTTTCGGAAAAGCTGTTCGATGAGCTCAAGGATACGGAAACCTCTCAGGGGATCATTTCCGTGGTTAAGAAACCTGAAAGAAAAGTACCGGAGAACGATGCCGGCGGAAACTACGTCGTTCTGGACAGACTGCAGGACCCAGGGAATATAGGGACCATCCTGAGAACAGCGGATGCTGCCGGATACGAGCTGGCAGTTTTCATGAAGGGTACTGCGGATCCGTTCGGCCCCAAGGTCATAAGATCGGCGACAGGGTCGCTTTTCAGGATGCCTGTCATTTTCGTTGAAGGACCGGAGGAACTTATCGAACTGGTGCATTCCAGAGGGAAGAGGCTGATAGCTACGGCGATGGATGCGGATAAGGTCTACTATGAATGCGATCTTCTCGGGGACGCAGCCATAGTGATCGGAAATGAGGGGAACGGCATAGATCCGGATCTCCTATCGAGAGCAGACGAGAAAATATCGATCCCCATGGAGGGCAATACGGAGAGCCTGAACGCTGCCGTAGCCGCGGGGATCCTGATGTATGAAAGGATCAGAAGACAGAATGAAAGAAGCGTTACAGCAAATCCTTGATGAAGCCAAAAAGAGGCTTCAGGAAGCACAGACACTTCAGGAAGCTGAAGATGTAAGAGTCAAGATGCTGGGTAAGAAGGGCCAGCTCACAGGCATACTCAAATCAATGGGAAGCCTCACTCCTGAAGAAAGAAAAGAACTGGGCATGCAGGCAAACAAGGCCAAGGGAGAGATCGAAGCCATGCTCAACAGGACCTTTGAACAGCTTAAGGAAAGAGCTCAGGAAGCCAAGTTCAAGGCCGAAAAGATCGACGTTACAGAGCCTGGCAAGGAATTCAAACTCGGTACCAAGCATCCTGTAACCATCACTATCGAAGAGATATCAAAGGTGTTCAAGTCCATGGGATTCACACTTACGGAGGGACCTGAAGTTGAGACTGTCTACAACAACTTCGATGCTCTCAACGCCGGCCCCAATCATCCCGCCAGAGACTGGACCGACACCTTCTACATAAACGATGACGTTCTTTTAAGAACTCAGACTTCACCTGTACAGGTCAGGACCCTTAAGTCACAGAAGCCTCCCATCAGAGTTTTCGCACCGGGAAGATGCTTCAGATGCGATACTCCTGACGCCACCCATTCTCCCATGTTCCATCAGGTCGAAGGACTTGTGGTGGATGAGGGCATCACCATGGCGGACCTTAAGGGTGTTCTCGACAGCTTCGCCAAGCAGATGTTCGGAGAGGAGACCAGAACTAAGTTCAGGCCGCACCATTTCCCCTTCACTGAGCCTTCTGCAGAAATGGACGTATCCTGCTTCAAGTGCGGAGGAAAAGGCTGCAGAGTATGCAAGGGATCCGGCTGGATCGAGATCCTGGGCTGCGGCATGGTACACCCTTCAGTTCTGAAGGTCGGCGGCATCGACACTGAGAAATATACAGGCTTTGCTTTCGGTATGGGAGTTGAGCGTGTGGCGATGCTCAAGTACGGCATTGACGATATCAGACTTCTCTATGAAAACGACATGCGTTTCATAGAACAGTTCAAATAAAAAGGAGACAGAACAGATGATAGTTTCACTTGAGTGGCTCAAGGATTATACAGACGTAAACGTATCGCCTGAAACCTTTTGTGACCGCATGATAATGTCCGGCTCAAACCTGGAGACCATGGAAATAGCCGGAGAAGATATAAAGAACGTTGTAGTAGGAAAGATCGAGAAGATCGAGAAGCATCCGGATGCTGACAAACTTGTGATCTGCCGCCTTAATATAGGAGAAAAGGCAGCCAAGGGGAAGGACGAGAATACGGGTCTTCTTCAGATAGTTACCGGAGCATCCAACGTATTCGAGGGAGCATACGTGCCTGTAGCACTTCATGAATCACATATCCCCGGACCGCTTCACGGACAGCCGAAACAGGAAGGCGGAGTGACCATCACTTCCGGACAGCTCAGAGGAGTAACTTCCTATGGAATGCTTTGTTCCTTCGGCGAACTGGGATTCGAGGATAAGGTGGTTCCCATCGACCAGAGAGAGGGTATCTGGATCCTCAATCTGGACAGAAAGAGCGATGAGGAACTTGAAAAGAAGCTGGGCATGGACATAGTAGAGGCTATGGAACTCAGAGATGCCGTTATCGACTTCGAGATCACACCCAACCGTCCCGACTGCCTTTCAATGATAGGCATGGCCAGGGAAGCTGCAGCAACCTTTGGGACAAGACTCAGATATCCTGAGACCGTATGTAAGAATGAAGAAGAGCAGGCTTCAGATTATATCTCAGTAGAAGTAAGAAACGATGCCTGCAAGAGATATATCGCCCGCATCATCAAGGACGTTAAGATCGAGGATTCACCCTGGTGGCTCCAGAGACGTCTCATCCATGCAGGCATGCGTCCCATCAATAATATAGTAGACATCACCAATTTCGTAATGCTTGAATACGGTCAGCCGATGCACGCTTTCGATATCAATACCGTAGCGGGCCGCAAGATCATAGTTGACGTTGCGAAGGAAGGAGAGAAGTTCACGACCCTCGACGGAGTTGAGAGAACTCTGGACGACAGGATGCTCATGATAAACGATGCTGAGAAGCCCATCGGTATCGCAGGAGTCATGGGAGGTCTTGATTCTGAGATCACGGATGATACCAAAACTGTGATCCTTGAGAGCGCAAACTTCTATTCAAATTCAGTAAGGACAACTTCCAAGAGGCTCACCTTAAGGACTGAGGCATCAGGAAGATACGAGAAGGGGATAGATCCCAACCTTACAGAGGCTGCTGCAGACAGATTCTGCTATCTGGTCGAACTCATCGGTGCAGGAAAGGTAGTAGGAGGCAAGATCGACATCTATCCTGAACCTGAAGAGGCCAAGCCGGTACACGCAAGAGTTTCCAGGATCAATAAGGTCCTTGGAATAGAGCTTACAAGAGAACAGATGGTATCCTACCTCGAATCCCTGGAGATGAAGGTTGAGGGAGATGGAGACGATATGTACGTAACAGCTCCCACCGTAAGACAGGATATCGAGATCGAAGAGGATATCGTTGAGGAAGTTGCAAGGCTTTACGGCTATGATGAACTTCCCGTGACCATTCCCAAGGGAAACAACGAAGCATCACAGTCCTATTCAAGGGATATCAGGGATGCCATAAGAGACGCTCTCTGCGCCATGGGTCTCAATGAGATCCAGACATATTCTTTCGTAAGCCCCAAGAGCATCGACAACGTAAGGATAGACGAGGACTCCTGGGAGAGGGCTTTCGTCGAGATCCTGAATCCTCTGGGAGAGGATACTTCCGTTATGAGGACGATACTGACTCCTCAGATGCTGGAAGTCATGGGCAGAAACTATTCCAGAAACCTTCCTTCCATGAAGGCTTTCGAGATAGGAAACACATTCATGGCAAACCTTATCGACCCTAAGGGACTGCCGTATGAAGCGTATAACGTGTCCTTCGGAATGTATGGAGACGGAACTGATTTCTTTGAACTCAAGGGTATCATAGTTGAACTCCTGGGCAAACTGGGGATCAAAGATCTTAAGTTCGTATCAGAATCAGAATACGGCATCTATCATCCCGGAAGATGTGCCAGGATCGTGGCTAAACACGTTGCTCAGCTTGAGAACGGTCCCGCGGATGAAGAGGTTGAGATCGGCATCATGGGTGAGGTCCATCCTGCTGTCACCGAAAAGTATGGTATCGGCGCCAAGGCGTATGCTGCTGAACTTACAGTTGCAAACATCATCGACCTTGCAGATATGACAAAGGTATTCAGGCCTCTTCCCAAATATCCTGCCATGACCAGAGACATCGCACTTCTGGTGGATGAGTCGACTCAGGTAGGACAGATCGAGGAAGTCATCAGAGAATCAGCACACGAGATATTAAGAGACGTGAAGCTCTTCGATATTTACAGAGGACTTCCCATCCCTCCGGGAAAGAAGAGCCTTGCATTTACCCTTACATACAGGCATGATGACAGGACACTTACCGACGAGGAAGTGGTCAAAGTACATAACGAAGTGCTTAAAGACTTAGAGAATAAACTGAATGCAGTTCTCAGAGAAATATAAGTTAGTTCCCGCAATTTATGCATACGGATATTGGAGGAAAACATGGAAGACAACAAAGTAACAGTAAGAATCTATGGGCAGGAATACACCATCAGCGGCGAAAGAGATCCTGAGACCATTCAGGAGATCGCTGCCTACGTTGACGAGAAGATGAAAGAGATCTCCAAGTTCACTGCAAGCAATAAAGCAGGTGCCCTGGCCACATTGGCATGCGTAAACATGGCGGATGAAGTCTTCAGCATGAGAGAAGAACTGGAAGCCTTGAGACAGGAGAAGGAGCAGCTTGAAAACGACGCCCAGCACTATATGAAACTCTGGGACGAGGCAAAGCAGAACTTCATTCAGTACAAGGAAGGCGCTTCCAAGGCTGACGAAAACAAGAAGGAAGTCGAAGAATACGCATCCAAGCTTGAAAGCAAAGTAAAAGAATTCGAATCAGCATACTTTGACCTCCAGATGGAGAACATCCAGCTGAAGGATGAGCTCAGCAAGCTCAAACGCTGATAAAAACGGAGATGCCATGAACAAGAGAGCGCTTAATATTCTGGAATACAATAAAATAATAGATTTGCTTTCCAAGGAAGCCGGCTCTCAGATGGCAAAGGACAGAATATCAAGGTTCTCGCCCAGAGGAGATGTCCACCTTGTGAGAGATCTCCTCTCCGAGACCACAGAGGCAGCAGAAGCCATAATCCATAAGGGAACGCTTCCCATAGGAGAGCTTTACGACACCGAGCCACTGCTTTACAGGGTTAGGAAGGGCGGAGCTCTCACCATGAAGCAGCTTCTGATGATCCTCTACAATATGAAGATCACGGAGAATGTGGTAAGTTTCCTGAATAAGGATCTGCCACATTTATCTGTAATTCACGGAAAAGCAGAGGTGCTGGAAACTTTCCCCAAACTCCGCGACAGGATAGACAGGAGCATCCTTTCCGAGGACGAGATGGCGGATTCCGCATCCGCGGAACTCGCCAGGATCAGGCGTGACATCGGAAGGGAAAACGACTCCATCAGGGCGAAACTGAACAGCATAGTAAACTCTCAGGCCAACAGGACCTATCTTCAGGATGCCATCGTCACCATGAGAGACGGAAGGTACGTAGTGCCCGTAAAGGCGGAGCACAGGCAGAAGATATCGGGTATCGTTCACGATCAGTCGGGATCCGGATCCACTCTTTTCATAGAGCCCCAGGCCATAGTTGAAGCCAACAACAGGCTGAGGGAACTGGAACTCATGGAGATGGCTGAGATCGAAAGGATCCTTCAGGAGCTGAGCGATAACGTGGCTGAGCATTTCCACGAACTATTGAACAACCAGAGGATACTGGTGGACCTGGACGTGATCTTTGCGAAGGGCAGGCTGTCAGTCAAAATGAAGGCTGAGGAGCCTCAGATAGACGACGGATACTGTCTGGAACTTAAGAACGCCAGACATCCGCTGATCGATCCGAAAAAGGTGGTCCCCATAAACGTGAGACTTGGAAAGGATTTCAGGACACTGGTGATCACGGGACCCAACACGGGAGGCAAGACCGTAACTCTTAAGACCATAGGTCTCCTTTCGATGATGGCCATGACGGGACTCCATATCCCTGCTGAAGCTTCCAGCAGAGTGCCTGTATACAGGGAGGTCTTCTGCGATATCGGCGACGAGCAGTCCATAGAGCAGAGTCTTTCCACCTTCAGCTCACACATGAAGAACACGGTGGAGTTCTTAGGTAAGGCGGGATACGGTTCCCTGGTACTCCTGGATGAACTTGGAGCCGGAACGGATCCCACCGAAGGAGCGGCCCTCGCCATAGCTATCCTCGAGACCCTTAAGGCTAACGAGGCCTGTGTGGCTGCCACCACCCACTATAACGAGCTGAAGAAGTTCGCCATCGAGAAGGAGGGCGTACAGAATGCATCCATGGAATTCGACGTGGAGACACTGAGCCCGACTTACAGACTTAACATAGGAATACCCGGCAAGTCCAATGCCTTCGAGATATCTGAGAAACTGGGACTTGACCGTAACATAATAGACCGCGCCAATCAGCTTATAGAGCGCGGCGACATGGAGTTCGAGGAGGTCATTTCCTCCATCGAAAACGACAAAAAACAGGCTGAAGCGGAGAAGATGGAAGCCGACAGGATCCTCCTCGAGATAAAGAAGAGGGAGGAAGCCCTGGACAGAAGGCTGAAGCTTCTCGACAAGCATGAAAAGGAAGTTCTTGACAGAGCGAAGGAAGAGGCGAGAGACATCATAAAGGATGCGAAGGAGACGGCCTCAGAAGTCCAGCAGGAACTCAGGGAGCTCTCCAAGATAGAGAGCCTCGGGGAGAGGACCAAGCGCCTTGAGAAGAACAAAAAACGCCTTAAGGAGTCCCAGGACAAGTATTCACTGGGCATCATGAAGGAGATAAACGACAACCCAGTCGCAGCTGAGGATATCAAGGTGGGCGACAGGGTGAAGGTGCTCACGCTGGACCAGATAGGAGAGATCCTTTCACCTCCTGACGATAAGGGAGATATGCAGGTCCAGGTGGGAGTCATGAAGATCTACGTGAACGTGGACGATCTGATGCTCGTGCAGGGAGGACCTGAAGGGGTCAATCAGCCTAAGAAGAGCAAGTATGACAGAAGGACTTCCAGGTCATCGGGCGGAGAGATATTCAGGACCA
Organism: Anaerovoracaceae bacterium; assembly: GCA_045545455.1. GTDB lineage: Bacteria > Bacillota > Clostridia > Peptostreptococcales > Anaerovoracaceae > RUG754. The sequence goes on along the minus strand of JAZQAY010000030.1, from coordinate 8,770 downwards.
AGGCCATGAACGTCAGCACATCTGTGAACGTCGTGGGAAAGAATCTGGACGATGCCGAAGAGATAGTGCTCAAGTATCTGGACGACTGTTACGCCGGAGGACTCAAGGACTGCACCATCATACATGGAAGAGGCGCAGGCATCCTTCAGAGCGGCATCAGGCAGCTATTAAGGAAGTCACCCATAGTAGAGTCCTTCAGAAAGGGCAAGTACAACGAAGGCGGAGACGGAGTCACCGTTGTGAAGTTCAAGGAATAGCATATGTACATAGTAAGCGCATGCCTTCTCGGCGAAAACGTGAAATACAGCGGTGGAAACAACTATACGGAAGCCGTGGAGAAATTCCTGAAAGACAAGTCCTTCATAGCCATATGCCCCGAAGTGTACGGAGGCCTCACCATACCCAGGGAGCCCTGTGAAAGGGTCGGAGACAGAGTCTTAAACAAGGTGGGTGAGGATGTGACCCGGGAGTTTTTTGAGGGGGCACGACGATGCTGGGAGGCTGTCCTCGAAAAAGCAGGTCACGAAGAGATCGAAGGAGCCATCCTTAAGGCCAGAAGCCCGTCCTGCGGATCTGAAGTAATATACGACGGGACCTTCTCGGGAACCAGGATACCGGGAGACGGAGTCTTCACTGAACTCCTTAAAGCTAAGGGCATTACGGTGAAGACGGAACTGGACTTCTGATAATAAATCACGCAAAAGTTTTTACATAACATATAAGGAGATAAGCAATGATCAACTTAAAAGAAGAAATCGCCAAACTTATCAGTGAACAGGTAGCTGATCTCACTGAAGAAGAGATCAAAGGTATGATAGAGACACCTCAGGATCAGAAGATGGGAGACTACGCGTTTCCCAGCTTCAGACTTGCCAAGGTCCTGAGAAAGGCACCTCCCCTCATTGCCAAGGACATCGCTGACGCCATCAGGGATAACGATATCTTCAGCGACGTGCAGCAGGTGAACGCCTACGTCAACATGTTCATCTCAAAAGAGGAATTCGTTGAAGAGGTAGTCGAGGAAGTAATGGCAAAGGGAGACGAATACGGCAGATCCAACGTAGGAGAGGGCAGGCCGGTGATCGTAGAGTTCTCATCCCCTAACATCGCCAAGCCTTTCCATATCGGACATATCAGATCCACGGTTATCGGAAACTCCATCAACCTGCTCTGGGACGCAATGGGCTACAAGGTGACCAGGATCAACCACCTGGGAGACTACGGTACCCAGTTCGGAAAGATGATCGTTGCATACCGCCACTGGGGTAACGAGGAAGACGTAAGGCGCGAGCCCATCAAGACCCTTCTTCACTATTACACCAGATTCCACGAGGAAGCTGAAAAGGATCCTTCACTTGACGACGAGGCAAGGGAGACCTTCGCCAAGCTGGAACAGGGCGGTAAGGAAGAGACAGAGCTCTGGCAGTGGTTCAGAGATGAATCCCTCAAGGAATTCACAAGAGTATATAACATGCTGGGTATCGAGTACGACTCCTATGCCGGCGAATCCTTCTACTCAGACAAGATGCCTGCAGTAGTTCAGGAGTTAAAGGATAAGAACCTTCTGGTCGAGTCAAAAGGCGCTGAGATCGTCGATCTGGAGCCCTACGGCCTTACTCCTGCACCTATACTCAAGTCAGACGGATCCACTCTCTATATCACCAGAGACCTGGCCTGCGCCAAGTATCGTAAGGCTACCTATGATTTCTACAAGAATATCTACGTAGTAGCTTCACAGCAGAACCTCCACTTCCAGCAGCTCAAGAAGATCCTGGAACTCATGGGATACGAGTGGGCCAAGGATATCATACACGTACCATTCGGTCTGGTAAGCCTTGAAGAGGGCACCATGTCAACACGCCATGGCCGTGTGGTATTCCTGGAGGACGTTCTCAACCGCGCTATCGAAGAGACCCGCGAGATAATAAAGGAAAAGGGAGTTGCCACCGACAATATCGAAGAGACCGCCAAGCAGGTGGGAGTCGGCGCCGTAGTATTCAACGAACTCTCAAACAACAGGATCAAGGACTACGTATTCAGCTGGAAGCAGGTGCTTGACTTTAACGGAGAGACCGGTCCCTACGTTCAGTACACATACGCAAGATGCGCATCCATCCTGAGAAATGCAGGAGATGACGCAAACGACCTTTCAGGCTTCGATCCTTCATACATCACAGGTGATGCTGCATACACCCTTGCCAAGGAGATCTATGCCCTTACAGACGTGATCATCGAAGCAGGTGAGAAGTACGAGCCTTCCATCCTGACACGCCAGATTGTAGACATGGCTCAGGCATTCAACAAGTTCTACCACGACGAGCACATCCTCACTGATGACAAGGATGAAAGAAAGGCCAAGCTGGCTCTGGTAGTTGCCGCCAAGACAGCTATCAGGAACGGCCTGAGACTTCTGGGAATGGAAGCTCCCGAAAGAATGTAAACTTAAGATATCATCGCAAAAAACTTTCGTCAGAAAGTTTTTTGCTGTAAAGGAAGCAATATGAGATACATCGGAGACATTTACAGACCGCCAAGCGAAGCTTACAGCCTGCTCCTTCAGGTGACCGTGGGCTGCTCTCATAACAAATGCACCTTCTGCAACATGTATAAGAACAAGCAGTTCAGGCTACGTCCCACATCTGACGTTCTGGAGGATCTGGACTGGGCCAGGGCGCATTACAGCAGAGTGGGCAGGATATTCCTCTGCGACGGGGATGCTCTCTGCCTTAAGAACAATAAGCTTCTTACCATCCTGGACCGGATCAGGGAACTCTTCCCTGAGTGCGAGAGGGTGACCTCCTACGGAAGAGCCACAGACGCTCTCAGAAAGACCGATGAGGAACTGAGGGAGCTCAGGGAGCACGGACTCACAATGGTGTACCTGGGTGCGGAATCGGGCTCTGCGAAGGTCCTTGAGATGATTAACAAGGGAGAGACCCCTGAACAGCTGATCGAGGGCGTGCACAAGCTCGAGAACAACGGCATACAGACTTCCGTGACCTTCATATCAGGTCTTGGCGGGCCTGAACTGATGGAGGAGCATGCGGTGGAATCAGGGAAGATGATAGCTGAGATGAACGCATCATACGTCAGCTTCCTGACTCTCATGCTGGATCCCATAGCGCCTTTATATAAGGACTGGAAGGAAGGGAAGTTCCTCCTTCTCAAACCTGAGGAAGTCCTCCAGGAGGCTGCTCTTATGCTGGAATATGCGAGACCTGAGAAGGTCTGCGTATTCAGGTCAAACCACGCTTCGAACTACGTTTCCCTCAAGGGGAACCTTCCAGAGGATAATGACAGAATGATAGAGGCTCTCAAACGATGCATGAAGGATAAGAGCCTCATTAAGAGCGAGTATTTCAGAGCACTTTAAAGGAAGAAAATATGAAGATACTCCTTACAACGCTGAATTCGCAGTACGTTCACTCCAACCTTGCGATCCGTTACATGTACACGGTCATCGCAAACGAGGACTGCGAGACGGAGATGCGCGAATTCACCATCAATAACGACATCAACTATATATATAATGAGATCGTCAGGAAGAACTACGACCTGATCTGCTTTTCGTGCTATCTCTGGAACATAGAGGAGACCGCAGTTCTGGCATCCGATCTTAAGAAGGCCAGACCTGACATGAAGATTCTTATCGGAGGTCCTGAGACCAGCTTTGAAGGAATAGAATTCATGAAGGAAAACGACTGGTGCGACTTCGTGATATCAGGAGAAGGGGAGTACTCCTTCTTCAGGCTGATTCAGCTCCTTACCGGCAAGCGTCAGGCGCTGGACATGACATTCGAGGATGAACTGAGCACGATCCCGGGACTGACCTACAGGGAGGGACCGCTGATCTACGTGAACCAGCAAATCGAGCCCTTGGACTTCAACACCATACCTTTCCCTTACTCCGTACTGGAGCCGGAACAGGACAAGGTGGTATATTATGAGTCAAGCCGCGGCTGTCCCTTCAGATGTTCATACTGCATGTCTTCCATAGAGAAGAAAGTGAGAGCCCTTGACGTGGTCAGGGTGGAGCAGGAACTGAAATACTTTCTGTTCAAAAATCTCCCTCAGGTCAAGTTCATCGACAGGACTTTCAACTATGAGAAGAACAGAGCTTACGAGATCCTGAATTACATCATACAGAACGATAACGGAGTCACCAATTTCCACTTTGAACTCTGCGGGGATCTTTTGGATAACAGGACGCTGGAGCTTCTGTCAGGCGCCAGAAAGGGCCTTTTCCAGATGGAGATAGGGATCCAGTCCACCAATCCGGAGACGCTCAAAGCCGTTAACAGAGCAGAGAACGTATATCCGGTGCTGTATAACACCGGAAGGCTTGTGGAATGCGGCACCTGTCACACCCACGTGGACCTCATAGCGGGACTTCCGTGTGAGACCATGGAGACCTTTGAAAGGGGATTCGATAAGGTCTATGCTCTTAAGGCTGACGCCTTCCAGATGGGATTCCTGAAGGTGTTAAAAGGCACAGAACTGCACGACAGAGCAGAGGAATTCGGTATCGTCTACAGGGATCATACTCCATATGAGGTGGTATCCACCAAGTGGATAAATGCAGAGGAAATGGTGCACCTTAAGGAGATCGACCGCATGCTGGATACATACTACAACCGCAAAGGATTCACGCACACCCTGGATTACCTCACGTCAGAAATGACGCCATTTAAGCTGTTCAGTGCTTTGGCGGATTTCTATTACGAGAGAGGATACCAGAACAGGGACCGCAGAAAGGATGACCAGTACCGCATCATGCTGGAATTCGCTAAGAAGCTCGATGCGGACGGCACCGTAAAAGACTGCGACAAGGAGGTCCTGAAGACTCTCGACCTGGATGCCAGGGAGAGCATGGACAGGATCAACTACGGAAGATTTATAAGAAAAGGATGGGAACTTACGATATGAATATAGAAAAAACCGACAGGATAGGAGAACTTCTGGTAGATCATCTTAAAGAGATGGTATTCGACGAACTTTCCTATAACTATCTCGAAAAGGCAGGTGTGGCGGATATCCTGAAGGACGTGCCCGTGCCCATCAGAAAGGCTGAGATGAACGGCATAACCGTGCTTAAGATAGCTCTCAACATGGCTTTCGTCTTCGGTGTGGACCCGGGATTTAAATACAAGGATAATTACATCAAATATATCCTGAAGAACTTCGATAAGAACTTTTCAAATGGCCTGATCGCCAAAGGTCTGGACGTGGCCGAGGAAGAAAACTACGAGGAGGCATGCATTTATTTCAGAGCCGCTTTTCAGCTGGATCCGGACAACGCCAACGCTTATTACTGCTATGGAAGGGCGCTGAAGGACGTCTATGAGAAGCTGTCACAGGACGATGAACTGGCGGATATCGGAACATATGACAGATCAGCCAGGGAGGATATCATAGGAAGATATAAGGCTGAATCCATGGACGCTTTCGAGGTTGCTGTTGAAAAGGATCCTGAACTTGCGGACGGATATTACTATCTCGGCTATGCATATCTCAACATGGGACTCTATGTGAAAGCCAAGCTTGTATGGGATAAATACATGGAGCTTTCAGCAGGAGCTCTGGAGGATGAGAACGCAGAGAAGATGAGAAAGGAAGCCAGGGAGGATATCGAGTTAAGGCTCGCCCAGCTTGCTGAACCCGTTAAGATCGAAGAGGGATATAACCTCATCCTTTCCGGTAAATTCGACGAAGGCATCAAGGTGCTCAAGCCATACACAGAAGGAAAGTACTCCGGCTGGTGGCCGCTCTGGTTCTATCTGGGTTCCGCTTACCGCGAACTTGCAAAGCAGAGCAGAGCAGAATTTGAAGCTGCCGGAGAAGGAGACGCTTCCGCCGATGAGGTGACGAGGAATGCCTATGAGGAAGCCGCAAAATACTTCACCCAGGTGCTCAGACTGGATCCTTCAAACAAAGACTCCATGAAGGAACTGATAGACATCTACAGCTTCTTTGGAAACGATCAGATGGTTGAAAAGTACAGAAAAAAGATCGACATCGTAAGCGAGAATGCTGAAGCAGACAGGGAACTGCTGAGAGATCAGGCTCAGCTGGATGCAGGTATAACGAAGCCTGTAAAGATGAGCTGACATAAACATACGAATAACAAAAGACCCGTGTAGACGGGTCTTTTTCTATGCGTTGATAAGAGGACGGACCAGCTTTAGCACTGTGTCCGCGATGATCCTGTGGCCTTCTTCAGTAGGATGGACTCCGTCTGAAAAGAGGGCGAGATCTTCGAGTATAGGCCTCAGGTCGAAATATTTCAGATTTGAATCTTTTGCGGATGCAATGAGCTTATCTGCGAACCGGTTGAAATTATCGTTTAGTTTATCGAGGTCCATGGGACCGTAGAAGGGCTCGCCGGAGAACCTGAATCCCGGCTGGATGCCGATGATGGGGGTGCAGTTTTTTGCGATAAAGAGGTCAGCTATGTTAAGAATGTTTTTTACGTCGTTCTCGTCGGCACCGTACATCAGGGTGTCGTTGGCTCCGCCCATGATTATCGCGATGTCGCCGGGGTCGGACTCATAAGGGACGATGCGCCGCTTGGCCCGCTGGTACATGTAAGCCGACGTGTCGCCATTGGTGCCGCGGTTAAGGACCCTCAGGCCGGTAGCATTCGCCAGCAGCGTGACCCAGCAGTCGCTCCGCCAGACCCCATATCCAAATGTAAGGCTGTCGCCAAGACAGATGATCTTCATAGTTTTACCTCCATGGTGGATTATATCATAAACAACCTTTTAAAAAAAGAATAAAGGCAGGTCGTGAAACCTGCCTTGACATTTATTCCAAAAGAATCCTTATCGCGTGATCCAGGATCGCCGGGGTCCTCTCGTAGAGATCGGGTTTGTAGACCCGCTCTGTAAGTTTGTGGAAGTCTTTGCCCCAGGGGCCTATGTTTATGCAGGGCATGGATATCTTTTCAAGTTCTTTGAAGGGGATATCGTAGTACCTGCCGAAAAGCGGCATGTACTCATTGAGTGCTGCTGTGACTTCCTCGCTTTCGCTGATACCGGAGAAGCTCAGATCGCAGATCCCTGTATAGAAGTATTCGTTTACGTATCTCTGGCCGAACTCCTCCATGGTGAATTCGTTGAGACGCGGCGTAATGCCTTTGCGATCCCCGAGCCCCTCGAAGTAATAGTTTGAAACGTTGGGGTAGTAGGGAGGGATCAGTCCGTAAATCACTCTGGGGGAAAGGTCATCAATGTATTCGAAGACTTTTTCCACGAGTTCGAAATTGCTCTCTATGATATTGAGCTCGCCTGCGTGGATCTTTTCTGTGAGAGCAGAAAGTTCAGTTTCGTAAGCTGATTTAAAAACTTCGCCATGAAGCCTTGAAGCCTCGTCATAAAGTTCCATGAAGCTCATGGTGCAGGGCTTCCAGGGGAGTTCCCTGGCGACGGGTTCCGCCACGGAGACGAAGCGTGTGTAGCTTTCGCGCATGTCTTTAAGGATCATATCAAAGGAATCCTCGCAGATGTTTTTCACCCGGCTGATGACCGACATCGGGGTCTGGTTCAGGGTGAGGACGCTGAGGCAGCCTGCCATGGAAAGCGGCATTGATACGTCGTAGACGGTTTTGCTTTCCTTAAGCCAGAGCCAGGTGGGAGGAGGCGAACATTCGCCTGATACCGCGTCTGTGAAGTCCATGTTAAGCTCTGTGCGTCTCACGATCTCGCTCATGAGGTTCACCGGATTGAAACCCTCGAAGACTTTTCCGACGTGGGAGAGGTAGCCTCTGACATATACGAAGGGCAGGACTTTTCCCACAGTACCTTCTGAGAAGATCCCCACCTCGGGGTCCTTTCTCTGCTGGGGTTCTGAGTTTATCATCATCCGGTAATCCAGATCATATTTATCTTTAAGTTCAGCCAGAAGCCTTACTGCTGCACGCATTCCGGCTGACATGTTTTCTTCATCGGGAACAGCGACGACGATAACGTTTCCTTCGAAATCTTCGATTTCGCTGTATCTTTTAAGGAGGGTCCACTGGATGGAGCCTCCGCCTTTCATATCGCAGCCGCCTCTTCCGAAGAGCCAGTCTCCGCTGGTCAGGTCCTCAGAAGCGTCTTCGGGAAGGGAGTCCTTTACCTCCATGAGTTTTTCACCAAGCTCATCCGGGCTGAAGGCATAATCTTTAAGGAGCTTGAAGTCTTCTATGCCTACAACGTCGCAGTGGTGGATCAGTACCACGGCTTTGTTCCCGCGGCCTCTTACCATACCGAAGCATACATTGCGGTCCAGGGGATCGCCCTTTATCTCATAGGTTCCACAAAGCTCGGGGTGCTCTCTGAAGTAAGGGATGGAATCAAAATATTCTTTCAAAAAAGGTTCCACCAGCCTCTCGTTCCTGCTGAAGGTGAGGCTTTCGACTCCGATATATCCATATAATAATTCTTTGATATCTTTTTCAATTCCGTCAAGGAACGGATCGTGTTTCATATATATCTCCTAATTTAAGTGCCTGCCCCCATGAAGAGGGCAGGCTGACAGTAAGACTAAAGTCTCGTGATGGGGCAGGTGAGGCAGGTAGGGCCGCCTGTTCCCCTGTAGGACAGTTCGTGTCCTTCATATGTTGTGACCTCAATTCCGGCGTCCCTCATCTTCTGAACGATGTCGGGATTACCGTCGATGGTGATGCACTTTCCGGGCTCGATGCAAAGCACGTTGGATCCGAGATAATCGTATTCCTTGTCATTGCATTCTATGAGAAGTCGGATCGTAGCCATGTCGTTCTGTGAGCCAA
>JAZQAY010000029.1:0-8651 GCA_045545455.1 Anaerovoracaceae bacterium | reverse complement strand
GGCAAGGAGATGGAGCACCGTGTTGGATGAGCAACCCAGAGCCATATCGCAGGCAAGAGCGTTTATTACCGATACGGGATTTATGATCTGACGGGCGGTGATGCCCTTTTCAACCATGTCCATGATGGCCATGCCCGCGTGCTTTGCAAGCTGGATACGGCCTGAAGCCACAGCAGGGATGGTTCCGTTTCCGGGAAGGGCGATACCGATCGCCTCGCAAAGACAGTTCATTGAGTTTGCGGTATACATTCCGGAGCATGATCCGCAGCCGGGGCAGGTATTCTTCTCATATTCGAGAAGGCCTTCGTCATCGATGATGCCTGCCTTCCTGGCGCCGACAGCTTCAAACATTTTGGAAAGGGAAGTCTCCTGTCCGCCTACCAGTCCGCTCAGCATGGGACCCCCCGAGCATACCACCGTGGGTATATCCAGTCTGCAGGCTCCCATTACCATGCCGGGAACGATCTTATCGCAGTTGGGGACCAGCACCAGTCCGTCGAACTGATGGGCGAGAGCCATGGTCTCCACGGAGTCAGCGATAAGCTCGCGGCTGGGAAGAGAATATTTCATTCCCACGTGTCCCATGGCGATACCGTCACAGACGCCGATGGCGGGAACCATGATGGGTGTTCCGCCTGCCATCCTTACGCCGGCCTTGACGGCTTCGGTGATCTTATCCAGATGCATATGTCCGGGAACGATCTCGGAGTGAGCGCTTATCACGCCGATCAGGGGTCTGGACAGCTCTTCCTCAGTATATCCCATGGCATAGAAGAGACTCCTCATGGGAGCCTTCTCAACGCCCTTCGTTACGTTATCACTTATTCTTGTCATATCAGTATTTCCTTTTATTTATCCTGTAACCAGCTCATCATGGAACGGAGTTCTTTACCAACCTTGTTCTCAAGGCGTGCAGCCTGCTGATTTCTCATTGCCAGGAAGTGAGCCTTGCCGCCGGATGAGAATTCCTGCACGAATTCGGAAGCGAACTTGCCGCTCTGGATATCGTCAAGGATGCCCTTCATAGCCTTTCTGGTATCATCAGTCACGATCTTGGGTCCTGAAATGTAGTCGCCGTATTCAGCGGTGTTGGAGATGGAGTATCTCATCATCTCGAATCCCTTGGCGTTGATGAGGTCAACGATGAGCTTCATCTCGTGGATGCATTCGAAGTATGCCATCTCGGGCTCATAGCCTGCTCCGACAAGTGTATCGAAGCCTGCCTGCATGAGTGCGCAAACGCCTCCGCAAAGAACTGCCTGCTCGCCGAAGAGGTCTGTTTCGGTCTCTTCCTTGAAGGTGGTCTCAAGGATGCCTGCTCTTCCTGCGCCGATACCTCTTGCATAAGCGAGAGCGTAGTCCTTAGCCTTACCGGAGTAATCCTGGTAAACGGCGATGAGTGAAGGAACGCCCTGCCCCATGGTGTAGGTCTCTCTTACGATGTGGCCGGGGCCCTTGGGAGCCACCATGATGACGTCGATGTTCTTAGGCGGCTGGATCTGCTGATAATGGATGTTGAATCCGTGAGCGAACATGAGAACGTTGCCTTCTTCAAGGTTGGGTTCGATGCTCTCTTTATAGATCTTAGCCTGGAGTTCATCCGGTGCCAGCATCATGATGATGTCGCCTGCCTTGGCAGCATCAGCGATGTCCATTACTTCAAGACCTGCGTTCTTAGCCTTTTCTTCATGGGATGAACCGGGACGGAGGCCTACTACAACTTTAGCTCCGCTTTCGTTCAGGTTCATTGCATGGGCATGTCCCTGGGAACCGAAGCCGATGATGGTGATAGTCTTGCCTGTTAAGATGTCAAAGTTACAATCCTTGTCATAGTATTTGTTTACCATTGTTTTTCCTCCTGGATATTAATATGTATGTTTATCTTAAATAATATCGAATGTTCTGCCGGGCACCTCGATTCCCGTAGCGCCGGTCCTGCATATCTCCACCACGTCGAATTCGCTCATGATATCGATGAAGCCTCCGATCTTCTGGGGAGATCCCGTTACTTCTATTACCATGCTCTCAGAGGTCAGGTCTACTACGCGGCCCCTGTATACGTTAATGACTGACATGGCCCTTTCACGGTCTTCGCCTTTGGCGTTGATCTTAAGGAGCAGAAGTTCACGGTATAAAGTATTTTCACCGGGTGTGAATACCTTCTTCACCAGCTCCACCTTCTCTACCTGAGCCAGCACCTGGTCCATGGCTGAGTCGGTAGCAGTGATGATGATGGTGATACGTGTAAGCCCGGGATAGTTGGAAGGTGAGGCAGTTATAGTCTCGATATTGAAGCCTCGTCTTCCGAATACGCTGATGATCCTGGCCAAAGCACCTACCTGGTTGAGGGCGAGGATCACTATGATATGTCGCTTTAATTCTTCTTTTTTCATAATGCCCTCCCTTACTCAACTATCATATCGTCAACGGTCTTGCCGCCGGGGATCATGGGAAGAACCTTTTCCTCACGGCTGATGACACACTGGATCCAGACGGGAACGTCGGATCTGACTGCGTCATCCAAAGCTGTCTTAAGCTCATCGATGGTCTCTGCGCGGTAACCCTTGCAGCCGAAACCTTCAGCGACTTTCACGAAATCCGTCTTTCTCTCGAGGCAGGTGTTGGAGTATCTTCCGCCGTAGAATGCCGTCTGCCACTGATAAACCATTCCCAGGACCTGATTGTCCATGAGCACAGTTATAATAGGAAGTTTGTATGACACTGCAGTGCAAGCCTCGTTCATGTTCATATGGAAAGAACCGTCGCCTGTTATGTGTACCACCGTGGTATCGGGGAAGCCCATCTTGGCACCGATGGCTGCTCCGTAGCCGAAGCCCATGGTACCCAGCCCGCCTGAGGTAAGGAACTTATGAGCCTTTCTGTGCTTCAGATACTGGGCTGCCCACATCTGATGCTGACCTACATCTGTGGCAAAGATCGCGTCTTCGCCTACCGCGTCTGACACGGTCTCCAGAACTTCCTGAGGACTCATGTAGCCGGGCACGCCCTGAGCAAGCCTGTGCTTGGTGGTCCAGCCCACTGTACGCTCATGCCACTCGTCGTGTTTTGCTTCATCCACTAAGGGAAGAAGCCTGGTAAGGAAGTCCTTGATGTCCGCTGTGCACTCCACGTCGACGTATACGTTCTTATTCATTTCGCTTCTGTCTATGTCGACCTGAACGATGGTAGCCTTTCTGGCCCACTTTTCAGGGTTGAGAGCAACTCTGTCGCTGTATCTGGCTCCCAGGGAGATCACAAGGTCTGCCTGGTCCACCGCTCTGTTTGAAGCGACAGTACCATGCATTCCTACAAGACCCAGATTGAGCTCATGGTCACAGCTGACAGCACCGGCTGCCATGAGGGTGTGTACCATGGGGATATCGGCCTTGTCGATGAGAGTCTCCAGTTCTTCAGAAGCTGAGGATGCGATGAGACCGCCTCCCACGTAGAGCAGGGGCTTTCTGGAATTGTTGATCAGCTTGGCTGCTTCCTGCAGTGTATCCTGGGGGATCTCAGGTATGGGATCCAGAGGAAGAGGCGGCTTATTTGTAAATTCTGCCATTGCGACAGAAACGTCCTTGGTAATGTCGATCAGGACGGGTCCGCGGCGTCCGCTGGCAGCCACCTTGAATGCGTCTCTCAGGGCAGGCTCAAGGTCCTCTATATGATTTACGTAATAGGTCTGTTTGGTGATGGGGATCGTGATACCCGTGATATAGATCTCCTGGAAAGCATCTCTTCCGATAAGTTCAGAGTTTACGTTGGAGCAGATGCAGACCATGGGAATGCTGTCCATGTATGCTGTGGCGATACCGGTGACCAGATTGGTGGCGCCGGGGCCTGACGTGGAGAATACCACGCCCACCTTGCCCGTAGCTCTGGCATAGCCGTCAGCTGCGTGAGTAGCGCCCTGTTCGTGTGCGCTTATCACGTGGGTGATCCTGTCCTGGTATCTGTAAAGCTCGTCATAAATATTCAGAGCAGCGCCTCCGGGATATCCGAAGACGGTGTCCACTCCGTGATCCAGAAGAACTTCACAAACGATCTGAGAGCCTGTAAGCTTCATAATTTCATAGTTCCTTTCTTGGAAAACACCTATTTCCCCAGTTTAATCGTGTAGTTTAAATATTATATACATTTGCTATGCTTTTTGTCAACACGCGCCGTGAGAAAATTGTGGAAATAAAACAAAAATATTTTTAATTTATTATCGCGATTACACAAAAATATTCCTTGACAAAGAAATATTTTTACGAGTATATTAGAATATACAGTACTATGCATAAAAGGCATTGCTAAACACATGAAAAAACGGCTATAATAGCCTAAACCGGACCTTGGAGGAAAGACGACATGAAGAACTGGACGAAGTACAGTGTGGGATATTACAAGCCCCCTGTATGCGAACACAAATGGGTAACGAGAGATCACGTGGAGAAGGCTCCCCGCTGGTGCAGCGTGGACTTGAGAGACGGCAACCAGGCGCTTATAGTGCCTATGAGCCTCGATGAGAAGCTATCCATGTTCAAGGCCCTATGTGAGATCGGTTTCAAGGAGATCGAAGTGGGATTCCCTGCTGCGTCGGAGACCGAGTTCGAGTTCCTCAGAAGACTCATAGACGACGACCTGATCCCTGAAGACGTTACGGTCCAGGTACTGACCCAGTCCAGGGAACATATAATAAGGAAGACTTTTGAAGCTCTGATCGGTGCGAAAAAGGCCGTGGTTCACCTCTATAACTCCACGTCCTTTGCCCAGAGGCAGCAGGTCTTCAGGATGGAAAAGGACGAGATAAAGAAAATCGCCACAGACGGGGCGGAGCTCATAAAGGAGATCGCAAAGGAATATCCCGGAACGGAGTTCCAGTACGAGTATTCTCCTGAGAGCTTCACCGGTACGGAACCTGAGTTCGCTCTCGAGGTATGCAATGCAGTAATAGACATCTGGGAACCTACACCGGACAATAAGGTGATAATTAACCTTCCGGCTACGGTGGAGATGTCCATGCCACATGTCTTTGCAGATCAGATCGAATATATGTGCGAAAACCTTCACTGCCGTGAGAACGTGATCGTATCCCTTCATCCCCATAACGACAGGGGAACGGGAGTGGCGGACGCTGAGCTGGGACTTCTGGCAGGAGCTGACCGCATCGAGGGTACGCTCTTCGGAAACGGTGAGAGAACAGGAAACGTGGACATCGTGACCCTGGCTCTCAACATGTTCACCCACGGGGTCGATCCGGAACTTGACTTCAGCGATATGCCTAAAGCGGTGGAGATGTACGAAAAGCACACCGGAATGGTGGTGGAACCCAGACACCCCTACAGCGGATCCCTGGTGTTCGCAGCTTTCTCAGGATCACACCAGGATGCCATTGCCAAGGGAATGAAGTGGAGAGAGGAGACGGATCCCGGAAGATGGACTGTTCCTTATCTTCCCATCGATCCCCACGACGTCGGAAGGGAATACGAGGCGGATGTCATCAGGATCAATTCCCAGTCCGGCAAGGGCGGCGTAGCATATATAATAGAAAGAGACTATGGTTACGTGATACCGAAGGCCATGAGGGCTGAAGTAGGATACATGATGAAAGACATCTCCGATAAAGCTCATGAGGAGCTTAAGCCTGAGGAGATCTTCGAGGTATTCGAGAAGAAGTATATCAACTACTTCTCGCCCCTGGATATCACGGAAGCGTATTTCAGCCACTTCTCATCAACCAAGACGGAGTCTGAGGATGGTTTCGCCGTCCACATGAAGGTGGTGATAGACGGCGGAGAGCCGAGAGAATATGACGGAAGAGGAAACGGCCGCCTTGACGCTGTGGCCAATGCCCTTAAGAAGACGGACTACAAGTTCAACTATAAGTTCGTAACTTATTCCGAGCACGCTATTTCAGGAGACTCCAACTCCAAGGCTGCAGCCTATATCTGCATAGAGGACGAAGTGGGCAGGCAGTTCTGGGGTGTCGGCACCCAGGCGGATATTATCCTGGCTTCCGTAAATGCCCTGGTAAGCGCACTCAACCGCATGAACGACGTAAATCATTTCATTAAATAGGAGGTAAGCTCATGGGAATGACCATGACTCAGAAGATATTAGCTGCTCATGCAGGACTCGATCGCGTCGAAGCCGGTCAGCTCATCACAGCGAAGCTGGATCTGGTGCTGGCAAACGACATCACCGGCCCCGTTTCCATAAACGAGTTTGAAAAAGCGGGCTTCGGAAAGGTCTTTGACAAATCGAAGATCGCCCTTGTAATGGACCACTTCGTACCTAACAAGGACATCAAATCCGCAGAGCAGTGCAAAAAATGCCGCACCTTTGCAAGGCGTTTCGACATAGATAATTTCTACGACGTTGGAGAGATGGGTATCGAGCATTCTTTGCTCCCTGAAAAAGGACTGGTGGCTTCCGGAGAAGCGGTGATCGGAGCGGATTCCCACACCTGCACCTATGGAGCTCTCGGAGCCTTCTCCACCGGAGTCGGATCCACCGATCTCACTTCGGGCATGGCAACGGGCCAGACCTGGTTCAAGGTGCCCTCTGCCCTTAAGTTCAATCTTACGGGAGAACTTCAGGAGAACGTCAGCGGCAAGGACGTCATCCTTCACATAATCGGAATGATCGGTGTGGACGGAGCTCTGTATAAGTCCATGGAGTTCACAGGACCCGGCGTGGCATCCCTTTCAATGGATGACAGGTTCTGTATCTGCAACATGGCGATCGAAGCCGGCGGCAAGAACGGCATCTTCCCTGTGGATGACAAGACCATAGAATATATGAAGGGAAGAGTCGAAAGAGAGTATAAGGTATACTCTGCTGACGAAGACGCTGAGTACGATGAAGTATATGAGATAAACTTAAGCGAGATCAAGCCTACGGTGTCTTTCCCGCATCTTCCTGAGAATACCAGGACCATCGACGAAGTGAAAGCCATGGAACCCGTCGGGATAGATCAGGTGGTCATAGGATCATGCACCAATGGCAGACTTTCAGACATGAAGATCGCAGCAGACATCTTAAGAGGCCGCCATGTGGCAAAGGGTCTGAGAGTCATCATCATCCCGGCAACACAGGCCATCTACAAGGAATGCATCAGGCTGGGATATATCGATACCTTTATAGATGCCGGCTGTGTGGTATCCACTCCCACCTGCGGTCCCTGCCTGGGAGGCTACATGGGGATCCTGGCCGAAGGCGAGAGGGCAGTCGCCACCACAAACAGAAACTTTGTGGGAAGAATGGGACATGTGAAGTCGGAAGTATACCTGGCATCCCCTGCGGTAGCCGCTGCTTCTGCGGTGCTGGGCAGGATAGCAGGGCCTGACGAACTCTGATCTTAAGGAGGCTGAAATGAAAGCACACGGAATAGTACATAAATACGGAAATAACGTCGATACGGACGTCATAATCCCCGCAAGACACTTGAACACCCAGGATCACAAAGAACTTGCCTCCCACTGCATGGAGGATATAGACAAGGACTTCGTGAACAAGGTAAAAGAGGGAGATATAATGGTGGCAGGCGATAACTTCGGCTGCGGATCATCCCGTGAGCACGCCCCCATCGCCATCAAGGCTTCAGGGATAGACTGCGTGATCGCCAATACCTTTGCGAGGATATTTTACAGGAACTCCATCAATATCGGTCTTCCCATCATGGAATGTCCCGAGGCTTCCGAAAAGATACAGGAAGGCGACGAGGTGGAAGTGGACTTTGATTCAGGAGTTATCAGAAATCTGACAAGGGGAGAAGAGTATCAGGCTCATCCCTTCCCTGAATCCATACAGAAAATCATTAAGGCAGGCGGGCTGCTTAACAGCATCGCAGAGGAGAACAAATAATATGGGATACAAGATCACAGTTTTAGCAGGAGACGGAATAGGACCGGAGGTCGTTAACGAGACCCTGAAGGTACTGGACAAGGTCGGAGAGAAGTTCGGAAGAGAATTCGAATATGATCACTGCCTGATAGGAGGAGCTGCCATCGATGAGACAGGCGAGTGTCTGCCTGAAGTGACGGTTAAAAAAGCCCTCGCATCAGATGCGGTGCTTCTCGGAGCGGTGGGAGGTCCCAAATGGGACAGCCAGCCTGCATCAAACAGACCTGAAAAGGCGCTCCTTGGGATAAGAAAGGCCCTTAACCTTTATGCAAACCTGAGACCTGCGGTGGTATTCGACGAACTGAAGGACGCGTCTCCCCTTAAGAGCGAGATACTTCAGGGCGGACTGGATATACTGATAGTAAGGGAACTCACGGGAGGGATCTACTTCGGTGAGCACGAGCTGAAGCCCGAGACCGATCCCGGGATCGGCGAAGTGGCCTATGACGTGGAAGAGTATTCCCAGATGGAGATAAGAAGGATCGCAAGGGTGGCCTTCGACCTCGCCATGAAGAGGAACAGGAAGGTGACTTCGGTTGATAAGGCAAACGTCCTTGAGAGCTCCAGACTCTGGAGAAGGACGGTGGCTGAAGTGGCGAAGGATTATCCGGAAGTGGAACTGGACAACCTGTACGTGGATAACGCCGCAATGCAGCTCGTAAGGGCACCTAAGCAGTTCGATGTCATAATCACATCGAACATTTTCGGAGACATCCTTTCAGATGAGGCAAGCCAGATCACAGGATCCATCGGCATGCTGC
>JAZQAY010000028.1:0-4038 GCA_045545455.1 Anaerovoracaceae bacterium | reverse complement strand
GTTTAACTTGTTTAGTTACCCGTAGGCATGTAAGGTCTAAGCACTGCAGCCACTGATGATACGGGCATGGTCTGGAGCCATACCTTGCCGGGGCCGGTGAGTACGGTATTGAACAGACCTTCTCCTCCAAAGAGCATGTTCTTCACTCCGGGTACGGATTTGATCTCCATATTGACCGTAGGTTCGTAAGCTGCCACGTTTCCTGTGTCAACAACGATGGACTGTCCGGGCTGGAGATCGTAGGTCACTACGTGTCCGTCGAATTCGGCGAATGCGATGCCGTGGCCGGATACTCTCTGAAGTATGAAGCCCTCGCCGCCGAAGAGGCCTGCACCGATCTTCTTGTTGAACTGTACAGAAAGCTGAACGCTCATCTCTGCTGCAAGGAAAGCACGCTTCTGGAAGATCATTTCCTTGCCGGGGCCGATCTCGAAGGGCACCACAGAACCGGGGAAGCTTGATGCGAACGCGATAAGGCCTTCGCCTCCCTGGGCTGTATATATATTCTGGAAGATCTTCTCTCCCGCAAACATTCTGCCTAAAGCTTTGCCGAGGCCGCCGTTTGAAGTGGTCTCCATTTTCATATTGGGTGACATCCAGGCCATGGCTCCGGATTCATTGAACATCTGCTCGCCGTTCTCAAGATGGCAGATAACTACGGGAAGAGTATCCCCTAAGATTTCGTATCTCATAATTTCCTCCTATGATCATATTGACAATAATCCCACAGATATATTATAAATCCCGGATCGCAGGGATACAACAAAAAATTCCTTATAAAATATCATTATTCACTTTATTTACACAATTTTTCCGGCGGCTGTGATATAATCAATTGTTACAAAAAACTAAGAAAGGTAAAAGCTTTGATAAAGAAACTCGCAAAACACGTGAGGGGGTACAGGGCGCTTGCGGTGATGTCACCGGTGCTGGTGGTCCTGGAATCCCTTCTTGAAATACTGATCCCGTTCATTATGGCGGACCTGATAGACAAGGGGATCTACGGCGGGAACATGTCTGAGATCACGAAGTACGGGCTCATACTGATCGGTATGGCTTTCGTTTCCCTTGCCTTCGGAGTGGCTGCAGGGATCACCGCGCCCTTCGCATCGGCAGGCTTTGCGGCCAATCTCAGGAAGGCCATGTTCGAGAAGGTGCAGGACTACGATTTCATGTCCATCGACAAGTTCAGCACGGCATCCATCGTGACAAGGCTTACCACCGACGTTACCAACGTGCAGCAGGCCTTCCAGATGATCATAAGGATCTTCGCCCGCGCTCCTTCCATGCTGATCTTTGCGCTGATCGCAGCTTTCAGGGTGAACCATGAGCTGTCCCTGATCTTCCTCATCTCCATGCCCATACTCTTCATCGGCATGCTGATAATGTCCACCAGGGTGAGGCCCATCTTCGAGAGGGTCTTCAAGACCTATGACAGGATGAACAGCGTGGTGCAGGAAAACATAAGGGGAATGAGGGTGGTCAAGTCCTTCAACAGGCAGGACCACGAGATAGACAAGTTCGACGCTGTATCAGGAACCATCTTCAGGGATTTCTCCAAGGCCGAAAAGACCATGGCATGGATGGCTCCCATAGTTCAGTTCAGCACCTATCTCTGCATGGTGCTCCTCTGCTGGTTCGGCGGCAAGATGATCGTGGCTTCAGGAAACAATGAGGCCCTGGGTCTTACCACAGGTCAGCTGATGAGCATGGTGACCTATACTACACAGATACTCATGAGCCTCATGATGCTCAGCATGATCTTCGTAATGCTCATCATGGCAAGGGAATCTGCCAAGAGGATCGTTGAGATCCTGGATGAGGAGAGCTTCATCAGAAGCCCTGAAAACGGCGTGACAGAAGTGAAGGACGGATCCATCGACTTCGAAAACGTCAGCTTCGAATACAAGCACGAGGATCAGGAGGGTCTTCTCACTGACGACAATAAGAAAAAGAGAAAGGCTCTCTTCAAGGTGGATCTTCACATTGATCCCGGCATGACCGTGGGACTCATAGGAGCCACCGGTTCCTCCAAGTCCACCCTTGTGCAGCTCATACCAAGGCTTTATGATGCGACAGAAGGCACCGTAAAGGTAGGAGGCGTGGACGTCAGGGACTACGACCTGGAATCCCTCAGGAACCAGGTAGCCATGGTTCTTCAGAAGAACGTGCTCTTCAGCGGCACTGTAAGGGAGAACCTCCTCTTGGGAAATGAAAACGCAACAGAGGAAGAGATATCCCACGTTCTCAAGGTATCCTGTTCCGATGAATTCGTGGATAAGATGCCGGAGGGAAGGGATACGTATATAGAGCAGGGAGGAAGCAATATCTCCGGCGGCCAGAGGCAGAGGCTCTGCATAGCCAGGGCTCTCCTTAAGAAGCCGAAGATACTCATCCTGGATGACTCCACGTCTGCCGTTGATATGAAGACGGATGCCAGGATAAGAAAGGTATTCAAGGAAGAGATGCCTGACGTCACCAAGATAATCATCGCCCAAAGAATAAGTTCCGTTATGGATTCCGATATGATAGTGATAATAGATCACGGAAGGATCGTTGCCCAAGGCACCCACGAGGAACTGATGGCTGAAGGCGGAATATACAAGGAGATCTTTGAGACTCAGAATAAGACCTCAGGCGTGGATCTCGACGTGGAAGGGGGTGCTCTCTGATGGCTAACAAAGAAAACGTCAGACAGGTGGGCGGTCCCGGAAGAGGCGGCCGACAGATGCTCCAGAAGGGAGCCATCAAGACCCTGAACATGGGCACGGTGAAGAGGCTCCTTTCATACCTAAGCGCATACAGGGCGAAACTCATACTGGTCTTCGTATGCATACTGATAGGGACTCTTGCAAACGTAGCATCGTCTCTGTTCCTTCAGACTCTGATAGACGACTACGTGATGCCCCTTGTAGGGGCCATAGCGCCCGATTTCAGCGCGCTTTTCCATGCTTTGATGATAATGTGCGCTGTATACCTCGTTGGTATCGTAAGCGTGCTTTTCTACAACCGCACCATGGCGGTGATATCACAGGGCACCCTTAAGATCATAAGGGACGAGATGTTCAGGCATATGCAGGAACTTCCCATAAGGTATTTCGACAGGAATACTCACGGAGACATAATGTCTCACTTCACAAACGACGCAGATACCCTTCGCCAGATGCTGAGCCAGACCCTTCCGCAGCTGTTCAGTTCAGTGATAAGTCTTATTGCGGTATTCTGTTCCATGCTTCACTTAAGCATATGGCTCACTCTGTTGACCGTAGCATTTACATTCTTCTCACTGTTTCTGGTGAAATCCATAGCATCGCGCTCCGGAGGATACTTCGTGAAGCAGCAGAAGTCACTGGGTGAGCTGAATGGCTTCATCGAGGAGATGGTGAACGGAGAGAAGGTAATAAAGGTGTTCTGCCACGAAGGAAAGGCCATGGAGGAATTCGCTGAAAAGAATGAGGACCTCAGGCAGAACATGTCGAAGGCAAACGCTCTTTCGATGCTCATCATGCCCATGATGGGAAATCTGGGAAACGTACTCTACGTTCTCGTCGCTCTCGTTGGAGGAGCCATGGGGATCGCGGGAGTCATGAACCTGAGTATCGGTGGAGAAGCTACCGTCACCATGGGTACCATCGCAAGCTTCCTGGTGCTTTCCAGAAACTTCATGAACCCCATAACCCAGGTATCACAGCAGCTGAATTCAGTCATAATGGCCATGGCGGGCGCAGGCAGGATCTTCGAACTTCTTGACGAAAAGACCGAGAAGGATACAGGAAGGATCAGCCTGGTGAACGTAAGAGAAGAGAACGGAGAGCTCGTCCAGTGTGATGAGAAGACCGGCATCTGGGCATGGAAGGACGGAAACAAGCTCACTAGACTCAGAGGTGAAGTGGTGCTGGATAAGGTGGACTTCAGCTATGTGGAGGGCAAGCAAGTGCTCTTCGATGTTGACGTCTATGCTGAACCCGGCCAAAAGGTAGCCTTCGTAGGGGCGACAGGTGCAGGCAAGACCACCATCACAAACCTGATCAACAGGTT
>JAZQAY010000027.1:0-10892 GCA_045545455.1 Anaerovoracaceae bacterium | reverse complement strand
ATCAAGGTCCTCTACAGGGGTGCGGTCGTGCTTATACTTGACGAACCTACAGCTGTGCTGACCCCGCAGGAGACCAGCAAGCTGTTTGATATACTCAGGGCCATGAAGGCCGACGGCAAGTCCATTATCCTCATCACCCATAAGCTCAACGAGGTTATGGAGGTATCGGACGTGGTAGCCGTACTGAGAAAGGGAAAATATATCGGTGCCGTCAAAACCGCGGAGACCAGTGAGAAGGAACTCACGGAGATGATGGTGGGCCACAAGGTTTCCCTGAATATAGAAAGACCGGAACCTGTGGATCCCAAGCCGAGACTGACCGTGGCAGGACTTACGGTAAGAGACAGTGAAGGTATGATAAAACTGGATGACGTGGGCTTCATAGCCTATGGCGGCGAGATTCTGGGAATCGCAGGAATCGCAGGCTCCGGACAGAAGGAGCTTCTGGAATCCATCGCAGGCTTAAGACATATATCCAAGGGCTCCATCATATATACTCCCGAGGGAAAGAGTCCGGCAGAACTTGTGGGCAAGACCCCCATGGAGATCAAGGATGCAGGCGTCGCCCTGGCCTTTGTTCCCGAGGACAGACTTGGTATGGGTCTTGTCGGCGGCATGGGAATGACAGGCAACATGATGCTCAGATCCTGGAACAAGGGAAAGGGAGTTTTCGTTGATACCAAGGGACCTGAGAAGCTTGCGGAGAAGGTAATGGAGGATCTTGAAGTAAAGACACCCGGAATCAATTATCCCGTTCGCAAGCTCTCCGGAGGAAACGTTCAGAAGGTACTGGTAGGCCGTGAGATCGCTCAGGCTCCGTCGGTCCTTATGAGCGCCTATGCTGTAAGAGGCCTGGATATCAACACTTCATTCACCATTTACAATATGATGACAGAGCAGAAGATGAAGGGAGTGGCCGTGGTCTTCGTGGGAGAAGACCTGGACGTGCTTCTGGAGCTCTGCGATAAGATACTTGTCCTCTGCGGAGGCAAGGTTTCGGGCATAGTGGATGCCAGAACGACCACCAAGGAAGAAGTCGGACTTCTCATGACAAAGCTCGGCGGAAAGGAGGCAAACTAAATGACTGAAAAAGAACCTCTCATCCGTCTTACCAAACGTGAGAACATGTCAAAGTCCAAAATATGGCTCATAAGACTGGGAGCCCTGGTATTTGCCATAATCCTCGGAGGCCTGGTGTTCATGATCGCGGGAGCAAATCCCGTAACGGCCTATGGAACCATCCTTTCAGGATCTCTCGGAAAGGCATCGGGTATCCGTCAGGTAATCAAGGTTGCAGTGCCGCTTCTCGGAACAGCCCTTGCTCTTGCACCCTGTTTCGCCATGAGATTCTGGAATATCGGTGCTGAAGGCCAGATCACCATGGGAGCCATGGCGGCAACAATCTTTGCCCTCAATATGGCCCACACCCTGCCGTCCCCCATACTTCTTCTGGTAATGGGGATCTTCTCCATAATCTTTGGAGCCATCTGGGCAGGGATCCCTGCACTGTTCAAGGCAAACTGGGGAACCAATGAGACCCTGTTCACCCTTATGATGAACTATATAGCCATCGGCATCGTCGGCTGGCTTCAGGGCGGTCCCTGGGAGGGCAAACCCGGATCCCAGATAATCCCCATGTTCGATCCTGTAGCGGTACTTCCTAAGGTATTCGGAGTTCATATCGGCTGGATCATAGTGCTGATCCTCACGGTATTCATGTATATCTACATGGGAAGGACCAAGCACGGATATGAGATCAAAGTTCTGGGAGAATCCGAGAACACCGCAAGATACGCCGGAATGGACGTCAGGAAGGTGACTATAAGGACTGCATGCCTTTCAGGAGGTATCGCAGGTTTCGTAGGTTTCATGGTAGCATCCGGAGCAAATCAGACGCTTTCTTCCGACGTGGCCGGAGGCGTTGGATTTACAGCTATCACAGTAACCTGGCTTGCTCAGCTCAATCCCTTCGCCATGGTAGCAATTTCACTCATGCTGGCAGTGCTTTCCAAGGGAGCATCCAGCATCCAGACATCCCTGGGAGTCCCCGCATCCATTTCGGATATCATCACGGGAATCATACTCCTCTGCATGCTGGGATGTGAGTTCTTCATTAATTACAAGATGATCTTCAGAGGAAAGGAACATCGCGAAGAGGCAGCGCCCGTACCCGTTCCTGAGAAAGCAGGAAAGGAGGCGGCAAAATGAGTATCAACATCATAGGACTTATCAAAGCAGCCATCATAAACGGCACACCGCTTCTCTTCGGCACATCCGGAGAGATACTCACGGAAAAATCAGGAAACCTGAACCTGGGAGTCGAAGGACTCATGTTCATGGGAGGAGCCTTCGGGCTCATGGGCGCTTTCGTCTACGGTAACGCGGCAGGAGACAGCGCGTCCGGCGCTGTAGCAGTGGCGATAGCGCTGCTATGCTCCTTCGGCATAGGCTGCATAGGATCCCTCATCTTCAGCTTCCTGACCATAACCTTAAGAGCAAACCAGAACGTTACGGGTCTGGCACTCACCATCTTCGGCACAGGCGTAGGCCAGTTCGTGGGAGAGCTCATGAGGATCAAGGTAGGCGGAAACGTCACCATTTCAAACGCTTTAAAGAACGCTTTCGCCGAGCCTGTGCTTCCGGAAGCGCTTCAGAAGATCCCGGTTCTGGGACAGATACTTTTCAGCTACAATCTGTTCGTATACCTGGGTATAGTAATGGCTCTCATCATGGCCTGGTTCATGAAAAAGACCCGCAAGGGACTGTTTCTTTCGGCCGTTGGAGAGTCGCCGGCGACGGCTGATGCCGCCGGCATCAACGTAACGAAGTACAGATACCTGGCCACCGTGATCGGCGGCGGCATCAGCGCCGTAGGCGGCATGGTGTACACCATGACCATCGCCGGCTCGGTATGGAACCACAGCGGGCTTTCAGGTGAAGGATGGGTAGCTGTAGCACTCGTAATATTCTGCCTGTGGAGGCCGATGAACGCGCTTTGGGGGTCAGCTCTTTACGGAGCTCTCCTCATACTGTATCTGAGATTGCCCATCCCGTTCCTTCCTACGCAGATATATAAGATCGTGCCTTATATAGCTACTGCCATCGTACTGATCATGGTATCCATGAGGCAGAGGAGAGAGGATCAGCCTCCTCAGGGACTGGGACTGAACTACTTCAGAGAAGACCGTTAATTAAAGGCTGCCGAAAGACAGCGTGGATAATAAAAAGGAAAGGATCTATCACCAATGGACAAATTTTTTGAGATCTCCAAGAGAGGCTCTACTGTAAGGACTGAGATCTTTGCAGGCCTTACCACATTCTTTGCGATGGCGTACATCATCATCGTCAACCCCAACCAGGTGACCGGCTTCAGCGAGGGCCTGGGTCAGGTATGGAACGCGGTTTACGTAGGTTCCATCTTAGTTGCAGTAATAGGAACCCTTATCATGGGACTCTATGCCAAGATGCCTTTTGCACAGGCCTGCGGCATGGGACTCAACTCCTTCTTCTTCGTAAGCTTCATACTTCCTGAACTTATGAACGGAGGAGACCCCGTAGAAGGATATCACGCCGGACTTGTTATCGTATTCATATCCGGTCTCGTATTCCTGATCCTGTCATTCACAGGAGCCAGACAGTACATCGCCAAGGCAATGCCTCCTGCACTTAAGGTCTCTGTATCCGCAGGTATCGGTCTCTTCATCGCATACATCGGATTCCAGAACGTAGGCTTCATCCAGGACAACCAGTATACGCTTACACAGCTCGTTGACATCCACGGGGCCATCGCAAACGGCGAACTCCTTAACGTAGTTCCCGCCATCCTGGCTTTCGTTGGCTTCCTCATCATCGTCATCCTCGGAAAGCGCGGAGTCAGAGGAAACGTCATCATCGGAATGTTCGTAACGGCTTTCTTCTATTACATCATCGTAAGAGAAGTACCCAGCTTCGACTATTCACAGGTAGGACAGTCCTTCAGGGATTTCGCTGAAGTAGGAGTTTTCGGAGTATTCACCGCAGGTTCATGGCATGCAGCCTTCAGCCCTGAGCTGGTTGGAGGAATGCTGGGCGGCATCATGCTGGTAGTCGCATTCTGTCTGGTAGATATGTTCGATACCATCGGGACACTCTACGGAACAGCATCCGAAGCAGGCATGCTTGATGAAAACGGAGACCCCATCAATCTCAACCAGTGCATGATGGCAGACTCCACAGCTACAGTTGTAGGAGCAATGCTCGGAACATCCACCTGCACCACATTCGTTGAATCTGCAACAGGCGTATCCGCAGGCGGACGTACAGGTCTTGCCTCTGTGACAGTAGCTATCTGCTTCTTCCTCTGCCTGTTCCTGACACCTCTCGCTTCTGTAGTACCTGCATGCGCCACATCTCCTGCTCTCGTTTACGTAGGAGTTCTGATGCTCGGAAACGTTAAGAAGATCGACATGACAGACCTCGCTTCTTCAGCTGTAGGCTTTATGACCATCATCTCAATGCTCCTTACATATTCCATCGCTAACGGAATCGGTATCGGTGCCATCACCTACACAGCAATCACAATTTTCACAGGAAAATATAAATCAAAAGACATCATGGTAACCATCATCGCACTGCTCTTCATCCTGAAGTTCTGCATGATCACCATGTAATATAAAAAACATCAGGCCGGCTTCCAAGGGGGCCGGCCTTTAAAAAGCATCAATGTCAGACTTAAAAGATAAATCGTTAAAAAACAATAAAGACAGCGCTGCTGCAGGATATGTAATGGTCCTCTGCGCAGGAGTCCTCTGGGGAAGCATAGGCTTCTTCGTAAGGAAGCTGAACGAACTGGGAGTCGACACGGGGCTCACAGCCTTCATGAGGATATTTTGCGGCTGGCTGATTCTGATCCCCCTTCTTCTCGTCATGAGCATGAAGACGGGAAAGAACTACTTCAAAATATCGAAGAAGGGCATCCTGCAGTGCCTGATGATGGGTATCGTGACCCAGGCCTTCTTCAACCTGTCATACAGCGGATGTATAAACAGCGTGGGAGTCGCCATGGGTTCGGTCCTCCTCTACACGGCACCTATATTCGTCAGCATACTTTCCAGGATCCTCTTTAAGGAGGAGATAAACGCCAGGAAGGGGATATCCCTGGTGATCAACCTTATAGGCTGCTTCATCATGGTAACGGGCGGCGACCTCAGCGTCCTCAGTGTATCCGGGATAGGTATACTTCTGGGTGTAGGAGCAGGTTTCTTCTATGCTATGGTAACCATCCTGGGGAAGTTCACCTCGGACGAGGTCGACCCCTTTACTTTGGTATTCTACAACTTCCTTTTCGGCTGGATCTCCCTTGCCATATTCACGAACCCGATTCCCAAGATCGCAGCAGTATCGGGCCCTTACTTCTGGCTTTTGGCCTTCGGCTACGGGCTTATCCCCACGGTGGGTTCATACCTCTTCTACATGAACGGTATATCCCACGACGTGGAGCTTTCGAGAGTGCCCATCATAGCTTCCGTGGAGCCGATCATCGCGACCCTCATAGGTCTCATAGTGTTCAGCGAGAACATCGGCCCCGTGAATGCGCTGGGCCTCGTCATAGTTTTAGCTTCGATCTTCCTGATGAACTCCGGAAGAAAAGAAAAAGCCGATGGATAGCGTATTTTCAAGGCTTTACTTGCAACTGCAGAACGTTTAATGTATAATAACCCTGTTGGATACAAATAATCAAAGAGAGGTAGAGCATATGTATCATGAAATGACAATTGCTGGACTTAAGAGACAGCTTCCCCTTTGCAAAGTTACAGACGACCTTTATATCGCAGCTTTCATCATGTTCTCCGACGTGGAGATCACCAAGGCAAGCGCTGCGGAACTTCTGAAGAAGGCGCCTGAATTTGATGTTCTTCTGACTGCAGAGGCTAAGGGAATTCCTCTCTGCTATGAAATGGCCCGTCAGGCAGGCACTGACAACTATGTCATCGCCCGCAAAGGCCCCAAGCTTTACATGGAAAACCTGCTGACCACAGATGTTGACTCCATCACCACGGATCACATCCAGATGCTTTGCATCGGTCAGAGAGAAATAGATATGATCAAGGATAAGAGAGTCCTCATCGTGGATGACGTAATATCCACGGGAGAATCCCTGAGATCCCTGGAGAACCTGGTAGAACGCGCCGGAGGAAACATCGTCGGACGTTTCGCGGTGCTTGCTGAAGGAGACGCTCTCGGAAGAGAGGACATCACTTATCTGGAGGAACTGCCGGTGTTCAACCCGGATGGAACCATCAAGAAATAAGCGAAAGCAAAAGGAGCCATCAGGGGACTGATGGCTCATATTATTTTAGACCGAGGTAGAAAGAATGACTAAGTATGACGTTATAATCGTCGGCGCAGGCCCGGGAGGAGTTTTTGCGGCCCACGAATTCGCAAAAAAATCCCACAGCCTTAAGATCGCATGTTTTGAACAGGGAAACGAACTCGCCAAGAGGCACTGCCCAATCGACGGAGATAAGGTAAAGTCCTGCATCCATTGCAAGACCTGCTCCATCATGAGCGGCTTCGGAGGAGCGGGAGCATTCTCCGACGGAAAATACAACATAACAAACGAGTTCGGAGGCAATCTCTACGAGTATATCGGACATCAGAAGGCCATCCGCCTGATGAAGTACGTTGACGAGATAAACATGGACCACGGCGGAGCAGGGACCAAGCTCTTCTCCACCGCCAATTCAGGTATCAAGAAGAAATGCTTTGAGCACGATCTGAAACTTCTGGAAGCTCAGGTAAGACATCTGGGTACGGATAAGAACTACGTGGTTCTGGAGAACCTCTATAATGAGATCAAGGAAAAGGTGGAGTTCTTTTTCAACACCCAGGTAACAAAGGTGAAGAAGACGGACGCAGGCTATGAGATCGAGACCACCAAGGGCGATTTCGCCTGCGACAAGCTCATAATCTCCGTAGGCCGTTCCGGATCCAAGTGGATGGAGAGCGTCTGCGAGGACCTGGGCATCGTCACACACTCCAACCGTGTGGATATCGGAGTAAGAGTAGAGCTTCCTCATGAAGTATTCTCACATCTTACCGACGAGCTCTACGAGTCAAAGATAGTATACAGAACCAAGAACTATAACGACCTCGTGAGGACCTTCTGCATGAATCCCCACGGAGTAGTCGTCAACGAAAACACCAACGGAATCGTAACGGTAAACGGACACAGCTATGAAGACCTCGCTCTCCACACGGAGAACACAAACTTCGCTCTTCTGGTTACCAAGCACTTCACCGAACCCTTCAAAGAATCCAACGAGTACGGCGAAAGCATAGCCCGTCTTTCCAATATGCTGGGAGGCGGAGTAATCGTACAGCGCTTCGGAGACCTTATCAAGGGAAGAAGGACCAACGAGAGCAGACTTAAGGAGAGCTTTGTGAGACCCACTCTTTCAGCCACTCCCGGAGACCTTTCACTGGTCATACCCAAGAGGATAATGGACGATATTATCGAGATGGTATATGCTCTTGATAAGATCGCTCCGGGAACTGCCAACCACGATACTTTACTCTACGGAGTTGAGGTCAAGTTCTACAACATGAACGTTGAACTGGACGAGAACCTGGAGACCACATGCAAAGGACTCTACGTCATCGGAGACGGATCCGGCGTGACCCATTCGCTTTCACACGCATCCGCAAGCGGTGTGTTCGTTGCAAGAAAGATCCTGGAAGGATACACCTTATAATTAAAAAATGGAACAGCTGAATCTATTTGAAAATGAAATACCGCAGCCTTTAGCTGCCCGACTGAGGCCGAGAGACCTGGATGAATACGTAGGTCAGGAGCATCTTCTCGGAGAGGGCAAGGTTTTAAGAAGGCTGATCGAGAGCGACCAGGTATCATCCATGGTATTCTGGGGACCTCCGGGAGTGGGTAAGACCACCCTGGCCAGGATCATAGCCAAGCGTACCAAGGCTGCCTTCATCGACTTCTCAGCTGTGACCTCCGGCATCAAGGAGATCAAGCAGGTGATGCAGCAGGCCGAGGAGAACCGCAAGTTCGGTGAGAAGACGATCCTCTTCGTGGACGAGATCCACCGCTTCAACAAAGCCCAGCAGGACGCCTTCCTGCCCTTCGTTGAAAAGGGATCCATCATACTGATCGGAGCCACCACTGAGAACCCTTCGTTTGAGATAAACGGAGCTCTTCTTTCCAGGTGCAAAGTATTCGTCCTCCAGGCCTTGTCTGCAGACGACCTTGTGAAGCTCCTGAAGCACGCCTTAAGCGACGAGAGGGGCTTCGGAGGCCAGGAGATAAAGATAGATGAGGACATGCTCTACATGATAGCGAACTTCGCAAACGGTGATGCCAGGACGGCCCTCTCTACTCTCGAGATGGTGATCCTGAACGGCGATATCGACAAGAAGGGCGTCACCACCGTAACTCCCGAGACCCTTGAGCAGTGCATATCCAAGAAATCGTTATTATACGATAAAGACGGTGAAGAGCACTATAATCTGATTTCAGCCCTCCATAAATCCATGAGAAATTCCGATCCCGATGCGGCCGTTTATTGGCTCGCCAGGATGCTGGAAGCCGGCGAGGATCCTTTGTACGTTGCAAGGCGCGTCCTGAGATTCGGGGCAGAGGATATCGGCCTCGCCGATCCCAGAGCCATGGAGATAGGTGTGGCCGCATACCAGGCCTGCCACTTCATCGGAATGCCCGAGTGCACGGTGCACCTCACTGAAGCCGTGATCTACATGTCCATGGCTCCTAAGTCGAACGCTATGGAAGCGGCATATATGTCCGCAAGGGATGATGCCGTTAAAATGATGGCGGAACCCGTACCCCTTCACATCAGAAACGGTGTTACCAAGCTGATGAAAGAGATCGGCTATGGCAGGGGCTATAAGTATGCTCACGACTACGAAGGGCATATCACAGCCATGCAGTGTCTCCCGGATTCACTTCAGGGGAAGGAATACTTCAGGCCATCCGACAACGGCCTGGAATCCAAGTACAAAGAACGCCTGAAGCAGATAAAGGACTGGAAAAAAGCACATAGAGAAGACTGAAGAAACGCTGCCGGCCGGCAGCGTTTTCAATTGTTTCCGAATCCGGCTCTTCTTAAGAGACCATAACCTTTACATAAAGAAAAAATTATCGATCTGAGCGCTATCGCCCTTGAAAACAGCAGGGGCTTGGTGTACACTGTATTTGTAAGAATTTGCGCTATATAAGCGCAGAGTAAGAGAAATCAAAATAATGATCAAAGTCATAAGAGAAAAGGAGATCAATCAAATGGCGATCAGAGTTGGAATCAATGGATTTGGTAGAATTGCAAGAGTCATCATCCGCGCGGCAATGAATTGCCCGGACGTAGACATCCGCGCTATTAACTGGAGAAATGCAGACCTGGATTATCTGGTTTACATGCTTAAGTATGACAGCATCTTCGGAAGATTCCCGAAGAGCCTGGACCACGACGACACAGGCGTTTTCATCGATGGAAAACACATCGAGGTATACAAGTATTCAGACGCTAAGGAAATTCCCTGGAAGGCTGCAGGCGTTGACTACGTTATCGACTGCACAGGCGCATATGTTACCACAGACAAGGCTATGGACCACATCGAAGCAGGAGCCAAGCACGTCATCATTTCCGCTCCCGCCAAGGATAAGGTAACTCCCACTTTCGTATTCGGCGTAAACCAGGAGAAGTATTCCTCCGACATGCAGGTAGTTTCAAACGCATCCTGCACCACCAACTGCCTCGCACCTCTAATGAAGGTAGTTGAAGACAACTGGGGAATCAAGGAAGGACTCATGTCCACCATCCACGCTGCAACAGCCAAGCAGAAGGTAGTAGACGCCAAGTCCCTCAAGGACTGGAGAACAGGAAGATCCGTATTCGGAAACGTTATTCCTT
Source organism: Anaerovoracaceae bacterium (assembly GCA_045545455.1). Taxonomy (GTDB): domain Bacteria; phylum Bacillota; class Clostridia; order Peptostreptococcales; family Anaerovoracaceae; genus RUG754. The sequence goes on along the minus strand of JAZQAY010000027.1, from coordinate 972 downwards.
CTACCACAGGAGCAGCTAAGGCAGTAGGTCTCGTTATCCCTTCACTTCAGGGCAAGATGACCGGTATCTCCTACAGAGTTCCCACAGCTGACGTATCCGTTATCGACGTTAACATCGTTACCGAGAAGCCCACTTCACACTGGCAGCTCCGTGAAAAGATCAAGGAAGCTTCCGAGACTTACATGAAAGGCGTTATCGAGTACGTTGACGACGAAGTGGTATCCGGAGACTTCGTAGGCGATCCATGCACCTCCATCTTCGACGCAAGACAGACCATCGAGCTGAACGACCACTTCTTCAAGCTCATCGCTTACTATGACAACGAGTTCGGTTACTGCTCCAACCTCCTCAACATGCTTCACCACATGGCAAAGGTTGACGGAAACCTCTAATATTTCGGACTGCAGACCGGGAAGCCCAGCGCTTCCCGGTTTTTTGTTTGCAGAAACACATGCATGCATAACATGAACAACATATTAATATGGCATACTTGACTCAAGTATGATATAATATATAGCGCTGAAAATCGGACTTGAAGCGTTCCCGTCTGCGGGATCGCAAAAAACATAATATACAGAAAGGAATGCCCGACGCAGGTGTTTTGCGAAAGGGCGGAAAAATCAAAATGGGTTTACTTGAAAAAATTTTTGGAGACGTTAATTCCAAGGAAGTAAAAAAGCTCGATAAGATAGCTGACGAAGTCCTGGCCCTCGAGGGGAAGTATGAGGCCATGGACGACAACGAGCTGAGGGCTATGACTCCTAAACTGAAGGAGCGCCTGGCAAACGGCGAGACTCTGGACGATATCCTTCCGGATGCCTTTGCGGTATGCAGGGAGGCTGCATGGAGAGTCCTCAACATGAAGCACTACAGGGTGCAGATCGTAGGCGGTATCGCGATCCATCAGGGAAGGATCGCTGAGATGAAGACAGGTGAAGGTAAGACCCTCGTGGCAACCCTTCCGGTATATCT